>JBEKIN010000007.1:0-35800 GCA_050011735.1 Acidobacteriaceae bacterium | reverse complement strand
CACGGTTCGTCTCCTTCGCCTACGCCGGATGCGATCCCGAAGAGATGGGCATCGGGCCGGTCTACGCAGTCCCAAAGGCCCTCAAACTCGCTGGCCTCAGCCTTGATCAGATCGACGTCATCGAACTGAACGAGGCCTTCGCCGCACAGGCGCTCGCGGTCCTCCGCCAGCTCGGCCTCGACCCTGCCAAAGTCAACGTCAACGGCGGAGCCATCGCTCTCGGTCATCCTCTCGGCTGCACCGGCGCAAAACTCACCGCGACCATTCTGCGCGAGCTTCCGCGCCGGAAAGGCCGTTACGGGCTCGTCACCATGTGCGTGGGCGGCGGTATGGGCGCGGCGGGGATCTTCGAAGACCTGAGCTAAGACGCCTTTCGCGTGAGGTTTCTCTGGTCAGCGTACGATGATTTCTCAGGGACTCAATCATGGCCACTGCAACGACACCCAAACCAACCGTCGGCGGCAGCTTCCTCATCGAGAACGCCGCCCCTGAGGACATCTTTACTCCCGAAGACTTCTCCGATGAGCAGCAGGAAATCGCACGCACCACGGCAGAGTTCGCTGAGAAGTCCGTCCTGCCGCGCGTCGCCGAAATCGAGGCGAAGAATTTCCCGGTCACGCGCGAGTTGCTCCTCGAAGCCGGCAGGCTGGGGTTGATGTCGGTCGATGTGCCCGAGCAGTACGGCGGTCTGGCGATGGACAAGGTTACGTCGGCGCTGGTCTCCGATCGGATTGCGGTCTCGGCCAGCTTTTCGGTCAGCTTCAGCGCGCACACGGGTATCGGCACGCTGCCGGTCATCTGGTACGGGACGCCCGCGCAAAAGGAAAAATACCTGCCGAAGCTCGCGACCGGTGAATGGATCGCGGCCTACGCACTTTCTGAATCCACATCCGGCTCGGACGCCATGAATATCCGCGCGCAGGCGCGGCTTTCGCCCGACGGCAAGCAGTACATCCTCAACGGCGAGAAGATGTGGATTTCCAACGCGGGCTTCGCCGACCTTTTCATCGTCTTTGCCAAGATTGATGGCGAGCAGTTTTCCGCGTTTCTGGTCGAACGCAACACACCCGGGCTCACGATCGGCGCGGAAGAGCATAAGCTTGGCATTCGCGGCTCCTCGACCTGCCCACTGGTTCTCTCCGATTGCGTGATCCCCGTTGAGAACCTGCTTGGAGAAGCCGGAAAGGGCCATCACATCGCTTTCAACATTCTGAATGTCGGCCGTTATAAATTAGGCGCGGCGACTCTGGGTGGGGCGCGCAACACGCTGCGCAATGCTCTGCGCTACGGGAAGCAACGCATCGCGTTCGGAAAGCCCATCACGTCGTTTGGACTGATCCAGGAAAAGATCGCCGACACCGCCGCGGGAATCTTCGCCGGCGAAGCTCTCGTCTACCGGGTCGTCGGCGCCATCGACACGGCGCTCGCGACGCTCGCGCACGACGCTCCCGCTAGCGAGGTGCAGAAGCGCATCGAGGAGTACGCCGTCGAGTGTTCCATCGTGAAGGTGTGGTGCTCGGAGATGCTGGAGCGCGCTGTCGACCACTGCGTCCAGATCTACGGCGGCTACGGCTACGTTGAAGAGTACCCAGCCGAGCGCAACTACCGGGACTCCCGCATCAATCGCATCTTCGAAGGCACCAACGAAATCAACCGCCTCATCATTACCGGGTTCACGCTAAAACGCGCGATGCAGGGGCGTTTGCCGCTGCTGCCCGCCATCGGCAAAGTCATGGACGAAGTGATGGCCGGTACGGTACCGCGCCAGGAAGCTTCCGGCCCGCTGGCCGCCGAGAAAGCACTCCTCGCCAGCGCGAAAAAGCTGGGGTTGTTCTGCTCCGGGGCGGCCAGCCAGAAATATCCGACGAACCTGCAGGACCAGCAGGAAATCATGGGAGCGCTGGCCGATATTCTGATCGAAATTCTGGTCATGGAATCGGCGATTCTGCGCGCGGAGAAGTTTGGGGGGCGCAGCCCGATCGCCGTGCAGCTCGCGCAGCTCAGCGCCGCGCGCTCCTTCCGTGTTATTCAGGATTCGGCAGAGCGCATTCTGGGCGCAATCGCCGAGGGCGATATGCTGCGCACGCAGATGGCGATCTTCCGCCGTCTCGCGAAGCACGATCCCATCAATACTGTCGCCATTGGACGCGCCGTCGCCGAGGAGATGGCGGCCGCCGAGCGCTACACCCTGTAAAGACTCAGAACGTCAGGGCGCCTGCACCAGCAGGCCTTCGACCAGCGCCCGCCATTCCTGTTCAAGGGCTGCGCGATAATAGAGCCGCCCCGCGCGCCGATACCAGTAATCCGCGTTCGAGAGCGACCCTTCACGGCGGTGCAGGTACGCGTGAACGGCCATGCCCTCGGTGCTCTCGAGCTCATCTACCAGGCTATGCGCGCGCGGCCAGTCGCCTTTGGCGTCCCACCACAGCGCCGCCAGCGGAGCTGAGAAGCTCTTTGGCGGTTCGTTCAACGCCAGCGTTGCCTCGAATTCGTTCGGCGACATGATCGAGCGACGCCTCTCCCGTAAGGCGATATTATTGCGCGGCCCTGACTACTGGAGAATCAGTTTCCCAATCGTCGCCAGCTGCATATTCGACGTACCTTCGTAGATCGATCCGATCTTGGCGTCGCGATAGAACTTTTCCATGGGATAGTCGCGGACGAAGCCGTAGCCGCCATAAATCTCCACTGCTTTACTGGCGACTTCCTCGGCGACGCGCGAGGCAAACAACTTGGCAATGGCCGCCTCTTTCACAAACGGAACGCCGGCGCATTTCATCCGCGCAGCGTTGTAAACCAGCATGCGCGCGGCCTCGATCTGGGTGGCCATCTCCGCCAGAGTAAACTGCACCGCCTGGAATTCCGCGATGGACTTGCCGAACTGCTTGCGTTCTTTGCTGTACTTCACGGCCAGCGACCACGCACCGTCGGCCAGCCCCAGCATCTGCGCGGCGATCCCGATGCGGCCTTCGTTCAGCGTCTCGATGGCGATCTTGTATCCCTTGCCGACCTCGCCGACGACATTCTCAGCCGGCACGCGGCAGTCGTCGAAAAGCAGCTCGCAGGTCGACGAGGCGCGAATGCCCATCTTGTCTTCCTTGTGCCCTACGGCAAAGCCAGCCGCGCCGCGCTCCACAAGGAAAGCGGTGATGCCCCGATAGCCCGCCTCTGGATTCACCGTCGCGAAGACCAGGAAAAGGTCGGCCTCCATGGCATTGGAGATCCACAGTTTTCGGCCATTCAGGACAAAACCATCGCCGTCGGCGCGCGCCTGGGTCGCCAGCGAAAACGCATCGGAACCCGATCCAGCCTCGCTCAACGCATACGCGCAGACTGTTTTCTCGGCCATGCGCGGAATCCAGCGCCGCTTCTGCTCGGCATTGCCCCAGCGCAGCAGCGCATTCACCGCCAGGGTATTTTGCACGTCCACGATGACGGCGACGGCGGGATCGATCCGCGAAATTTCCTCGACGGCCAGCACGGCGCTGAAGAACGACGCCCCGGCGCCGCCAAGATCGAGCGGAGCCTCAATCGCCATCAGCCCCAGTTCGAAGAGCTGTCGCAGGATGCCCGGATCGAGCTTCTGCGCTTCGTCCATCTCACGCACGCGGGGCGCGATCTCCTGCTGCGCAAATTGGCGCACGGTGTCGCGCAGCATCGCTTCTTCCTCGGTCAGCGAGGTCAGCGGCGGAATGATTTCGACGGCCGGCTCTGTTTCGGGCATGAGCACTCCTTCCAGCACAGCAGCTGGCTGGTCAGAACCTGAGACTATCCTGGAGAGGTGGCCTTACGCCATCCCGGAGCGGCGCTTTTTGTAGCGGATCGATACCGGCGTCGACACAATGGCTCAGAGGAGTCAGCGGCTGCCGCGTGCTCTCATTTTTCTGTGGAGGCGATCAGCGCCGAACGCCGGCTGCGTCGAGTTCCTTCGTGGCATCCTGGTCTGAATCGCCGAGGACCACCGGCCGCATTCCGCTGTAGCCGGGCATGACCCTCAGCCGCTTCAGAATCTTGCGCGTGAGCCCGGTCAGCGGCTGATCGAGGAGATCCAGTACCGGAACCCAGACGCGTTCGCCCGTATCCTTCGCCAGCAGCTTCTGCTCGTTCATCGTGAGTCCGTAGACAGTCACGTAGTAATTCGTATTGGTGATGGAGTGCCGGACCGTCAGCAGGAGCATATCTTCGCTCTCCTGCCCTTCTTTGATCGAGGGCAGCTCCCACATGTTGGGCATTTGCGAAGCATCGGGTGGACGGCGTTGCAGCAGCACCTCGGCTTTGGGCCACTGCCGGCGCTGCACCAGGGCCAGGGCCGTCTTCTGGCTCAGCATCTTTTTGGTGCGCGGCACTGTGTGTTCGCCACGCGTGGCGCAGCCTTCGCGGATTGGACACGCCAGGCACATTGGCGCCTTAGGGAGGCAAACGGTCGCGCCCAGTTCCATCATCGCCTGATTGAAATCGCCGGGACGCTCGGGATCGACCAGATGCTCGGCGGCACGCCGCAGCTCTCCGCTGCGTGCTACACCCGGGACTGGTTCATGGCCAAAGTAGCGCGTCAGCACGCGCTCCACATTGCCGTCGACCGCCGCAACCGGCTCGCCGAAGGCGATGCTGGCGACGGCCGCCGCGGTATAGACACCCACTCCCGGCAGGCGGCTGAGAGCCGCGGCTGTCTTCGGAATTTCGCCCCCATGCTCGGCAATCACGGCTCGCGCCGACTCGTGCAGCGCCCGCGCGCGGCGGTAGTAGCCAAGTCCACTCCACAGGGCCAGCACTTCCGTCTCCTCGGCCTGCGCCAGAGAGTGGAGCGTGGGAAACCGCGCCAGGAACCGAGTGTAATAGTCGATCACCACTGTCACGCGGGTCTGCTGCAGCATGGTCTCCGAGACCCAAATCGCGTACGGGTCGCGAGTCTGTCTCCACGGCAGGTCCCGCGCATTTTGGTCGTACCATTGCAGCAAATTTTGGCGAACGTCCACCGTGCTCCTGCTCTCGGGCCTGCGAAGATTGTAAGTTTGATTCCAGCCACTTTTTGACTATTAGGCAATCCCACGAAAGGCGGAGCATCCGGTCGATTACTCCAGTATTGGCCTGTTTTGGGGCAATGCGCCGTCTTCGCCTGCGGCCCTCCTTCGCCGCGTATCTTCCTGTACCCTGAACGGTTACCGCATGGAATCATCCCCCTTCATTCGCCGCCTGCCTAAAGCTGAGCTGCATCTCCATCTGGAAGGCACAGTCACGCCGGAGACCCTTGTTGAGCTTTGCGCTCGCAACCCAGGCCAGCCGCTCGACCTCGCCCAGGCGCGTGCCCTGTACCAATACACCGACTTCACCGGTTTCCTGATGGCTTTCAAGGCGGTGAGCGAGCATCTTCGCACTGCCGACGACTACGAGCTTGTGACATGGCGCATGCTCGAGCGTCTGGCGCGCCAGGGAATCGTCCATGCTGAGGTCTACGTTTCCGTCGGCGTCGTTTATTACTGGCGGCGCTGCGAGTTCGAGCCGCTCTTTCTTGGGATGGAGCGTGCGCGTGTGCGTGCGGAGGCGGAGCTGGGGATTTCTCTTTACTGGATCTTCGACGCCGTGCGGCACTTTGGCCCTGAGGAAGCCGCTCGCGTCTTTCGCAAAGCGGCTGAGCTGCGGCCGCAGTTTCCGTCGATCGTGGGGATCGGCATCGGCGGCGACGAGCGCCGGGTTGGGACCGAGCCATTCCGCGAGCTTTACGCCGAGGCTCGCGAGGCCGGGCTCCGGTTGACCGCGCACGCCGGGGAAACGGCGGGGCCGGAAAGCATCTGGGGCGCGATCAACATCGGGGCAGAACGCCTCGGTCATGCGCTCTCGGCGGTACACGATCCCGAATTGATGGACCTGCTGGCGGAGCGCCAGATTGCGGTGGAAATCTGCGTCACTTCCAACCTGCGCACCGGGTGTTGCGCTCGCGCTGAGGACCACCCTCTGCGCCGCTACTTCGATTCCGGCCTGATGGTAACGCTGAACTCGGACGACCCGGCCCTGTTCGGGAGCGACCTCGAAGACGAGTACTGCCTGGCCGGGAAGGGCTTTGGTTTCACCGAGGAGCAGCTGCGGGAAGTGGCGGCTAATTCCATCGAGGCAAGTTTTTTGCCGCCGGAGCGGAAGGTAACGCTCCTTCGGAGCATCGAATCACTCGAATGATGTATGTCCGGCGGAATTGGGCCGATATATAACGCAGACACCATGAGCCCCGGCGCGAACCTGCGCTATCATGGAGCCATGGCGCCCTGGGGAACGCGCATGTTCTGCGGTCACAGAAAAAACAAGAAAGTCAGCATTATGGAAGCCTTGGTTCCCGAATCACCCGAGTCGTCGTCCGGCGCGCTGCGCGCCATTGGATGGACCTCGGTCGCACTCGCCGTCACCGCACTCGGATTGTACGTGGGCCGGGAGTTGCGGCTGCGCTACAAGTTCAAGCGCCGCACTCCGTCGGATATCTACTCTCACGCGGGGGAAGAACTCGGCGCTGAATACGGCGTGGGCATCTAGTTCCTCGCTGCCTGTTCCCGGTTCCCCGGTGCCTGTGTCTTAGTGTGTCCGCTCCACAAGGTATCTGGCTACGGCCTTCAATCCTGCCGCCGCTTCTCCGTAAGGCTCCAGCGCCGTGAATGCTTCGCCGATCAGGCGGTTCGCGTCTTTCAGCGAAGCTTCGATTCCGAATACAGCCGGCCATGTAGCCTTGTCGCTGGCTATATCTTTGCCCGCGGTCTTGCCCAGATGCGCGGAGTCCTGCGTCATGTCCAGGATGTCGTCCACAATCTGGAACGCCAGGCCCGCCTTGCTGCCGAATTCTGTCAACCTTCGCGCGTCGTCTGCGCCGGCTCCGGCGTAAATCCCGCCGGCAACAATACTCACTCGGATCAGGGCGCCTGTCTTTGCGCGATGAATCGCCAATACGCTCTCCGCCGTTGGCTTCGTGTGCTCACCTTCCAGATCCAGCACCTGTCCGCCGATCATGCCCTCCACCGTGCCGGTCGCCTCGGCGATGAGCCCGACAATGTTGATCGCCTGCTGCGGCGAGCAATGCAGGCCCGCCAGAGTCTGGTAGGCCCGGGTCTGCAGGGCGTCTCCGGCCAGAATCGCAATGGCCTCGCCATAAGCCACATGGCAGGTCGGCTTGCCGCGCCGCAGATCGTCGTTGTCGAGGGCCGGCAGGTCGTCGTGGATCAGCGAATAGGTATGCAGCATCTCGATGGCCGCACCGAGGTCTTCGATCCCTCCCGGCAGCCCTTCACTCGATTTCGCGCCGCCGTGCACGGCGTTGATTGTGCGCGCCGCTTCCATGGCCAGCACGGGACGCAGGCGCTTCCCGCCGGCAAATACGCTATGCCGCATGGCTCCGTGGATCGACGCGGGCGTCTGGGTCACTGGCGGCAGAAGCCTTTCCAGCGCGCGATCCGTGCGCTCCACGCCCTCCCGCAAAATCTGTTGAACATCGACCTGCATTTCGATCATGTTATCTGAAGCCGCCGACATCGAGCCTTCGCCTTCCCTTCCATCCAAATGCCAGTGTAATTGCCAGCGCGCCCAACGAAAGTCCGATGCCCGCCCATTGGTCGATCGTGAAGCGCCATCGCACATCGATATGATTCGCTCCCGCCTCTATGGGGATCGCGATCAGTCCGTCACCGCGCCGCGCGCGCTTCCCGACCTCCGCATCGTTGCGCGTTACTTGCCACGCCGGATAATCCATCGATCGCAGCAATACGTACCCGGGCTGCTCGGTCGTGATCGTCACTGACTTGTGCTCCGGGGTCCAGCGGTCAACCGTCACATCGGCGGAAAGCTCCTCTGTCGGGTCCGCTCTCCACTGGGGATTGTTGCCGTCGGAAGCCTCTTCGGCACTCGGAGTTTTCAGCAAGCGCACCTGCGGCAAGCCCTGCTGTATCTCGCTGTTGTCCGCGTTTTGCGGCGTGTATTCGTCGGTGCCCTCGAAACCACCGTTGTGGAACGTGGCGATCTGCGCCTGCACGTTGTCCTCTTTATCGCAGGGCTGCCAAAACAGCATCGACGAAAGGACCGCCGTGCCGCCGGCAAGCAGCAACATCATCGCAGCCCGCACGGCGATGGCCCTCCGCGTCGCCGCTTCGCCTCGTAATGCGAGGCCAGCCAGCGCGGCAAAGACCAACCCCAGGACCATCATCCATCGCCAGGGAAACTGCAAAAACTTCAGCTCCGGCGCCAGCCACCAAACCCCATCGCTCCATCGCAGCTGCAGGATGCAGACACCTGCGCCGACTACCACCAGCGGCATCCAGATCGCGTTGCGCTTCCTGCGCGCGAGCCATGCCGCGACCACCGCGCCTACGATGAGCGAAACCACAATCCACGAGACGGTTCGCAGCACCTGGTTGTGGTAGACGATGTCGAACCGTTCGTCCGCGGAGGCCCCAGCCAGCTTCGCATATCCAAACAGGAAGCTGTCCTCCACGCGCATCAGCGGCCCGATTGCGCGCGCGATCTCCACCCATCGCTGCTCGTAGAGCGCGGGAATCAGCCAGAACCCCGCCAGTCCCAACCCCAGCGCTGTCCCTCCCGCCGCTCGTCCAACAACGCGCCAGTTCTTCTCCTGCACTGCCACGACCACCACTAACACGGCCAGCATGTAGCAACCCATCACCCCCGCTGGAGCATTGGTCAGCCAGATGGCAGCCACGGTGACCGCCAGCGGCAGGAACGAGCGTTTCGCGCGCAGTCCATACAGAACCAGCAACGGCAGCCAGGTGGCCGCGAGCAGCTCGGCCATGGCGCCGCGCTCATACGCCACAAACAGCATGTAAGGATTCACAACGTAGAGGCACGCGGCAATCGTCGCGCTGTCTTCGGGCATCCATTCGCGCGCCATCGCGCGGAAGCCGAAGCCGGCTCCCAGCAATGCGAGCAGGGTGAAGGCGACTGGCGTCCAGGTCCAGGGCAGAATCGCGCCGAGCAAGCCGCCCACAAGCCAGCTCAGCGGCGGATAGAAGACAAAACGCGGCTCGCCCGCCAGATAGTTCGCCGACTCAGCCCAGTGCGGGTAGATGACGCCGTGCTGCCAGTGCGCGACCACCTCCTGCCAGTTTTGCAGATGAAAATCGAAATCCTGCCCGCACGATGTGCCGCGCCACGCGAGGGGCAACACGGCAATGCCGACCACAGCGAGCAACAACGACCGGCGTCGCTGCGCGCGCGTGGCGTCGCTCGACGCGCTGGCCGGAAACTGAAACCAGAACTTCACGGCGGGTTCTCAGGGCTCCAGCCGCAATGTGTGCGCCGTTGCCGCGGCAACCGCCTGATCGCTGAACGGCAGCACGAAGGTCTTGCCGCTGTACCACCAGGGCCACTGGTCGCGATAGTACGGGCTCAATGGGTTGCCCGATTCGCCCATGGTGATGTCCTCGGTGGCCGCATCCACATTCGACCAATCGATGGTGAAGCGCTGCGACGGCCCAAAGGTTCGGCCCACCTGCTTTACGGTCGATGTGTCACCGGACTGCGGCAGCACGCCGGTTCCCGTCCATCCCTTAAACCACGGCAACAGCCCGAACAGCGGATGCTCCACGTCAACAGGATGCGCGTATCCATAGCGCCACTGCCGCAAGTCGCCCGGCGCGCCTCCTTGCGCCAGTCCCTGCCTAACCAGGTCCGCCAGAAAGTCATCCCAGCTCTTGTACTGCGGCGGGAGCCACGCGGCCGGCTCGTTCATCAGGATCTGCTCGCCCGCAAACAGGCTCTCGGCCCAGTGGTAGAGCTTCCAGTCGTCACCCAGCTTCGGCTTCAGCAGCATGGGGAAGAACACCGCCTTCGCCGACGCGACAATCGCCGCCGGCGCTGAATCCACATTCACCGCGCCATCCCACGTCCGCAGCAGGTCCGCCGCCTGCCGCAGCCGCGCATCGGTGCGGCTCGCGTGATCGATGCCGTACGCCAGACGCTGTGCTATTTCCTGGTCCAGTTCGGAGTAAACATCGGTCTGGAGGGTCAGCATGTCCTGTTGCGTGAGCTTGTTTTTCGGACCCAGCCATTTCCAGATCCGTTCGTTGCGGTAAGGGTCGGCCCATTCCAGCGTTAGTTCCGGCGGCGCGACAACCGGAGCCGGCGCACTCCCGGCGGCCGGTGTCAGTGAGCCGACTACCGGCGTTGTTGGCGGGTTCGGGTTCGGCGTCACGCGAGCATTCGCAGTCGCCAGAATCCCGCCGGGCGGATCGAGCGCCGACGGCATCCGGTCGAATGCGATATAGCCTTGCCACTCGTGCTGTTGGTCCGCGATCGGCACACCCTCGAGACCGTTGGGCCGATACGGAATGGAGCCCACCGCCTGGTAGCCGATATGTCCCTGATCGTCGGCGTAGACGACGTTCTGGGTCGGGCCCCACCACTCTTGCAGCGCGCTGCGAAATTCCGTCCAGTTCGCCGCCGTGTTCATTTGCAGCAGCGGATACCCGCTCGCCTTCGGGTCGTAGACCATCCACTTCAACGTCAACACGCGCTTTTCGCCAGGGATGACCGGCGTGATCACCACACCGTGCGCCGTGCGCGCCACGTCCACGGTCACGTCATGCCCTCCACGCACACGGATGGTCTCTCGTTCGTGCTCCACCGCATGCCACGCGCCATCGGCTCCCTGATATTGATCCTGCCCGTTCACTTGCTCCACATAGATGTCCTGCGTATCGCCATAGAGCGCGGTAAGTCCCCACGCCACGTGCTCGTTGTGCCCCGCCACCACCAGCGGCAGCCCCGGCACGGTCACGCCCGCCGCGTGCAGTCCCGGCGCCTCCAGATCAACTTCGTACCAGATATTCGGAATCTCCTGTTCCAGATGCATGTCGTTCGAGAGCATCGCGTGGCCGCTTGCCGTCCTCGACCCCGAAACGACCCACTGGTTCGATCCGGGGACGCATCTCAGGCAATCCGGGGCTCCGGTCAACCGGCGCAGATGCAGAAGATCGTCCTTGAGCACGCCATCCTGGGTCTCATCCAGCGGCACATCGGGAATATTCTGTTGGGGCGCGGTAATCGGCGGCTCGGTCGTAATCGGCGGACGGTCCCGCCACGAACCCGTGGGATACAGATCCGCGGCCAGCGTCGGGCCGATGCGCGCCGTAATCCGTTCTCGCTCCAGCTTCTCCGGCCAGTGCTCATCGAGCATCTGCACCATGCTCATCACCACGAGCATGGAATCCACGGGCTGCCACGGCTTGGGCTGATACCTCAGCAACCGAAACTCCGGCGGCAGCCGGTCCTGATGCGACCCGATAAGGGCATTTACCCCGCGCGCATAATCGTCGAAGTATCGCCGGTTCCGGTCATCGAGGCTCGCGGTCAGCCGTTCCGCCGTCGCCCGCATGGCCAGCACGCGCTGCATGCGGTCGTGTTCCACCAGCTTCGAGCCCAGAATCTCCGCCGCCTCGCCGGCGGCCACGCGGCGAACCATATCCATCTGCCAGAGCCGATCCTGCGCGGTCACGTAGCCCTGCGCGAAGAGCAGATCGTCGAGGTTGGCCGCCTGAATGTGCGGAACGCCATGGCGGTCCCGCCGCACCACGACCGGCGTGGTCAGGCCTGGCGTCGGTAAGCTTCCGTCGAGTTCCGGCAGCGAGGAACGCATCTTGTGCTTGAGCCACACTCCGCCGGTCAGCACCGTGCCGGCGAGCGCAACCACCAGCAGAAGAAAAAGGATCAGGAGCACGCGCAGCACGGGATGCCGCCGCCGCTCCACTTCCAAATGCGCAGTGCGTCCGAGACTCATCCCGGGAACATTGTCGCAGGAACAGCCGGTAGCGGGTAGCCTGGTGGCAATACAGAGGCCCCGAGGATTCCGCGTGTGGTGGCGGAAAGAGTCGGGGCCTCGTTACTGGCTACTCCCCACTGGCTACATCGATCCCTGCTGCCGGCTCGCGGGCGGAATGATCCCGTTCATGCGGAGATACTCCACCATCTGCCCATAGTGATCCATGGAGTGGGCAATGCAGAACGACGCCAGAAAGACACGGGTCGCGGTCCGCGGCGGCTTTCCCATGACAAGAAACGCGTTGTCCGGGGTGATCGTGCCGATCGCCGCATGGGCGTAGGTGTATGAATCCTTCAGCGCCTTCACGATGTCGTCTTTCGTGGTCAGCGCCTCAATCGTCTTCGAGTCCACGGCGGTCGCGCCTGGAACAGTCCACCCCTGAAAAAATTCGTAGTTCGCCTCGGCCAGATGCTTCACCTGCGCTCCGAAAGTGCGCACCCCTTTGAATTCGCCCATGGTCGCCGGTGGCGCGAAGTCGAATTTGTCGGCCGGCATCGCTTCCGCCGCGCCCACGACTTCCTGCTGCAGCAATCCCATCAGCGCATTCAGCGAATCCGCGGGCGTCTGCGTTGCCGGAGCCGCGGCCGTCATCGCCGACCCTGCCTGTCCATGTAGAATCACTGGCCCCGCCAGCGCCGTACAAAGCACACCGCACATCAACCGGCGTAAATGCATAGTTAAATCTCCTCTTGGGCGGCTCTCGTCCGCGCCCCAAGCCTACCAGATTGGCCACGGCGCGGTGTCACTCGAAGTGACGAAATCGCGCATGTGCGCGGGAACTAAACTGGAGAAATGAATCACCACGGCCGGGATCCTCATCGGCAGGGGTCTGCTGATGGTCGTCCGCGGCGCCGTGGTCGTGTTGGTGGGCTAAACTGGCCTGCCCCTCGGCCGTTTCCCCCGCGACTTCTCGTGGCGAGGTGAACAGACGACGGTTTACTTCCCGCTGGGGACGGTCGATCCTGCTCAGCGTGTGCTGTCACTGGTCTTCTGGCTGCCGTCGCGGATGGGGAAGTAGCGGCATTGGATGTTCCCCTGATGATTGATGTATGATGAGCGATGTTTGATGATGTATGCGAACCACATTGGCCATTGACGATGATGTTCTCGCAGCGGCGAAGGGGCTGGCCGCGAGTGAGGGGAAGAGCGTCGGAGAAGTAATCTCCTCCCTTGCCAGAAAAGGCCTCGCGCCGCGTAGCCGACACTGTAAGACCCGCAACGGAGTTCCTCTGCTGCCTCGACGCCCCGACGGACGGCCCGTAACGATGGAACTGGTGAATCGGCTTCGCGATGAACTTCCATGACATTCCTGCTCGACGTGAACGTGCTGATTTCCCTGATCGATGGGCTACACGTTCACCATGATCCGGCACATCGCTGGTTTCATGCCATCGGCCGGAAACAATGGGCAACCTGTCCATTCACCGAAAACGCCGTGCTGCGCATCGTGGGTAGCCCGGCCTATTTCAATTCACCCGGAACCCCGGCTGTTGTATCCGAGATCCTGACGGCCCTTTGCGCCCTTCCCGGACATGTCTTCTGGCACGACGATCTCAGCCTGATGGATTGTCCCGTCGTGGACCCTTCCCGCTTTCTCCATTCCGCTCAGTTAAGCGATACCTATCTTCTGGCGCTTGCGGTGACACACGGAGGACAACTGGCCACATTCGATCGCCGGCTCGTTGTGAATGCCGTGAGGGATGGCGCAAACGCGCTTCATGTGATCAAGTGATCAGGCGATCGGCTGCAAATACCAAAAAAAGGGCCCCTCGGGGTGAGGGGCCAATCTGCCTTGGTTCTCTCGTTGTGTGAGAGCTTGTTGGGCCTGCCTATCGCTGAGGCTGAGCCGTTGGTTGCGACGCAGCACCCTGAGGGGAGGGCTGCGCGGAATTCTGCTGCGTCGCACCAATCGGTGAACCGCCATTGGACGGCGTGTTCAAGGCCGCTAAACTGTTTTGCATCAGGCTGACGCGAACCACGCTGCCCGGCTTCGCTTCGGAGTTGTCTTCCGAACTGAACGGCGTGTTTCCCATCGCCACTTCATGAATCCGCCATACTGGAATCTGCTTTTCCGCCAGATACCGCACGACCGCTTCGGCCATGTGCTGCGAATTCTCCATGCCCACCGTACCGTGTGAGCGCGAATACCCTTCTACTTCGACCACGTACCCCTTCTGGCCCTGCAGCTGGCTCACGACCTGATCCAGCGCGTCCTTCGCCTTGTCGTTCAGCACTGTCTGGCCGGAACGGAAGCGGATGTCGGTGTTGTTGACGGGACGATACTGATCGAGATTCGAAACCGTCTCGCCCAGCTGAGCCGTCTTGTCGTTCGCCTGCTGTGCGGTTTGCTGCGCCTGCATGGCTGCCTGGTTGGCCGTGGTGGCCACCTGGTTCGCCTGGTCAGCGGTGGACTGCGCGGCGTGAATACCGTTCTGCGCCCGCTGGTCGACGTCCCTGATGTCAGCCGCGTTCTTGGCCTGCAACTGATCCAGTTCGTTCAGCCGATCCTTCACCGGATCAAGCTGACGGTCTACCCACTTCTTGCGGGCAAAGGGATTCACCTTGCCCCAGAAGCCCTCATTGGACTTCTCGGCCAGAGGGGCTTTGCCGGTGCCCGTCTGCGGGGTGGCTGTTTGGGCCTGGGCCTGTGCGTTGGTGGAGGCGCCTGTTTGGACCTGGGGCTGCTGATCCGAAGTGGACTGCGCGACTGCTGGCAAACCCAGACCTACCGCAACCAGCAGCACTGTAAGGGAACCGGGATTCAACCATGTTTTCATAGTGTTTTTCTCTGTAGCTGTAGCTTCGGTGAGCTGCGCAGCACCCCGTATTGCACGGAGATAAAGAGCACTCGCCATGCCAAACCGTTGACCGGCCGGATGACTCCACCTAAACCCATTGAAATCAGCGAATAATGTACCAAGGTCGGCCGCTTGGTTACTCCCGGGTCTCTGTAAAAAACGCACGCTCCACCGGGATCGGGAAGAAATTACGCGCATCGGAGGGTTGGGTGGGGCCTAACGGGCAAGAACCTGGATGATTCGAATCTCCGGATAGTTCTGGTTCCAGTCCTGCGGTATGTTATCGAAGATGAGGCGAAACTCACGGGTCTCCCCAGGAACGATAGGGGCCGCACTCACCGGCTGGGTGTCTACATAAGGCTGCCGCGTCCGAATCAGCGTCAGAGGCATCGTTTCCTTCTTCGCAATGGGATTCGTGAACCCATGGAATGCCACCTGCACCGTGATCCCGATGACCGTCTTTTGTCCCTGGTTAGTGATCTGGCCATCGACATAGGTGGTCTGCGACCCGGCCATGTTGCCGGCCTGACTCATCTGGATATTGCTGATGGGCAGACTCGCCGCGTAAGGATCGGCGGGAGCCAATCCCGCGCCGCCGGGATTCTGCGGTGCGGATCGATGGCTGAGGGCCACCAGCACCCCGATCGCGATCACCACCACGCCGAGAGCGATGATCCAGGGCATGGCCGACCGCGGTTCAGACGCCGCTGGCTGCGGAGGGCGAAACAATCCGGGCTCAGATCCAGGTGTGCTCATCGAGGCGATTGTACAACCGGCTCTCGGATGCGATCTCGCGTCCGTTCCATCGCCTCGCACGATCCCCTAAAGGTAACTCCCGCGGCACTCCTCCGATTCCTTTTGAGAAATAACCCTCACGCTCCGAATCGTTCTTGCCGAAGAATGTGTCTAAGCAAACGAGAAATTTTCCCCGTGAGGCCGTGTATGAATCCCCTCCCCGTCAACGAGCCGAAGAGCTCAAGCAAGAACCAGGATTACGCCTATCCCATCGCAGCAGCAGCAGCGGCTCTCTTCCTGCTTCTCACCTGGCTTACCGCGTAGCTGCGCTTTGCGCGCTACAGCCCTGACCGGGTCATCGCTTGACAGCCTCGCGCGCCAGCGCACGCTTTAGCAGCACTTCCAGCGCCGCCTTGTGCTCGGCATATTCCGCGTTGCTAATCTTGCCTTCCAGCCGCTCTGTCTCGAGCTGGAACAGTTCTTCCTTCAGAGCCGCGAGCATCGGGGTCCCCGGTGCGCCTGCTGTTGACGCGCTGGTGTGAAGCGTCCCCGATGTCGTCCCCGCCTTCTGAGGCGCCCCGTTGGTAGCCACCGCCGGAGCCGCTTGTGCGCGATACGCGGTCGCCCTCACACCCGGAGGCAGTGTCGGCGTGAGCGGTGAAGGCTCTGCAGCAACAGGCGCCGTGGCCTGTCCAGGCTTGGAGCGCAGCAGGAATGCCGCCGCGATCACCAGCGCCAGTCCCAGTCCGCTCAGGATGTACCACTTGTACTTCTGCAGCGGGTCGGGTGTGCCGATGGGCACTGCTCCCGCCACGCCACCGCCCGGCCCGCCACTCTGCGCCCCTGGCTGATCCTGTCCGCCCGGCGCTCCCTGATCCGTAGGCATGCCCGGCCCGCCCTGGCCCATTCCCTGGTTCTCGCCGCCCTGCGGATTCTGCTGCTCACGCGGCATCGATCCCGTGCCGGATACCGTGAACGCCACCGGCGTCTCCGGAGGCACATTGGTGGCAAGCCATGTCTGCGTTCCCGGCCCGCTTGCCTCACCGCCCAGCACCTGAAAACTCTTTCCGCCGTCGAAGTTCATGCTCTTCGGCAGCATGACGGCAATGTTCTCCGCCGGCAGGGTCACACGCGCGTGCAGCGTCGCGCTTCCGGTGTAGGGAATCCGATATCCGATCTGAAACCGCGTCTCGCCCGGACGCAGCGGAAATATAAACGCGTAATGCCCCGGGTCTCCCATCGGGACCGGCGAGTTGGACACAGCCATCCCGCCCGGCCCGGTCGCCGTCGCGCCTTCCAGCACCGCATCCTGTGGCAGGTAGAACTCGAAGCTATGCGTGCTCAGCTGCGTCTTCGGGGGCTTCGATTCGTTGCGGATAAAGTAGCTCTCCGTCACGCTCAGTCCCTGCGGATCCGTTTCCATGCGCGATACGTCGGCATAGAGGTGCAGCCCATCCACCTTCGGCACCACGTCGAAGACGTCGATGTTCACCACCGATGTGCTTGGCGGCACCGGCCCGTAGTACGACGCCTTCTGATGCTCCACCTGCACCAGGTGCATGCCGGCGTTGTCCGGCACGCTAAACGAGTAATGCCCCTTCGCGTCGATCGTCGTCCGCGCCGACTCCTGCATACCCTGCTGCAGGTCCAGCAGCACGGCCGTGTCGCCGGCCGCGGGCTTGTTGGTGGTCCGGTCGGTCACTGTGCCGGAAATCGTGGCCGCACTCAGCGAAACCGGCAAAGCCACCGCGGCAAAAAGCGCAAATTGAGAAATCAGCTTCATGGGTTTCCCGTCTTCTTCAGAATTCAGCCGTGCTGCGGGGCGAATGCGTCCGACTCCAGCAGGTCGATCTCGGCCACTGTCTCGGCGGCCTCGTTTTCCAGCATGGCCCGCTGCGACGCATAATCCTCTTCGGGGTACTTCCCCGAACGGTATTCGAAATTCAGATCCCGCAGGTTATCGAAGAGCACTTCTCTGCGCTCACGCAGATATTCGAGGCGGGTTTTTTGGTGCTGCGCCTCGACGTTCTTCTCCGGCCAGAAGACATACAGAAACGCGCCGATCAGCAGCAAGCCGCAGGCAATCGTCGTCATGTTCATACCTCCGTCTCCTTGCGGATCCGCTCCCGCAGCTCCCGCGACACTGCATCATCCTCGACCACCGGCATGGTCGCTGCTCGCAGCCGCCATTTCTTCACCAGCATGAACGTCCCCACCAGACCCAGCACCAGCAGAGCTGGCGGCACAATCCAAGCAACAATATTGAATTTCGTCAGCATCGGCGCGGCCAGGACCGTCGGCCCGTATTTGTCCTGAAAGGCGGCGAGAATCGCATCATTGGTGCCGCCGCCGGCAATCGCGGCGCGCAGTTCGCCGAGCATGCGATCCGAATCCGGGCAGCCCACGTGGTTGCACTCGATCAGAATCTGGCTGCATCCGCAGACGCACATCATCTTGTGGCCGAGATCGTTATAGCGGGCCTCGGTGTCCGCCGAGCCCAGCGTGGCCACGCCCAGGACTATCAACAGCGGCAACAGCGCCAATCGCGTGAGCTGCCGCATCAGCCGCCCACCCTTCCCGCCGGAACCGGTTCAGCCGGAACCGCGGCCCGATGCCGCTGCGCCGCAATCGCTGCGCTCAGATTGGGCGCCAGCGCAATCCCCGTGCCCAGAATCGTGACCATCAGCCCAATCCAGATCCACGCCACCAGCGGATTCAGGAACGCCTTGATCACCGGCTGGCCCGTCGCGGGATCCTTGCCGGCGTAGATGACGTACAGGTCTGCCACCAGCGTCGAGTGGTTGGCGACGATCGTCGAAGGCTGCTGGCTTGCCGCGTACACACGCAGTTCCGGGGCCAGCTTCGTTACGAAATGATCGCCGCGATAAACATTCAGCAGCGCGAATTCTGTGTCGTAATTCGGATTCGAATCCTGCGAATAATCGAGGCACTCCACCCGATACGGCCCGAGCGTGAAGCTCTGCTTGTAATTCATCGTCTGCTCGTGGCTCTGGTTGAACGCCTGCCCGCTGATCCCGATGAAGATCAGCACAATCCCGAAGTGAACGATGTATCCGCCATACCGCCGTGTGTTGCGCCGCGTCAGCTCCACCATCGAGGCCAGCAGATTCTGGCCGGACTTCTGCTGGATGACCCGCCCGCCGCGGAAAAACTCCGCGCAGATCGCCGTCAGCACAGCGGCCGCCATCGCAAACGTGATCCATGCGTAGAACGCGCCCTGCTCATCCGTCGTGAAAATCGTCCAGGGATGCACCCCCAGGGGGATGATCGCGATCGCCACCACCAGCCCGACGATCGCCGGGAGCATGAAGTTCTTCCGAATACTCCGCATCGACGTCGAGCGCCACGCCAGCAGCGGGCCAATGCCGGTGAGAAACAGCAGAAACACGCCAATCGGCACGGCCACGCGGTTATAGAACGGCGCGCTCACCGTCACCCGATTGCCCTGCACGTATTCCGACAGCACCGGAAACAGCGTTCCCCACAACACCGTGAAGCACGCGGCCAGCAGGACGAGGTTGTTGAACAGAAAACTCGACTCGCGCGAGACCAGTGACTCCAGCTTGTGCTCGGTCTTCAGATGATCGCGGTTCAGGATGTAGGTGAACAGGCACACCGCCAGCACGATCACCAGGAAGACCCAGAACCACGTCCCGATCGCTGACTGTGCAAACGCGTGCACCGAACTCACCAGCCCCGAGCGCGTCAGCAGCGTCCCCAAAATCGCGAGCATGAATGTCGAAAAGATCAGCCACACGTTCCAGCTCTTCATCATGCCGCGCTTCTCCTGCATCATCACCGAGTGCAGGAAGGCCGTGCCGGTCAGCCACGGCATCAGCGAAGCATTCTCCACCGGGTCCCAGCCCCAGTAGCCGCCCCAGCCCAGCACTGAGTAGGCCCAGTGCATGCCGAGAAAGACGCCTACGGTCAGGAACAGCCACGTCACCATGGTCCAGCGCCGGGTGATGTGGATCCACTTCTCGCCCGGATACCGCATCATCAGCGCGCCCAGCGCAAAGGCGAACGGCACGCTGAATCCCACGTAGCCGAGATACAGCATGGGCGGATGAATCACCATCTCCGGATACTGCAGTAACGGATTGAGCCCGTTTCCATCCGGCGGCACCGCTCCCTGCACCAGCGAAAACGGCGTCGCCGCCACATTCACCAGCAGCAGGAAGAACACCTGAATCCCAGCGAGGATCGTCGAGGCATAAGCCGTCAGCTTCACATCGACCTTGTGCCGCACCCGCAGCACAAACCCATACGCCGACAGCAGGAACGCCCACAGCAGCAGCGAGCCCTCCTGCCCCGACCACAGCGCGGCAAACTTGTAGGCCGCCGGCAGGGCGCGATTCGAGTGTTCGGTAATGTATGCGACCGAAAAGTCGTTGGTGAAGGCGCCCCAAACCAGTGCAAACGCCGCACACGCTGTCGCAATAAAGCTGGCGATGCCGGCTCGCCGCGCCGTCTCGGCCAGCTTCTCGGCGGAAATCCAACCCCGCTTGCCAGTGGCCAGCTGGCGCAGCGCTACCGCTCCTGCCAGCAGGTTGTATCCGCTCAGAGCGAGCGCGACGAGAAGTGCAAAACTGCCAAATGCAGGCATAGGGATCGACCTTCTGATTGTCGCACTTTCAGGGGATCAACGACGCCGCGCGGCAACCAGGGAACACTCTGATCTTCACGTCAGGCAGCGAAGGGCGCTGTGACAAATCTCACACTTAGCCCGCGGAAGTGGCAATCGATAGAAAGCTGGGGTTTGCCGTGGAAGGCTAGGCCGTCCGGCCGATCGGCTGCGTCAGCAACGACCGCACCAGCGCAAGTAGTTCATCCGGAGGAAACGGCTTGACCCGGAAGATCACGTCCAGGTCGAGGTATTCATCCTCGGCCTCCGCCAGCCCGCTCAGCACTACCACCGGAAGGTCCGGAAATCTAGCCCTCAGCCTGGCGACGAACTCCGGCCCATTCATACCCGGCATCAGATGATCCGTCACCACCAGCCCCACGGGCCGCAGCATTCCCGCCTGATCGAGCATAGCTAGAGCCTGCCCCCCGTCGCACGCAACCGCGACGTCGCCGCCCGAGCGAGCCAGGATGGCCTTTCTGGTGGTCGCCTGAATGCAATTGTCGTCCACCAGGAGGATGTCAGCAATCATTGGAAAGGGGGATTCCCTGAGAGAGATTTAGGTTGCCTTACAAAAGCGAAAAAGTTGACAAAAAAGATTCCCTTTCAGCTGTCCAGGAAAACCTTTTTACCTGCGCTTCTCCAAAAAGGCAAGGCCGGGCCAGGGAATAATCGCTCCCACTTTCGTCCCATCTGTGGAATTCCGAAGTGGCACGCAAAGCGAAAGCGGAGGGTTTCCCCCTCCGCTTTCGCGCTACGGCGTTTTGTCTCGGCTCAGGTTAGCTCAGAAGGTGATCCGTCCTCCGAACTCCATCGCGCGAGGCGGGTTGGCCTGGCCATTCAGCACACCCCACGTGCCGGGAGAATACAGAGCCTGCCCCGGATCGCCGAATTGCCGGTGGTTGAGCATGTTGGTTGCGATGAACGAGAATTCGAAGGTCGCCGATTCTGCGATACGGACATCCTTCTTGATCTGCCCATCGAGGTTCCAGTACGGCTGGCCCGTGATGGCGCCCTGACCGGGGTTCTTGGTGTCGATACCCAGAATCGGCGCACGCACCTGCCCCCAGATCCCTGCCGGGTTCTTGAAGTAATTCACCGGCGTCACCGACGTCTCGGTTCCAACCGAGTTACCGAACGGATCGGTGCCCCCCGTTACCCCGAAGTGTGCGGAATGCCCGCCCTTATAGGGTGTGGTGAAAATGCACTGCTCGTTGTCGAAGTAATTCGCGCCATCGCCGGCGCCCCAGCCCTGAGCATCGGTCCACGTGTTGCAATAAACCGGCGGTCCCGAGCCGGCGGTGAAGATGGGAGCGAACGCCCAGCCTCCCGCTGCCCGGCCCAGCAAGCCGTTCTGCCCCTTAAACCACGGCTCCGAGGCCACAATGTATGTGTTGTAGACCAGCTTCCGGTCGAAGGCCTGGTTGCCATACATCGCGCCCAGGTTGTAGGCGTCGTTTTGCGTATATTCGCTCGACGCCTGCACCACGGCGCCGGTACCCAGCGCCTTGCTGTAGGTGAAGTTGTGCTGCATCGTCAGCCCATGCCATTGGCGCGTGCCGAAGCTGACGAAGCCGCCGTTGTAGTTTCCGTAGCCGGAGCTGGCGTTCAGGGCAACGCCGCTACTGAATTGCCCGCTGCCGCCCAACGCCTGGCCCGGGATCGCCGTGTTCATCATCGTGCGTGGGAAGTTGAAGCTGCCGGTAGTGTCCATATCCGACCACATGCTCCAGACCGCCTGATAGAACAGGTTGCCTGTCCCATAGACGCCTTCCTGATCGAGCACGGCCGCGGTGCAGCTTGAGTATCCGTTGCAATACCCCGACCCCTTCAGCGCCGCTTCAAAGAACGGCTGCGTGGCCATGGAGTTGATGTAGCTGGTGTAGGCCGCGCTCCCGGCCGCCGGTACATTGGCGCCGCAGGCCCCGACAGACGTCGCGCAGCCCATGTACTTTTCCAGAGCCGCATAGGCCGCCTGGAACTGCTGCCCGCCCACCGACATCATGTACGGAACAGCATTCAGGTTGACCGGCTGGTATTCGTGGTGGATCAACCGTCCGATGTAGCCGACTTCGAGCAACGACTTTTGCCCAACCTGTCGCTGCACCGTCAAGTCGAACGAATCGACAACGTTCGGCCGGAAGGTCGGATCCATGCCCTCGCTGGCCGAACCGGCAACCAGGTTATAGCCCGGATAAGCCGGCTGGGGCAGGGTTGGGGCCGCTGCGGGCAGAGGAGCCGAGTTGCCGTCCACTCCCACTCGGAACGCATTGGCCACCGTCGGATTCGTCGGTCCGCAGGCGCCGCTCATGTAGGTCTGCCGGCAATCCACAGCCTGGATCAGGCCGACACCGAGCAGCGGCACCAGCACCAGATCCACGCCGTTCAGCCGTCCGTAAATCCGCCCGTAGCCGCCGCGAATGACCGTCGCCTTGGAGAAGCTGGGGTTCCAGGCCACGCCGACGCGCGGGCTGAACGACCCATAGAATGGGTCATACGGGTACTTGTACCCACTGCCAACGTTGTGGACCAGAGCGAAACCCAGCTCCGGGTTGTAGGCGCTGCCTTGTTCCGCGGCCAGTTTGCGCTGGTTGAGGTAATCGGCCGCGCGCACCGGTTCGTCGGAAGCATCCACCAGTACTGTCTGCTTCGCGTTCGCCTCCGTCGGCGGCATTTCCAGCGTCCAGCCCATGCCGTACGTCAGCGTGAAGCTCGGCTTCATGTGCCAGGTGTCGCTGAAATACACGTTGTAGTACGGAATGGTGCTCTGATCGAACGCGTGCGTCAGAGGCGGATTCAGCGCGAGATTGCTGCCGCTGCGCGTGTACGCGACCTGCGCGTCGGTCACGATGCCATACACCGCCGCAGCATCGCGCGCCGCCGTGGTTGTGGTCGGGTACCCGCCGCCGATGCCGGACATATCCACCAGACCGGAGCCGGCCGAATCGCCCAACTGATAAGTCGGCGTGAAGTTGATGCCGCCGCCGTTGTCGCTGCGCTGGTGATAATCGTAGTTGTGCTGGTACTGCCCGCCGTACTGGATCAGGTGGTTCCCTTTCAGCGTCGAAAGGTTATCGCTGAAGAAGTTGTCCTGTCCGTCCCAGAAGCGGGTGCGGATGTCCTGCGTGTTCACGTTAAACGGCGCCAGCACCGTGCTTAAAGTCTCGCCGAACGGTTCCATCGCCCCGCCCAGCCCGGAAATTTGTGGCGGCGCGTTGTCCGTCCCCCACTGCCAGAAGTTGCGCAGGAAGCTGTAATGAAGATCGTTGGTGGTATTCGCGCTGATGCTGGTGGTCAGACCCGCGACCAGATACCATGGCTGCTGCGGCCGCGCGGCTGTTGAGGCTGGAACTCCCAGCTTATCGCCTGAGAAGAACCCGCCGATGTCCACCTGATCGCCCACGGCCTGGGTCAGCTTGTAATAGCGGTAGCTCGCAAAGAAGTTCCACTTCGAACTGAAAGCATGATCGACGCGGAAGGCCATGTCGTTGCTGCTTAGCGGCAGCAACAGATTGCCCTTGAAGCCGATCTCGTTCACTCCATCGCATTCCGAGCCTGCCAGCCCGCCGCAGGTCACATCGTTCCCCGCCGGCATGTACTTGCTCCACATGGCCGCCACGTCCGGGTTGATGCCGATGCCACGCGGATCCAGCGTCTTCATGTTGTAATTAACGCCGCCAAACGACAGGATGCCCGCTTCCATATTGGCCGAGGGCACCGACCTCTCAATCGTCTCCGCCTGCGGGTAACGAAAGCCCTCGAAGAACCCGAAGAAGTACGTCCTTCCGCCCATGAACGCCGGAAGGATGAACCCACCCGCCTTCGCGCCAAACCGGCTGTAGTGATATTGGGTAAGCGGCGTAGCGGTCTGGTTGTTCTGCCACGTGTTCGCATCGAAGCCGTTGTCCAGGTAGTATTCGTACACACCGCCATGCCAGCGGTTGGTGCCGCGCGGCGTCGCAAACTCAACCTGCGCGCCCGCCGAGTTGTCGAAGTCCGCCGTCTGGTTCGCGGTATTGACCTTGACTTCCTCCACGCTGTCCTGAGGCGTCGGCATCACGCCCGTCGGGCCGGCCGCCAGCATTCCGTTGGCTCCGGAAACCCCCGTCGGATCACCGGCGAAGCTGCCCGTGTAGACGGCCATGCTGCCGTCCATGTCATTCGTGATCTGGCCGCCATCCAGCAGGAAGGTGCTCTGATCGTTCACCGCGCCCGCTACGTTGCCGGCTGGATCGACCCCCGGCTGCATCGACGTGAAAGTATTCACGTCATGGTTCAGGCTGGGCAGCGAATCGATCGCTTCCTGCGGAATCGACTGGCCCACCGTGGAATTGAGCGTCTGCAGTTCAGTGCCGATCGACTGCACTTCGACAGTTTCCGAACCGCCGCCCACTTTCATCTTCAAATTGAGGGTCAGCTGGCTGCCGATGTTCACCTCCGCGCCCTCGGATTTCTCAGTCGAGAATCCGGCCTTGGACACGGTGATGGTGTAGGTTCCCGGTGGCACCGTGGTGAAGGCGTACTTGCCGGCCGCGTTCGTCACGTCCGTCAGTTTCACGCCCGCTGACGGATCCGTCAGCGTCACCGTCGCGCCCGGGACCAGCGCTCCGCTTGGGTCGGAGACCTCGCCGACTACGGTACCCGTGTTTGTTGCCTGGCCAAATGCATGGATCGCGATGCCGGTACAGGCCCAAAATGCGGTCACGACCGTCACGATCAACCAACGTAACCTGAGTTGCTTCATCACAGCTCCTCCATCAAGGGGTTTTCCCGCTGCGCATCATTCACGACCACCGGGCGACGATTCTGAGGTGCCCGGAATGAACGACCAAGCCCTCTCCACCTCGGAAAAGACCTGTTTTCCCACCATTTGCTACTTGAAACCGAAGCAGGTACTGATTCGTGCAAAATCTGAATTCGCTACGGGGCGAGAACAGCAAACCTGTGCTGGGGAAGGCTTTCTGCACCATCAGTAGCAATCTGGAGTCCATTTTCGGACACCTGAAATCAAGTACTTAAGTACCGCAGGGGCCTGATGAAATCCATAAATTCATATAAATGTGACGAACTCTCCGTGATTACAGATCACCTTTTCCTGATACCTGCGTCTAAGGTGACTTCCTTGCAGAGGCCATGATCAGGTTCTCCCTGGACCCCGATGTTGGCCCGGAAGTCCATCGTCGTTCCCAAAAACAAAAGGCGCCCGTAGGCGCCTTTTGTTCTGGGTGCAGAGTAACGGCTAGAAGTAGATCTTCGCCGCCAGCTGCGATTGACGTCCCGCGGCTGCCGATGAGACCACTCCAAGAGCGCTGCTCCCATAGGTGCTGGTGGGGTTCGAGAACTGCGTGTGGTTGAAAACGTTGTCGCTTTCCATACGCATTTGCAGGCTGATGCCCCGCTCCGACGAGATGATGAAGTTCTTGGCCAGAATCATGTTGGTGTTGTTGATTCCGGGTCCGTGGTAGGGATCGCGATGCACGTTACCGAAGGTGCCCAGCGGCTCAGCCGAAAAGATTGCTGGGCCGGTAAACCCGGATACTGCCTGGGCGTTCGTCATGTAGATGCTGGAACCCGCTAGGTTGGCTCCATAGGGCTGCCGGTGTCTCAGATTGCCGAAGACCGGCTTGCCGGTCTGCTCCGGCACGTCCGGGCAGGCGTAGAAGTTGACGCCGGCCGCGCACCACAGCGAACGCGAGGTGCCGCCCGCATACGAGATGTCGTACGGGAAGCCCTGCGCCAACGTCAGGATGCCGGAAATCTCCCAGCCCGAGAGAGCGATGTTCTTCGCCGAATAATCGCTGCCGGCAAACTTCGGCACGACATACACCGGTGAGAAGACGAGGCGGTTCCGTACGTCGAACGCCGAGTCGCCATAGTTCAGCGCCGGATCGAACTGGTTGTAGCCGCGCGTTCCGCTCTCGCCGAAGCCGGCGTTCTCGAAGCTCGACCCGTTGTCCAGCGCGTGCGCATAGGTGTAGGCCAACTGGAACATCAGCCCATGCGTCGCGCCCTTCTGCACAAATGCCTGCATCGAATGGTAGCTGGAGGAGCCGTACGAGCCAACCGTTCCCACGCTGGCGATGGCGCCGTCATTGCCGATCGTGTTTTGGGGGTAATACAGCGGCTGATAATTGCGGTCCGCCTGGCAGGTTGTATCGGTAAGGCACTCCGCATGACCTGCCGCGGTTTCGTAGTCGCTCTCGTACGTCACCTGGTTACGCCGCGCCAGTGAACCCACGTAGCTCACGCGCGCGACCACGTTGGACGCGAACTGTCGCTCGATGCCGAGCTGGAAGTTCTCCGCGTAGGGCGCGCGGAAGCTGGGTCCGTAGGTGCTGATGTCGAACGGCTCCAGCGTGTTCCACGTTGCGGCCGATATCGTCTGACCCTTGTGCGGGAAGGCATACGGGAACTTGTTGGTGTACACGGTACCGGTGTTGATGTCCTGGTAGGGATTGGCGAACGAAGGACCGGTGACCGTTGGATCGTTGGCCGCATAGTCCAGCACGCCGCTCGAGGTCAGGCCGAACGGAGGCGTCTCCAGCGTCTGCAGAGACGACTCTTCCTCGGTTCGGTTGTAATAGATGCCGATCCCGCCGCGGACTGCGAACTTCCTCTGCCCGCCGGAGAGCCAACCCTCATTGGGAGCCCACGCAAATCCCAGCCGTGGCCCAAACTCGTTGTAGCGCGTCGTTGCTTCGCCGGAATTGAGGCAACCACCCTCACCCGGATACGCGATATCGGTCGGCGCCCCGCCGAAAAGAGTGGAGTTAAACCCGTTGTTGAAGCAAGCGATGCCCTCGCCGCCGTACTGGTGATTGCGCAGCGGGGTATCGATCGAATAGGCCAGCCCGTAGTCCAGCGTGAGCGAATCCGACAACTTCCACGTGTCCTGCCCGAAGAAGTAGTTCAGGAAGGCGTCGGCCTGAATGGTGGCTCCGGAACCCTGCCCGTAGGTATCGGGAACGCCCAGCATGAAGTCCAGTGTGCCGTCGCCGCTGGTGAACGGGCTGCTCGTGTTGTCGAAACCGAACGCGCCGTTGTTCCTTGCCGAGAACGGGTTGGAGACGTTGAAGCGCTCCCCTTCATACCCGAACTTCAGGGCATGGCGGCCGATCACCTTGGAAACGCTGTCGTCCAGCTGCAGCGCCTGATCGATGCGGGGTTGCGGTCCGTTGGTGCTGAAGCCCAGCTCAAAGTTGACTCCGTTGAGTCCGCTCACCGAAATCGCCGGCAAGCCTTCACCCGCGGTGTTCTCCGGGCTGATGTCGAAGCCCACGCTCGACGGCGCAGCCGGGGTTTGCGGAATGACATCCTGGAAGTTGAAGCGGGTGTAATGTGCGGCCAAGTCGTTGACCAGGGTCGGGCCGAACTGATGCACATAGTCGAAGGTGATCTGCTGAATGTTCTCGGTAGCCATGTCGCCGAAACCCGGCAGCGTGGCGCCCGTAAACGGCAGAGTCTCGGTCTCGTTTACGCGGTGATCGATGTAGATCCCGTAGAACTGGTTCTGCGGGTTCAGAGCATAGTCGAGCCGGGCAATGTACTGGTTAATCGACTCCGGTACCACCGCGTTGAAAAGATAGCTGGAGCCGCTGTTGGGCGCCGGGATGTATTTCGATGAAAGTGTCTTGGCGATCGGGTTAATCGCGGACGACGGGAACACGCCGCCATTCGCGTAGGCGCACTGCGCCCAGGTATCGCCGGCGCAGCCGGGGATGGAGATCGTGGAGGGAATCGGGGTTCCGGTAAACGCACCCCACGTCGGGCTTAACGCCGTCGGCGGTGTGCCCGCGGGTCCCGCGTCTACTGAGAAGTTGCCACTCAGTTCCGCCTGGGAGGGAACCGTAACGTTTCCGCCGCTCTCCGGCGTGATCTGGCGTGTCGCCTGATAGGCGCCAAAGAAGAACAGCTTGTCCTTCAGGATCGGGCCGCCGACCGTGGCACCCGGAATGTTCTGGTGGTACTTCGTAACGGTAGGAGCACCGGTCTGGATGCTGTGGAAGTAGAAGTTCGCGGTGTTCAGGAACGTGTCGCGATAGAACTCGAACACATCGCCGTGGAAATGGTTGGTGCCTTCCTTAATGGTGGCGCTCACAATGCCGCCCGAGTTGCGATCGTACTCGGCGTTCAGCGGCCCTTCAATCAGGTTGAACTGATCGATGGCGTCGAGGTTCGGCGCGATGACCAGCGTGTTCAGCGCGATGTCATTGGTGTCAGCGCCATTGATCAGGAAGCTCGACTGCTGGGTCTGCGCGCCGCTCACCGAATAGGTTCCGAACCGATCGCTCGAGGCCTGCACGCCCGGCAGAGTCAGCTCCAAACCTGTAAAGTTGCGGCCGATCAGCGGCAGCTCTTCCATCTGCTGCGAGTTGATCACGTTGCTCAACTGCATCTGGCTGGTATCCACCTGCACCGCGGCTGCGTTCACCTGCACGACCTCGGTCTGCGATCCCACCGTCAGGTGAACCGCTTCCTCATACTCCTGGTCGATGTCGAGGGTGATGCCGTTGGCGGTAAAGGTCTTGAACGCTGGAGCCGTCGCGGTGATGGAATAGGTTCCGACGGGGAGGTCCGGGAACAGATAGACGCCGTCCGACGCCGAAACGGTGTCGAACTTAATCCCGGTTGCTGCATTCGTGGCCGTGATTCTGACCCCGGCTACGACTGCTCCCTGTGGATCTGTAACCACTCCCTTGATGCGGCCGTTGACGTCTGCCGCATAGGCTGTGCCCAGCGCGACCATCAGACCTGTTACGACAGCAACCCTTTGCCAGAAATGCAGCTTTGTCATGACTTTCGGTCCTCGTGTGATTGAAAGTGTTTGAACTTCCGGTCCGGAATTCGCGATCCAGGACCCCCTTCAGGAAGAACAGCCGTTGTCGGAGGGGACGGAGACCTAAGCGCAATTCTCTGGCCAATCCTGCATGTCCGATGATTGGCATGACAACCCGGTTAGACTGCGAAACGCTAAGTCGGCCATATAATATTGATATTAAACAAGTTAATCTGCAATGAGAAGAATCGCCGACAGTTAACGTAATAGTAAATATTTACTCAACATAGGTATCACAGTTATAACGACCCTCCGGAGCCACTCATCCAGAAATTCATAGCACTTTAGTGGGAAAGTATGGCATCTCAGAGTTACACGGTACTTTAGCCACGGACCAGCCACCAGCAGCGACGGCCTGCCCGTCCCACTCGTTCCCGTCGACACCCGCTGACGCCCCTTTATCCGCCCCTCCTCGTCCAGGCGCCGCACCCGCTACTTATGAAAAAATAGGAGAAACCTGCCTCAAAGAGGAGGCAATCCATGAACACCCTCAAGACTGCGTTCCTGCTCACCGCCCTGACTCTGCTTTTGGTTCTCCTCGGCAGCCACTGGGGCGAAAATGGCATGATTCTCGCCTTCATCCTCGCTGCCGCCATGAACTTTTTCAGCTATTTCTACTCCGACAAGCTGGCCCTCAGCATGTACCGCGCCCAGCCCGTCACCCGCGAGCAGCTGCCTCGCGCCTATGAAATCGTGGAGCGCATGACCCAGCGCCTCGGCCTGCCCATGCCGAAGATCTACGTTATCCCGACCGACGCGCCCAATGCCTTCGCCACTGGACGCAATCCGAAGCACGCCTCGGTCGCTGTCACGCACGGCATTCTCCAGCTCCTCAACGACGATGAGCTCGAAGGCGTCCTCGCCCACGAGCTTGGGCATGTGAGGAATCGCGACATCCTCACCAGCTCCATTGCCGCCACGCTGGCCGGCGCCATTGTTCTGCTCGCCCGCATGACCTGGTGGGCTGAGATGTTCGGCGGTTTTGGCGGCGGCGGGCGCGATCGCCGCGGCGGCGGCATCAGCGCGCTTTTCATGCTGATTCTCGCGCCCATCGCAGCGATGCTGATTCAGCTTGCCGTCTCACGCTCGCGCGAATATGAGGCCGATGCCACCGGGGCCCACATCACCGGCAATCCTTACGCGCTGGCCAGCGCTCTGGAGAAACTCGACGCCTACTCGAAGCGCATACCCATGCCGGGTTCGCCCTCGACCGCGCATCTATTCATCGTGCAGCCGCTGCTGAGCCGCGGCGATTTCGCGAATCTCTTCTCCACGCATCCGCCCATCGCGAAGCGCATCGAGCGGCTTATCGGCCGCCCCAGTGTTTACGGCGCCCCGCAGCGCTGAACACTCCTCGCTGTTCGTTATTGCGTGCTGGCTTTCGGCGCCCATCCCAGCCCATCCGCGCCTTTGCCCGCGTTGATTAGTTTCTCGACCTTCCACGCCGCCAGGTCGATGGCCGCCACTTGGCCGGTGCCTTCGCACGACACATACGCGACCTGCCCATCGGGCCGAATCAAAATCTCCTGCGGGTCCGCCGCGACGTTCACCGTGCGCGCAACCTGCAACGTTCCCACATCGATCACCGCAACTTCGTTCTTCGCGGGAATCGCCAGCAGCAGCCACTTTCCGTCCGGCGTCGCCGCCGCTCCGTAGCCCAGTCCCGGCAGATCCACCCACGTCTTCACCTGCTTCGCCGCCGTATCGATCACCGCCAGCCGCGGCTGCTTCACATCCGACGTGAACACCAGCTGGTCATCGCGCGAAATCGCAATCCTCTGCACTTCTCCCGCAACCGGAATTACCGCGACTGTCTTGCGCCCCAGCATGTCCAGCACGGAAACCGTGCCCGGCCCCACGTTCGCTGTGTAGCCCATCCGGCCGTCGTGAGACAGCACCAGCATGTGCGACTCCTTTTGGCCCGTCGGAATTTTGTCCACGATCTGCAGGCTCTGCGGATCGATCACCGTAATCGCATCGTCCAGCTCCGTCGTCACGTACAGCAGCGCGTGCGCCGCGTCGAGCACCGGCTGATGGGGTCGCACGCCGTGCCCGAAGTTGATCACACCCTTCACCTGCTGCAAACCCAGATCGATCACCAGGAGCTTCTGCCCGTCGATCCCCGGCTTGCCGACTCCGGAATTGCCGTAAATCGGCAGAAACGCGGTATGCCCATCCGACGAGCCCGCAATTTCGTGCCCCCACTGCCCAGGCACGTCTTCGCCAATCGTCGCAATCTCCTGTCCGGAAGCGGGATCGATGACACTCACCGTGCGATCTGCCTGGTTCGCGACCAGCAGCGTCTGCGCGCTGAGACCTGTTCCCGAACCTGCCAACAACACAACCAAAGCTAAGGTTCTTTTCATAGCCCGCCACTATACCTGCTCACCGGCGGCCTTGCTAACGCCAGCTCGCTGGGCTCCAATCCCGATCGCCTTCGGATTTCCATCACCCAGGCTTCCGCACGCTGTACCCTGTCTTGCATGAAAACCCTGCTGCGTACCCTGGTCTGGCTCGCTCTCATCGTGTGGCTCGGCGGACTCTTCTTCTTCCCCGTCACCGCCGCGGCTGCATTCGGCACCGTCGCCGACACCCACGTTGCCGGCACGATCGTCGCCAAATGCCTGAACGTTCTGCACCATGAAGGTCTCTACGCCGGATCCCTCATCGTTGTGCTCCTCGCCGTCGGCATGGTCACGCGCGTGTTCCGGCCCAGCAGCGTCGTGGGCATCGTCGTCACCCTCATCATGCTCGGCCTCACCGCCTTCTCCCAATACTCGATCATTCCCCGCATGGAGAAGGACCGCATCGCCGCCGGCGGAGCCATCGACAGCGTCCCGAAGACCGACCCGCGTCACGCGGACTTCGACCGTCTCCACCGCAACTCCGAACATCTTGAAGAAACCGTCATGCTCGGTGGCGTGATCCTCGTGGTTCTCCTGGCGCGTGACCGCGAAAGAGCCTGAAACGATCAGGCTCCGGCCTGTGTGGCCAGTCCTTCCGCCACGCTAATGTTTTTCACCAGCGCTTCGGGCACGTCATGCCGGTCCCGCAGATACTCCGGGCTGTTCCACGAGAGCCACGCCGCGCCTGCGGCGTCTTCCCACACCAGAATCTTCAGCGGCAAATCGATGGCGATGCTCGGAGCCGCCAGCATGACCGGCGTTCCTCCCGCCGGACTCCCGAAGATCAGCAGCTTCGTCGGTCGCATCTCGATCCCGGCCTTGGCCGCTTCGCCACTGTGATCCACCAGCGCAAAAAGCGTCACGCCCTTCGCCTGCAGCAGGCTCTTCAGCCGGTCCACCGTCTGGTCAACCGTGTGATGACTGCGCTCGTTCACAATTCCGTTTCCGATTTCCGGCATATCCGCTCCTCTACTGCTCAGAGGAAGGATGCGCGAAGCCGCCTCCGGGGCACAAATCGGAATCCTGTCGGCGCTCCGGCGATCCGCCCACGGCTACTTCGACGGCGAATCCTTCACCGGAACAATCGTCATCTCGGGAAATTCAATCCCCTTGTGCCCGTCGCGTGACTCCACCATGGCATTCATCTTGTCCCAATAGGCCTGGATTGCCGGAGGCACGTCGTCGGGGATCCCGTGCGCTCTCCAGCTCAAAATCTCCACCACGATGGGCTTGCCATTCTCTTCTCCGCGCAGCAATACATGGGGTGCCGGAATCACCATGTCCCGCTCGCGCAGCGCCGCCCAATACTCCGGCATCATCTTCAGGAACGCGTCGATCTCCGCCGGCTTCACCCGATACGTCGCCATCACTGTTTCAGGACTATCCGCCGCGGCATCCTGCCCAATCGCCCCCGGCACGAGCACGCTCAACAGCGCGCCAAACAAGACCCCACCCCAAACTTGTTTCCCGATGCTCATGCGCTCTTCTCCCTTCCTGCATTCCTCGTCTTCTCACTCATCAGCTCCAGGGTATTCCCTGACGGATCCTCGAAGCTCGCGAGCCACAAATCGTGACTCTTCATCCGCGCCACCAGATGCGGCTCCTGCACGAACTTCACACCTTTTTCCTTCAACTGTCCGCTTACCGACTCAATATCTTCCACCCGGAAATACAGGATCGTTCTGTTCATTCCGGCTGCCGGCTTTTCCGTTCCTGGCTCCGCAGCCCCGATCAGCAAGCGCACCGAACCGCACTGGAAGAACGCCATCGTGCCCGCATCGAAGAGAAACTTCATCCCCAGCACGTCCCGATAAAACGTCTTCGCCTCCTCCAGATTGGCCACCGTTAGCGCAATCTGCCCGATCTCCTCAAGATGAACCGTCCCGTGTTTTTCTTCCATGATGAATTCTCCATTTCATTAGCTCAGCTAATGATCTATCATGAGCCCGGTTACTCATGTCAACTGAAAAGCGCATCGATCCCGAAACAATCGCCGACTCTCTTCATTCGGCCGCCATCCACCTGCTGCGCAGGCTGCGCCAGGCCGATGCGGCCTCCGGCCTCAATTCCGCCCGGCTCTCGGCTCTCTCCGTCATCGTCTTTGGCGGCCCCATCACCCTCGGCCGTCTCGCCGATGCGGAGCAGGTCCGCCCGCCGACCATGACCCGCATCGTCAACGCCCTCGAAGCGAAAACGCTCGTCACAAAGACCGCCAGCGCGAGCGATCGCCGCACCATCCACCTCTCTGCCACCATGAAAGGCAAGCGCCTGCTCCTCGAGGCGCGCCGTCGCCGCATCCGCTCCCTGGCGCGGCAAATAACGGTCCTCAGCCCTCACGAGCAAAAAACCTTGCACTCGGCCGTCGCGATCCTCAACAGCCTTGTTGCGCGCCCTGCGAGTTTGTGAATAGTCTTCAAGCGCGGGAACCAGCACCCGCCGATCTCCGTACCTTCGCCTCAGCAGTCCCATGAGGTCCCCAGGTTGAAGCTATCCATCGAGAATGTCGGCAAGTGTTATCGCGGCAAGGTTTGGGCGCTGCGCCGCTTCAGCCTCGAGCTGAAGCCCGGCGTCCTCGGCCTGCTCGGCCCCAACGGCGCGGGCAAGACCACCTTGATGAGCATCCTCGCCACCATTACGCGCGCCACCGAAGGCAAGGTGACCTGGAACGGTACCGACCTTGCTGCGAATCCAAATGCTCTGCGCACTGTGCTCGGATACCTGCCCCAGGATTTCGGCGTTTATCCCAACCTGAATACGCAGGAATTTCTGGAGTATCTCGCCGCTGTCAAAGGCCTGGACGCGACCGCCGCGCGGCGGCGCATCGACCAGCTCCTGAACCTCGTGAACCTCGCCGATGTGCGCAGTCGCCCGCTGGGCGGATTCTCCGGCGGAATGAAGCAGAGAGTCGGCATCGCCCAGGCGTTGCTCAACGACCCACAGCTCCTCATCGTCGATGAACCCACCGCCGGACTCGACCCCGAAGAGCGCGTCCGTTTCCGCAATCTGCTCTCTGAGCTCTCCGGTGAGCGCATCGTGATCCTCTCCACGCACATCGTCTCCGACGTCGAAGCCACGGCCACCGACATCGCCCTCATCTCCAACGGGGCTCTCGTCGCTCATGCCGCGCCGGAAGAGCTGCTGCGCCGGGTGGAAGGCCGGGTGTGGGAGTGGGTGGTGCCCAGCGCCGATCTGAATGCCGTGAAACAGTGCTACCGCATCAGCAACACCGCGCGGCGCAGTGACGGCGTCCACGTGCGCGTGCTCACAGAAGAGCCCCCCGCCGGTGCGCAGCCCGTCGCGCCCACGCTCGAGGATGCCTACCTCGACTCGCTGTCGATCTACCGCGCGGGTGCCTCTGCATGAAGCGCGGCCGCGTTCTCTGGCACCTGGTCAAGGCCGACTTCCTTGGCCGCGTCCGCCGCACCAGCTTCCTTGTCACTCTGGCCTTCGCCGTTTTCCTGGGTTACCAGACCTTCGCCGGCCACGTCGTTCTGCGGCTCGACGACTATCGCGGCGTTTACAACTCGGCGTGGGTCGGTGCGCTTATGGGCGTGGTCACCAGCTCGTTTCTCACTCTGGTCGGCTTCTACATCGTGAAGGGCGCGATCCTGCGCGACGAAACCACGCGCGTGGGCCAGATCCTCGCCGCCACCCCCATGAGCAAGAGCTTCTACACGCTGGCCAAATTCCTGGGCAACTTCGCGGTGCTCGCCGCTATGGTGTTCGTGATGGCAGCGGCGGCGCTCTGCATGCAGATGTTCCGCGCCGAAGACCGTGCGCTGCACCTCGGGGCTCTGCTCTCTCCGCTGCTGCTCTACGCCCTGCCCGCGATGGCCTTCGTTGCCGCGCTCGCCGTTCTCTTTGAGACACTGCCTGTGCTCCGCGGCGGGGTTGGCAATGTCGTCTGGTTCTTCCTCTGGACCGGACTACTAGTCGCCGGAGTCGGCCCAGCGGTGTCGCGTGGCGGCTCGATCACCAGGGCCGACTACTTCCACGACTTCAGCGGCCTTCCCACCATGGTGGTCCAGATGCGAACCGAACTGCTGAAGGTCGACCCCGGTTTCCAGGACAGTATCTCCCTCAGCATCGGGGGGAAACCGCCGCAGCATCGCTTTGTCTGGACCGGCATTCGCTGGGACTCGGTCCAGGTGGCTGCGCGGCTCACGTGGGCCGCTTACGCCATCGCCGTCGCGCTGCTCGCTTCTCTCTTCTTCCACCGCTTCGACCCGGCGCGCGAGCGGTTCGCGCTTAAGCGACAGGAGGCTCCTGATCGACCTGCCGTGCAGGAACTGACCGCGGCGCGCGAACTGGTGCGCAGCGATCCATGGGCCGGCAGGCTGACGCCGCTGCCGCCCGCCAGCGTGACGAACCGATTCTTTTCGGTTGTGGTTGCCGAGCTTCGCCTCATGCTGCAGGGCCATCGCTGGTGGTGGTACGCAGTTGCCGGAGGCCTCATCGTCGCTTGCCTTGCCGCACCGCTGCCCGCGTCGAGCGGCGGCATCATTCTCGCGGCGTGGATCTGGCCCATGTTGATCTGGTCGCAGTTGGGCAGCCGCGAAGCCCGCTATGCCACTGGCT
>JBEKIN010000006.1:0-37891 GCA_050011735.1 Acidobacteriaceae bacterium | reverse complement strand
CGATGATTGATTCTGAAGAAGTTCGATCATATTGACCAGCTCGACAACATAGGAAGTGGTTGAGAACAAGTCAGATGCGACTCGGCCGCGTTTGTTACACAGACGGCTGTGTTTGTCACACAAACGGCCGCATGTGTAACCAAGACGTCGGCGTTGACGGGGAAAAGGAAACAGGAGACGGGAGATCGGAAACGGGGCCTTCGGTCTTTCCCACATCTGCCAACCGGTTCGACTCGCCTCGCGCCGCTCGGCGTTCGCTCAGGGCAGGCTGGCAGATATGGGGCACCCACATTTGTGTGCCCGCGACCATGGCTTTCTCCTCTCCAAAATGGAAAAGCCCCGCTCGATGAGCGAGGCTTTTTCTTTTTTTACTCTATAAGTTCAGAATATCATACTGGAGGGGTAAACCGGCCAAATATCATTGAGGACATTGTGGTGTAAGTCATTGTAAGTCAGCGGTCATTACTTCGGTTTTTGGGCTCGCCTCTTGACAAGTTTTCCACATTTGGGGGTTTGGAGGGTTTGGGGCGGTGGGACCTGGTTTGCCCGGGGGGTCGCGCCAGATTTCGGGCGGATATCTTCGGGTTGGCCTGGGATCGGTCGCTGATCATACTCCCGAGTGGCCGACAACACACGAACAACGAACAAGGCAGCCCCATAGCACGATCGGGTCGTTGTTCGCGTGAACTATGTCTGCTCGGCTTCGATGGACTCAGCGGAGTCCTCGATGGGAGCCTTCTCGGCGTAGTGCTCGGGCAATTGATCGAGCAGCACCACGTTCAGCAGGGACTTGTGGACGTGGATGCCGCCGTTGTACTCAATGAATCCCAGCTTGCGAAAGCGGTTCATGAAGAAGTTGACGCGAGAGCGGGTGGTGCCGACCATCTCCGCCAGGGCTTCCTGCGAAATCTTCGGGATAAGGGATTCCGGTTGACCCGGCTTGTCGAATTGCGCCATCAACAGAAGAATGCGGGCCAAACGCTTTTCGCTGGAGTTGAAAAGCTGGTCTACAAGGTCGGCCTGGACGCGCATGCTCCATGCCAGCAGAAACGACAGGAACCGGTCGGAGAAAACAGGCTCATCGTGCATCACGCGAATCATCTCCCCCCTCTCGATCCTTAGCGATGTACACGGAGTGATGGCAGTAGCCGTTGCCATTCGCAGCCCCGGCACTGCCGCGAGGCACTCCTCTCCGATAAAATCGCCGGCGGAGAGAAGCGTGATGGTAGCTTCTTTGCCGCCGGCTGAAAAGACAGTGAGCTTGGCGCGGCCATCCTGAAGATAGAAAATCGAGTCGGCGGGATCTCCCTGGGAAAAGAAGACCTGCTTCGTCTCCAGTCGTACGAGTTTTCGTCCCAGGCCAGCATTCGCCAGAAAAGACTCGACGTTAAATGGAATCTTCTGAAAGGCAATCATGCGACGACCCCTTTCCGGATGCGGCGGTGCCTGTGGACTGTACAGCGGGGAACAGGCGCGCGACCGGTTCAAGGTGAACGTGGGGGAGCTTCCTACCATTGTCATTATAAAGCTTATAACATCACCCTATAGCGTGAACGATACGGTGTAGCACAATAGTAATCCCGCCATCCGCTCCGTCCCGTGATGGAAGATATCGATGTTGAGCCTGGCCAGCACTACTTTGTGGAATAGCGGCACACCAGCTCTCGGTCCGAAAGTCGTTATAAGAGAGGTTGTGTGGGCAGTGGCTCAGGATATGGGCCAACGGACGAAGCCGTTGGAGCCAGTGCATGTGCGGCCCGGATGGAAGGCCGATTCTCGTTGCCGAAACGTCCTTTCCCCCGTGCCAGGAGGAAGGTCGGGCATATGTGGCCAGTCGATGGATCGCCGTATCACCGGCAAACCGGAGATTACAACATGGTTAACGGCGAGGTATGATGTTAACGCAGTCGTTATTATCGGGCGAAAGTCGTATCTCGAAAGTGTGATTGATACGCCCGATATATGGCGACTAACGTCGTCTCCGTTTCCGGGGGCACTACCTCACCCCGACTGAAATTACAGACCACGGGTCTATGATCAACGTCTGCTACAACTCCGAGTGCAAGAAAGAGCTGCGCTACCTGCGCGACGGGCGAGTTGTGAGGATCATTCACGGCAACGGCGATGAAGCGCGACTGGAGCATTTTTGGCTATGCGGTCCCTGCAGCAGTGAATATGAGTTCGTGTTTGAGCCGGACGGTTCGGTTAGCTTGAAACATCGTCCTGACGCGCGATCCGCGCTGGCTGCGGCCTGAACTATCGTCTGAGATTCGCGCAATGACAGAGCGCCGGATCGCTTCAGCCGCGAGTCTCGTACCGGCGTAACCGGCGTCGCACATCCCACGCCCTGGTGACACACCCCTTCGCTCGCGGCAGCCCTGATGCTGTATTAGCGGCATCCGGAAGTTTCGAGCCGATTCGATCGGCGCCGATGGGGGCGCTTGCTGCGCTCAGGCAGGGCGTGGGAGTCGTGCCCTGAGACAAATCGGAGTTTGCCCGGCGAGCCGCGCGGCGCGGCCTGACGACTCACCGATCGGTGGCGAGCGCATTGTTGTTTTTGGAGCGGGTGCGCTGGGTGCGGGCGCACTACGCGGTACCCCTGAGAATGGCGCGGCGGGCCGCGCCCCGCTCACACAGTAGCGGCCCCCTGGCTAAAGAAACCAGGCGCCCTGAACATCGAACGCCTGGTTCGAATCGCAAGCGCGCCGCTTAGTAGGGCACCTGGGGATAATTGCCCGCCGGCGTGAAGTCGCAGATCACGTACCACCAGGTGCTGCTGCCAGGTTCGAACGGATTGCTGCTGGCAGGACACACCTGCTCAGCACAGCCTATGGCGGTAGTGGTGCGCCAAACGTCCTGGGTGTAGTGGCCACAGGTGCCGGTTGGGGAACTGGGGCAGGTATTGTTGCTGTAGACGTAGCCGGCTGCCTCGCTATCCCAGCCCGATCCCGATGCCACCCCCGTCCCGTCGAAGCCTTCCGCAGGCGCGCCGTAATCCATGTTCTCGCCGCCATCCCGGTTCGGGTTGTGGGTGGCACTGCACCCTGCCACCCAGGCCGCCGCAACGGTCGCGGCGCCCGGATCCCAGGTGAGCGGCAAGAGCGGGCCGCCTGGCTCGGAAGACGGCGCCGGGTTTGGAGTTCCGGTGGAAGGTCCCCAGGGCGCACCAGTACCAGGGAAGGGCCCATTGGCCCGGTCCGTGTTGATTTGGGAAAGAATGCCGCAAAGAATCTGGTTGGGGCAACCATAGGGAGCTAAGGTTGCGATTTGCCAGGTACCGCCGATGTCGCTGAGGTCTCCAGCACTGGTATTCGTGGACCCGTTCATCAGCCACACGTAGACATCCCCAGTGGCGAGTTGCCGCCACAGGATACCGGCCCTGCCGCTGCCATCGTAGTCGCCAACGCCCTGAATGCTCCAGCCATTGCCCACGCCAGAGCAGCAGACAGTGCTCTGAGGAGGGCTGGCACTGCCGGGGGTGCTGGTGCTCGAATACGTGGTGCCGTTCATGAACCAGATGTAGATCTGCCCGGTGATGCTGTCCTGCCACAGAATGTCACTCTTGCCGTTTCCATCGAAATCGCCAACCCCCTGAATGCTCCATTCGGGGGCCGGACTGCCCGGGCTGCCTGTGCTCGTAATCGCGGTCCCGTTCATCAGCCAGACGTAGACCTGCCCGGTCGCGCCGTTTTGCCACAGGATATCGGCATCGCCATCTCCATTGAAATCGCCGATGCCCACAATGTTCCATCCCGAGGAGACGTAATTGACGCTGCCACCGCCATTCATCGTGGTCCCGTTCATGAACCAGATGTAGACCTGTCCGGTGGTGCTGTTTTGCCACAGGATGTCGGCTTTGCCATCCCCGTTGAAGTCGCCAACCCCCGCAATGCTCCAGTCTTGGGAGACAGTGCCGAGGCTCCCGCTGCTGGTAAACGTGGTCCCGTTCATCAGCCAGATGTAGACCTCTCCGGTGGTGCTGTTGCGCCACAGAACATCACTTTTACCATCCCCGTCGAAATCTCCAACAGCCTGAATGACCCAGTCCGAAGTGGGGGCGCCGGGGCTCCCGCTACTGGTAAACGTGGTCCCGTTCATGAGCCAGAAGTAGACCTGCTCGGTGCCGGTGTTCCGCCAAAGAAGGTCACTCTTGCAGTCGCCGTTGAAATCGCTCACCGCGGCAAACGACGCCGGATTCGGGTTTGGGTTCGGATTGGAAGTCGTACAGGCCGCCGATGCTTCCGCGGGCAAGAAGAGCAGAGCCATGAGGACCAGGCTGGCGAAACAGCAAGGAAGCGCAAGGGCGAGCTCCAACTGCCGACCGGCGTGATGCATTCTTTCTAAGTTCATCGAAAACTCCTCATTTCGAACGGGCTTTTTTTCGGTGCAGGGTCAGCTTTTCTTCGTTGAGGCACAAAGGGTGATGAAGACGCCAACCGAGTATCGCATGCCGGCTGTCAACCGGGCGGGAGTTTTGCTCAAATGGCCCGCCTGCGGGCCCCTCAGCATAAAGAGACCCCATTTCCTTCGGCTTCGTGCGGCGAAGCGCCGTCTCGACCAGCACGAGATTCCTGTCGCAGCGGATGCCGCTATTCTGTACACGAACTGGGGGAAAGCTGTCAATGAGCGACGCGTTAAGAATCGTGGATCACGCCGATCCTCAAAACTGAGGACGGAGCCTGCCACCAGGGCCGCGCCGAAACATGCCACCGCGCCGTGCCTGCGCCGAAAACTCCCCCCAGCAAAGTAGAGAAGCTCGATAGAAGCTTAGAGACCTGCACCGGCAACGATGTTGCGAATGCAAATCGGCAGGAGCTCCTGATTCTGGAGCAGTGACTCAACATCGATCGTGACGGTCGCCCCGGAATGGCCGTCCGGATGTCTTCCCTTTCCCAACGATCCCGACCTTCACGATTACGGTATTCGTGCGTTAAACATCGGCCGGTCTGGCACGAAAATCCGATTTCCTTACCAACTCCCGCTCTTCCCGACTCTGGATCTACTGATCGCACACATTAGTCCCTTCTAATCTTCTTCCCCGGACCGCGGTCTCACATCTGCAATGTTTCTCGCTTTCGGATTGGGTTGGACGAGATTCCCGTTCGTTGATTCCAACCAACGGCGCCCGCCCGACTTTCTCATTCTGGAGCAGATGCATGGTCACTCCGTTCTCCGACTCAGGTTCGCGCTCATCCCACCCATCGCTCTCGCACTCCAGGGCGCATCTTATTTTGTTACCACCTCTTCTATTTCTTCTCTGGTTTTCCCTGTTGGATGCCACTCCCATGCATGCCCAGGCGCCTGGGCAATTCGAGCATCTCGCCGACTATACGCATATTGGGCTCGTTCTCAATTCCGTGGTTGGTCCCGGTCCTCTACCCGGGACACAACGACTTTATGCCAGTATTCTCGGTGCGCGTAAATTTCACCTTCTGGAAATAGATCCGGACACCGGCGAGGTAACAGTATTCGACAGTCCTGTTGACGGGGAAATTGCCGCGTGGGGCATGACGGTGGGCGCTGACGGTAACATCTACCTCGGCACAGCTCCGAATGCTCACCTTATGATGTTCCAGGTGGCGAGCGGCAAGATCGTGGACTTCGGAAGAGCGGGTCCATCCGAACAGTGGGTGTGGTCACTCACCGTCGGTACAGATAACCGAGTTTACGGCGGCACCTCGCCTAACTGCAAGCTTGTTCGTCTGGACCCGTCAAGCGGTGTTATTGAAGACCTCGGCAGGATCGATCCACTTCAGCAATATGTGCGCTATGTCAGCGCAAGCAAGGACGGCGTAATCTATATCGGCATCGGGGATGCTCCAGGAAACATAGCGTCGTACAGCATTTCGTCGGGAGATATCCACGAACTCCTGTCGCCCTCATCAAGCGCTACTGGTTTTGCCAGCGTCTATCAGGGGACCGATGGTCTTCCATACGGCATTCTTAGTCCCAACGCGTTTCGACTGTCCCCTTCAGGCGCTACACTCATTCCATTGAGCGACCAGGCACCCCCGGTTTCGGCTATGACACTCGCTGACGGCAGGGTCTTCTCGTTAGACGAAGAGAACGGAACCCTGGTTCTAACGGAGAGGTTTCAAAGTGGAAGCACCATCGTCCTCCCGCTGCCGTATTCTGGCGAATCCACTCCACTTTTCAGGATCGGCCTGGGTCCGGACGGTCTCGTTTACGGTTCAGCGACGATGCCGAGCGACCTGGTGCAGATTGATCCAGCCACTGGGGTGCAGCGTTACATCGGAACATTAGGCCCAGGAGAAGCATATTCAATGATGTCCCACTCCAGCCAGCTTCTCCTGGGGACGTACGCGGACGACCCATCCACACTCGCCTTATACGACCCCAGTCAGCCGTTCAACACCTCACCCGGGTCGTCGAATCCCACATTTGTTTCCATTCCCGACAATAACGACTCCTGGCGCCCGTTCGCTATGGCCGCCGCACCAGATGGCACAGTCTATTTGGGGGTCGAGGCAGGTTATGGTAACCCCACAGGGCCCTTACTGATCTGGGATCCCGTCAGCGGTACTGCCTCACAATTCAATGTGGTCCCGAACCAAAGCGTCGTCTCGCTGGCCATTTCGGATGATCTCCTGGTCGGCGGCACAAGCACTCAAGCAGGACTGGGGATCAACTCGACCGAGAATGGCGCTGAGCTGTTTGTTTGGGATCGGATTTCGAACCAGGAAATTAGCGCTGTCACTCCCGTCCAAGATGCACAAAGTATCACCGACCTGGTGGCTGAGCAGAACGGGTTCGTGCTTGGCATCGCCGGAGAGGCCATCTTCGAATTCGACCCCCGCTCTGGTGTCGTTCTCCGGTCGCAACCTTTTTCTTTCGCCGCTCCTATCTACAATAGTGCTGGAATTGACAAGGTAAATCGGCTCTGGGGTCTATCGTCAGACGGTGTATTTGTCGTTGATCCTGCTTCCCTGCATGCCGACCTGATTGCACCTACACCCGCTCCGATTACAGGAGGGTTTGCCTTTGCAGACGATCTAATTTACTTCATCGCCGGCCCTTCCGTGTACTCGTACAGGCTCCTGGGTACACTCCCTTCTGTGGTGGGCCTGACCGCGCCAGAAAACTCTATCGCGTATGGGTCTGCTTTATCTCTTAACGTGGTCGTGCGCGGCGTCGCGTCCTCTGTGCCTACCGGCTCGATAAGCATGACGGCCGATGGCCACATCCTGACTACGGCGCCGCTGATTGACGGTGTAGCACAGATTAATCTCCCCAACATTTCGCCTGGGTCGCATTCGCTGACAGCGGTTTATTCTGGCGATTCTTACTACACTGGCTCGCATTCTGGCCAGGTCACTGTGACGGTTCGTTTGGCTGCGCTGGTAACAACAGTTCCGTCGGCGTACTCGACAGCCACGGGTACAGTCCTCACTTTTCTGTCAACCGTATCGAGCCCCCGTGAGGGGACGCCGAGTCCGACCGGGACAGTGCAGTTTTACGATAGTGGTGTGCCTCTTGGTACCGCGAATCCAGTGATAAACGGAACAGCCCGTTTGTCTACGGCTGCATTGGCGGGCGGCTATCACAGCATTGGCGCGACGTATTCCGGGGATGCTAACTTTGCTGTTGCATCGAGTCCTCCGTTTACGGAGGCGGTTCAGGGCATCTCCCTCGCAAGTGAGGTCCCACTCGTGGAGATACCGAATACCGGTTCTGTCCGCGTTCGGATTGCTATGACTCCTGAAGGTGGTTTGGCGGGTCCTGTGTCCTTTGGTTGTTCGGGCGTCCCTGAAGACGTGCTCTGCAGCTTTGCCCCCCAAATCTTAACTGAAGGAGGCTACACAGAGTTGGTGTTGACTAATAAATGTGGGTCGCGTTCGGGCCGGAACACGGGATCTTTAACACGGTTGAGGTCCATGTGCTGTGGCCTGATGGCTTTGGCACTTATAGGTAAGCCGAAGAAGGTCGGCAGGGCCGCATTGACAACTGTGGCAGTGCTCGGAACGCTCGGTTGCGGGACTTCTTATGTGCCCGCTGAAGGTGCGACCTTCTCCATTCGCGTTACTGCTACGCAGTTATGCGAGGCCAAGGTGAACACGTGCTTTGGAGTGTCATCGGGAATTGACATCACTGCAAGTGTAGATGGACCGGGGAGATGACCTATCGATCTCGTCCGGGGAATTGCGGTTGACTCGTGCTGGGTTTACGGCCGCGCAGCCGCATTTGTCGCGTTTCCTTTATGGTGGTTTGTGATTTTCCTGTCGGGCGACATGTGCCCGGACGCCGCAGGGTGGCAGGGAGCCAAGAGGGTTGGGCGCAGGGAGGGATCATGAACCGGCAGCGGAAGCGGAGGGCGAACACGGGAAAGGTCTGCGGAGAAGCACGATAGCAAATGCGTTGAACAATTGAGCGATAGGGGCATTTTGGGGTTTGGGCATCGGACGCACCACCAGGCTCCTGAACGTGACGCAAAGCAGTCAGGTGCAAGCGCTGAATCGTGCGCTCCCCACCCGCCGCGGCGCCCGGCGGCGATCAACACATCTCGGAACCTGCCCCGCCCCAGCGCCAATCGCCACACCATCGCCCCAAACGCTGATTCCGTACAGCCTCCCAGAATCGGGCAGGCCGGGCAAGGGTCCTTGCCAAATTGCCACCACGGACGCAAGAGGCATTCTCACGAGGGACGGAGGCCGACGGCAAGGGATCATTGCCGAGGGCAGCCCAAAGAGATTCTGTTGCTTGCTCGTATCGATGCCTCGCCCTCGGATCCATGCGCATCGCCCTCCGCGCGCCGTCAACCTAAAGCGACCAGAACCATCAACCCAAACGAGAGCCGCAGTTCGAAGGCGGCGGCCAGCGTTGAAGCGATCGCGACGCCCTACGAGACACAAACCTGAGCGAGGTAGAACTCTCAAGGTTGGTCGTCAAGAGGCTCCCAGCATATGCGCTGCTCTTACGCGGCCCTGAAACATCCCCCCTTTTCGGCCGTATCAATTTCCAGACGCCCGGAATAGAATTGTTCTGCGCACGGGCTCTGCCGTGGTTTCCAGGAGATCTGGTACTTAGGGGAACTGGCTCAGGCTGCATGCTGGGCTCGTTTTCATTTTTCCTGCACCACCATCATCATTCTCGCGGGCTCTCAATGAGGCGCGCGATGGGAGTGTTTTTGAATATCTATGAAGATGAAGGGTATGAAAGTTACAGTCTGCGGTGCCGGTGGCTTCATTGGTGGTCACCTGGTCAGATATCTTCTGGCCCAGGGTGTAGACGTGGTCCGCGCGGTTGACGTCAAGCCGCTGGACGAATGGTACCAGGTCACCGGCAGTGTCGAAAACCTGGAACTCGACCTGAAGGAAAAGGAAAACTGCTACAAGGCCGCGAAGGGCGTGAAGGGTATCTTCCAGCTCGCAGCCGACATGGGCGGAATGGGCTTCATCGAGAACAACAAAGCCCTGTGCATGCTCAGCGTGCTGACGAACACGCATATGCTGATGGCCGCTCGCGATTCCGGCGTGGAGCGCTTCTTCTATTCTTCCTCCGCCTGCGTCTACAACGGCGAAAAGCAGAAGGACGCCAACGTGACTCCGCTGAAGGAGGAGGATGCCTATCCGGCACTTCCCGAAGACGGCTACGGATGGGAAAAGCTCTTCAGCGAGCGGATGTGCCGCCACTTTGAAGAGGACTTTGGTCTGCTTTCCCGCATCGCTCGATACCACAATGTGTACGGAGCCCACGGCACGTGGACAGGCGGGCGCGAGAAGGCCCCCGCGGCGATCTGCCGCAAGGTCATCGAAGCGAAGTCCTCCGGCAAACACGAAATCGAAATCTGGGGCGACGGCAAACAGACGCGCAGCTTTATGTACATCGACGACTGCACCAAAGGGACGCTCGCGATCGCCGAAAGCGATATCGATGAGCCCATCAATCTGGGATCGAACGAGCTGGTCACGATCAATCAGCTGGTGGAGATCGTTGAGGAGATCGCAGGAGTCAAGCTCGAGAGACACTACAAGCTCGACGCACCGAAAGGTGTCAATGGACGGAACAGCGACAATACCATGATCCTCGAGGAGCTGAGGTGGGAGCCTTCGATCCGATTGAAGGACGGGATGGCGAAGACCTACGAGTGGATCGAGAGCCAAATGCTGGTCAGATCAAGCCAGTGAGCGCCTAATCTACACCGCCGAACGCATTCGAGGACCACTTAGAGCGGGTGTTGACCGATGCCGACGCTGTATCCCGGCCAATTCCTGCCGATCAGATCCCATTGCCCGATGCAATCCAGTGAAAATCGTCTGCGGTCGCTGGCAGACAACCACTCGCGATCGGAAGAAACTCGGACCAGCTTGCAGCCTGACATCATCCCAAAGACGCACCCTCCGCAGCAGTGTATGGCGCGGGCCCCGTGGGTCATCGGACCGGGCCCAGGATGTTGTAGGATACGCCCACACTGAAACCGCTGGGTGATAACGGGCTATCGTGGGGAAGATACTGGCCGGTTGGCGAATATCCTGGGACACCACGAAATCCAGGCCAAATTTCGTACTCGAAGTCTCCACGGAGCGACCAGCGATTTTTCAAAGCATAATCGATGGTGGCGCCGGGCGCGAAGGCAAAGTAGCTTCCTTTTAGGCTCCCGGGCGCCGGGTAGCCCGGTGAGGTCAGCCAGCCACCGCCCAGCAACACCTTTCCCCATCCGTCGAAACGCCTGCTTCGGAACAGTTGGTACCGTGGACCCGCCAGAAGGTTCGATTCCTTCGCGTTACCAATTCCATGCCAATCGGTCCAACGCCCCTCACCTTCGATTCCGATTCGCTTTGGCAGGTTCAAGTCGAAGAAGACCGCGGGGCCAAAGAGCAAATAGTTGCAGTCGAAAGTGCCGCAATACCAGTCGTCCTTGACCACGGAGAATTCGCCCCCGGCCCACAGGTGAGCCTCATCCCCAACCGCCGAGCGTGGGCTTTGCGCAGATAACAGCAAAGAGAAAAATGCCATACCGAGAAGTCCAAATGTCTTGATCATGAGTCATTATCCTTAAAAGTTTTTGCCAACACGCTTTCGGTGAGAAACTCTCATTCGTCCAAACGTAGCGCACAAGGTGGAGTCACGGCCCGGGCCTATGCTCACATCTTAAATCACCCTGCGATTCGGTTAGATGCAGTTTCATCGCCTTCCGCTTACCATTGATCTCAGGACCGAACAATGCGACTATAGTGATGAAATTGTTGGGACCGGCCCGATACGAGCCGAACACATGGAGGTCGCGGCGCTGTTGTTGCCAAATCGCGATGGACCTGGTCCTCACTGCACTGCTGAAGCAGCCATCTTCGGTGCAGGTTCGTGTTCCTCGAACACCACGAGCCACGACAAAGCGTCCGGCACAGCGTTCTTCGGTGAAAAAGACCATGTTTTCGCCGCAAGCGAACTGTACGGGAAGGGCGAGCGCCAGGAAACGAGGGGAGACACTGGAACCAGCTTACCTGCAGTTCTAGCATTCCGTTCGAAACATTACCTCCGACAGTACCCGCGTGGCTCCGACGAGAGAGAACCGGTGCCCGGTGGTGTGAATGAATTCGTCGAAAGCGCGCATCTCATCGTTGCGGTGGCTGAAATCATCAAAATACAGATAACTTCCGGGTATGATTGTATCCTCAAGATAGTCGAGGACAAGCTTAGTAGAAGAATAAAGATCTGCGTCGAAAACTGCGACGAGCACCTCATGTGGCGGAATCTTGTAGGTGGGTAGTGTATCTTCAAACCATCCTTTGAAGAATTCAACGCGTGGGTCGTCTATTTTGGGAATTTGACCGCCCGTGGAGAAACAGCCCTTTCGTTCGTATGGTGTCCAGTCTTCTGGAAGCCCCTGGAAACTATCAAATCCGTGAAGTTTGCTTCCTGGATTTCGCAGTAGCTGCGACCAATACAATGTTGCGGAGCCTTTCCAGACGCCGAATTCCAGATACAGGACCTTGCGGTCGCCTACTTGCTCTCCTACCAGATCAAAAAGCTGCTCCCTCCGCTGAACACGGCGTGATAAGTCGAAGCCATGCTCTCGCATCCAGCGCCCGGCTTCAAGATAATTGAGGGTAGCATCAAGCTTGTAAATCGTCCTCGACGACAGGTTTGAACCCACCCTGGTGATGAGCTCTTTACAAAATTCTGCTGGGCCACCACGTCGTCGAATATCAAACATATCCTTCGCCTGTTCCCAACCAGATGTCTACGCCGATCCACAATGACCCCGCTCTGCAATCCGCACGTCCAGTCCAACAAGGAGGCTGCAGAATGCGCGACACACGCAGAGACGGTTCGGCGGGCGAGACTCGCGTCATCTTCATCTCACGTCATGCAATTCAGCAGACCAGGCGTGATATGCCGGTTCCGTCTTCCTGTCCATCTTCGCGTGACGATTGTCGCCTGCAACGGCCGGCGACCTCAGAGTCGGCCAAACTCCGCCAAGCCGATGGTGGCCGCGAGGATCGCCTCAATACCCTTCTGCGCGCTCACCTTTGTCTTACTCGTTGGCAGGAAGAGAATGTCGTCACCGTGCAGCTGCAGATCCGCCCGTTGTCCATGCATGATCTTACTGAGTGGAAGATCGATCTCTTCGACGCCGACGGGCGAGCGGCGAACAATCTCGGCCTTGTTGAGCGCCGCCCTGTGTGTCGCACCCTGGGCCAGCGCCACAGCGCGCAGCACCGTGATGCTGGTGTTGTTTTCCATCAGGAATGCGCCGGGCTTGTTCACCTCGCCAACGACGTAGACCACCGGCGCCTTATCGACAATGATCGTGTCGCCCGGCTGCAGCATCACGTCCACATTCACATTCGCGTTCGTTACCGCGAGGCTGAGATGGATGGGATGGTCGTGATCGCCCCGGTGGATCAGCGTGATTGTCGAAGACGAACGCTGGGTCACTCCGCCCGCCGCGGAGAGAGCATCGAACAGACGGTGCGGCCCGAACAGTGGGTACGTTCCGGGCTGGTTGACTTCACCAAGTATGGTAATTCCCTGGGTCGCATACTCCGTGACAAAGATGGTGATCTGCGGCTTGAGGACGAGGTCGCGCTCCACCAGGGTTTTCGAAAGTGCCTGCTCGGCCTGCGCCACGGTCAGACCGCCGAAATGCATATCTCCTACTAAGGGCAGCATTACGGAGCCCTGCTCATTGACGCGGACCTTGAGCGTCAGTTCGGGGACCGCGAACACGCTGATGTCCAGAAGATCACCCGGACCGATGGTAGCCTGCTCGGCCTGCGCCTCGTCAACGGGTTGAATCCTGGGCGCCGAAGGCGCCGCCGACTGCGCATAGCATGTGCAGCTGAACAGCAGATACGCCATAAGGGAACATTTCCAATTCATCGCATGCCTCGTATCCCTGCTCCATCCTGGGGCAAAGGAAGTTTCGATCGCCGGGAATCGCAGAGCTTGCGAAGACAGCAGACCGCACAACCGCTGGGCGAGCACGGCCAATGCGGAAACCCGCCTGCCACCTTCCTGCTGAATCCTCTGGAACCTCCGCCTTTCGCGCGACTCACACAAACGGGCCGGCCGCGGTGCAAGCGCTTTGTGTCGAGCAGAGCTGATCCGGGTCCCGGCCCGGATTTCGAACAGTTCGTAACATCGCAACCCCGGCCAGGACCGTGTCTGCGACGTAGCTTTGCAACTGGGGCGGCAGTTCAGGGTAACACGGCAGAGCCAGCACTTCGCGCGCCACCGCCTCCGCCTGCGGCAGGCTGCCTTCCCGATATCCGAGCCAGGCGAAGCACTGTTGCCGATGTAACGGAAGAGGATAGTAGATTTCCGTCTGCACCGACTGCTGCTTCATGTGCTCCGCGAGCGCATCCCGCTGCGATACCCGAATGCTGTACTGGTTGTAGATGGGGACGCATTCCGCCAGTACGTAAGGCGTCTGAACGGGAGAGTCCGCGAAGCGCTGGTTGTAATAAGCCGCGTTGCGCCGCCGTCCTTCGCTCCACGCATCCAAATGCGGAAGTTTCACCAGCAGGATCGCCGCCTGGATCGGATCGAGCCGGAAATTGCCTCCGATCACGGCATGGTAGTATTTAGGCCGCGCTCCGTGGGAGCGCAGCAGAACCATACGTTCGTAAAGGCTGGCATCGTTGGTGACGATCATGCCGCCGTCTCCCGCCGCGCCGAGGTTCTTGCTGGGAAAAAAGCTGAAGCATCCGCAAGTCCCCATGCTCCCGGCCTTACGCCCCTTATAGGTGGCGCTGATGGACTGGGCGGCATCCTCGATGACGGACAGGCCGTATTCGGCGGCGATCGCCAGAATCGGGTCCATGTCGCAGATTTGGCCGAACAGATGAACCGGCATGATGGCTTTAGTGCGCGGCGTGATCGCCGCCCGGATCCGCTCCGGATCGATGTTGAAGGTGCGGGGATCGATATCCACGAAGACCGGCCTTGCTCCTGCTCGCGCAATGCAGCCGGCGGTGGCGAAGAAGGTGAATGGCGTGGTGATCACCTCGTCGCCCGCGCCGATGTTCAGGGCCATGAGGCTGCAGAGCAGCGCATCGGTGCCGCTTGAGACGCCCACCGCAAACGCGCAATCGCTCAGCGCGGCAACTTTCCTCTCCAGTTCGGTGATTTTCGGACCGCCGATGTACTGCTGTGATTCGAGAACGGCATCGACCGCGGCCATCACCTCGTCACGAATGGTAGAGTACTGAGCTTTCAAATCCAGGAGAGGGACCTTCATCGCACTGCTTCTGCCTCCAAAGGGGAAGGGTTCTTTAATTCGTCGTAGGTCTTCGCACCGATCGTCAGTTTCTTCGGCAGCGGAGCATTTTCGTCCAGATCGATACACCGCAGGGTGCCTGGCTCGACTTCGCGGTAGCGGTAGCCGCTTTCCGGGCAGATCATCACGCCGGATGGGTCGGGATCGCGCAGGCGGTGGCCATGGCGGCTCATCCAGCCGGCCTGCCGGGCCGGGTTGCCTACCATGAGGGCATAATCCGGCACGTTCTTCGCCACCACTGCACCTGCAGCGATGAAGCAGTAGCGACCGAGCTCAATGCCGCACACGATGGTTGCGTTGGCGCCTACCGTTGCCCCACGCCGCAGGAACGTCTTCTCATAGAGCGAGTGGCGGTTGACCTGCGAGCGCGGGTTGGTGACGTTGGTCAGAACACACGACGGGCCGAGGAAGACATCGTCTTCGATCTCCGTACCAGTGTAGATGGAAACATTGTTCTGCACCTTCACGTTGTTGCCGATGCGCACCCCCTCACCGACCTGGGTGTTCTGGCCGAATATGCATTTTTCGCCGATTTTGACGCCGGGCAAGATGTGCGAGAAGTGCCAGATCTTCGTGCCTGCGCCAATCTCGCTCGGCTCATCGACGACGGCGGTCGGATGCACGAACCAGGGGCGCGCAGGCTTCGCCGGAGCCTGGCTCATCTCCACCGTGCGCTGGGACTCGAGCGCCTGCTGGCAAGCGCTCAGCACGCGCAGCACGCGTAGTCCTTCGCGCCCGTCAGTCAGTGGCGCGCAGCGCGAGGTCAGGCAGTCGAGAAAATGCTGGCACTCATTGCGCAGCGGCTCGGTGGATTCGAGCGCCACCGGCTCGCCTTCGGCCTTGACCGCGTTCGGCACCCGGTCTTTCCACTCGACGCGATGCGGATACAGCACCAGTTTCTCGGCGGCGGTATCGTCAAAGACCGCCATCTTTTCCGAGCCCACCACCACCAGCCGTTGTTCCTTGAAAGGATGCAACCAGCTGACAAAGATGTGGGCGCGCACTCCGCTGCTGAACGTCATCTGGCTCAGCGTTACGTCGGCCACACTGTTGCTAAGATAATGGCCGCCTTCACAGGTGGCAGAGACGGGCTCCTCGCCGAGCAATCCCAACACCACGCTGATGTCGTGAGGAGCAAAGCTCCACAGAATGTTCTCCTCGGTGCGAATCTTGCCCATGTTGAGCCGGTTGGAATAGATGTAGTTAATCCGGCCCAGGCTCCCGGCGGCGATCAGATCCTTCAGCTTCCGGACGGCCGGATGGTACCGCAGAATGTGCCCGACCATCAGGATGCGGCGCCGGCGCGCAGCCAGGTCGATGAGCTTCTGCCCGTCTTCCACGCTCAGTGCCAGCGGCTTCTCGACGTAGACGTCCTTGCCGGCATCCAGGGCGCGCCGCGCCATCTCGAAATGCAGCCCCGCGGGCGTCGCCAGCACCACGGCGTCGACTGCGGGATCAGCCAGCACATCGGCGTAGTCCCGGCGAAAAACCACCTGCGGATACTTCTCCGCGATCTCCGCCTCCACAAGCGGATTTTCGTCGCACACTGTGTGCAGGGCCTCGAGTTGGTGGAAGTTCCGGACCAGATTCCGGCCCCAGTATCCACTTCCGACAACAGCAATATGGAAGGACATTTCCGGCTCCATTTCTTATGCGAGCACGATCTTCTCGCGCCACGCTAGTCACCGGCGTGGTGGCGATTTCGTGGCGATGACACTCTGGCGTCACGGGCATCGTGATCGTTCGGAATCAGGGGCGCGTCCGCCTCAAAACCGCGCCACTAGTCTCGAGGTTCGCCACCACTAGGCCCACGTGATGCAGCTTCAGGCGCCCGTCCTCGGCCTGCGGTCCGCGAACACCCGCGCAGGCGATCCAAATACCGTGCAGTAGGGAGGCACATCTTCAGTTACCACGGAACCCGCACCGACAAGGCTCCATTCGCCAATCGTGAGATTCGGCAGCACGATTGCCCCTGCGCCCACAAATGCACCCTCCCTCACGTTCACGCGCCCGTTGATGACGGTTCCGGGCGCGAGGAAACAGCAGTCACCCACGGAACTTTCGTGGGCGATGATCGACGCGAAGCAAACGATGGAATGTTGCCCCACTACCACCTCCGGCCCCATCACGACTCCCTCCTGGACAATCGCTCCCGATCCGATCGTGGTGTAGCTCACGTCTACGTCCGGATGAATTGCCGTATAGAACCGCGCGCCCATCCCCTCGAGCCGCTTCCACACCTTGTGACGCAGCGCTGTCGATTTTGCGACGTTGTTGATCACCAGCGCTTCCGTGAATTGGCTTTTCAGCAGGTCGCTGCCGCCGAGCACGGGGTAACCCATGAAATGGGCGGCGTGTCGGTCAGGATTGTCATCCAGAAAGCCCATCAATTCGAAATCTGCCTCGTCGCGGCTCTTCAGCGCGGCCAGCAATTTCACAATTTCAGGAGCCGTTGAGCCGAGAATAACGAGTTTCTTCATCGTCTCTCGCTCATTTCCGCCGTTCGGCTCGCATGGGGCTCACTGGGGTCTTCCGGTTCGGCATGGGGCACTTCTCCGACGAAAACGCCCTTGCCGAACAGCACCAGGGGGACGGTCCTCAGCATGATCCTGATATCGAGCCAGAGAGAGGCCATCGCCACGTATTCCAGATCGTAGTCGCGGCGGAGCGCCCAGCTGAGCGCGTTCCTTCCGTGCACCTGCGCCCAGCCGGTGACGCCTGGCTTCACGGTGAGCCGCGCGCGATCCTGTGGACGATAATGGCGCACCGCATCCGGCACATCGGGCCGCGGCCCGACCACGCTCATCTCCCCCCTCAGGATGTTGAAGATCTGCGGCAGCTCGTCGAGGCTGGTCCGCCGCAGCCATTTCCCTGCCCGCGTAACCCGTGGATCGTCAGCGCCATTCCAGGTAGATCCGTCGGGATTCCTCAGATCGGGAGCATTCACGTACATACTGCGGAACTTCAGCACCTCAAAAGTGCTCCCGTGCTTTGCCAGCCGCTTTTGCCGGAACAGCACGGGTCCATGGGAGGTGAGCCGGATCGCGATGGCGCACGCCGCCAGCACGGGAATTGCCAGCGGCAGAGCGACCACACACAAAATGAGGTCCAGGGCTCGCTTTAGCATGAGGGTCTTACTTTGCGTTGCTGCGGGCGATATCAATGGCACTCTCGATCACGTACTCTATCTGTTCCTGGGACATCGACGGAAAGAGTGGCAGCGATAGATAACGCTCGTACTCCCGGGTCGCCACCGGCAAATCCTCAGGCTTATAGCCGTACCGATCCCGATAGAACGGGTGCAGGTGCAGCGGGATGAAGTGCACACTGGTGCCGATTCCACGCTCCTTCAGTTGCCGGATGAATTCGGCGCGATCGATGCGCAGCGTGTCAAGATGCAGGCGGAGGGGATACAGGTGCAGACCCGATTCGCGGTCCGGCAGGCTGGTCGGGATCTGGAACCAGGGTTGACCTCCCAAACCCGCGTCGTAGCTGGCGGCGATCGAGGCTCGCATCTGGCGCAGTGCGTCGCATTTCCCCAGCTGCACCAGCCCAATGGCCGACTGTACGTCGGTCATGTTGTATTTGTATCCTGCCTCAAGAACTTCGTAATACCATGAGCCCTCCGCTGTATAGCGCTTCCAGGAATCGCGCCCGATGCCGTGCAGCCGCATCATCCTGATACGCGCCGCAATCTCGTCGTCTGGCGTTGTCACCATTCCACCTTCGCCGATGGCCAGGGTCTTGGTGGCGTAGAAGCTGAAGCAGGTGATGCGGCTGATAGTGCCCACCGGCGTGCCGCGATAGGAAGCAGGCAGGGAGTGGGCAGCATCCTCAATCACTTCAAGGCCGTGTTTGCCGGCCAGGTCCTGAATCTCCGCCATATCGCAGGGCTGCCCGGCGTAGTGCACTGGCACAATCGCCCGCGTGCGGGGCGTGATCTTCCGGGCGGCATCCTCAACCGACAGATTCAGCGTCAACGGATCCACATCGACAATAACGGGAGTAGCTCCGAGGTACACCACGGTCTCCGCAGTCGAAGTAAACGTCACAGCCGGAACCAGCACTTCGTCACCGGCCTTCAGGTGGATCGCATCATAAGCCAGGTGCAGTGCGGCCGTGCAGGAGGCCACGGAAACCGCATGCTTTGCCCCGACATACTCGGCAAACTTCTTCTCGAATTCCATGGTCCGCGGGCCGGTCGTCAGCCAACCGGAGCGGATGACCTCTGCCGCCGCGGATGCCTCCTCTTCCCCTACGGCTGCCACGTGATAGGGCACCGATAACGCTTCCAATTTTTTCGTCTCCAAGATGCGCTCCGCCTTTTGAATTATTGATATTCCTCGACGCCGGCGGGGGCCGGCCGGCCTGCCTGCGCCGCCAGGTACAGCAGATGAAGCACGCGGGGCAGATTCGATTCCCGCGAGAGATTCTGCGCTGCATACGCCCGGCCCAGCTCGCCCATCCTCTTCAGCTCATCGCGACCCGTTTCGGCAGCGCGGCGGAACGCTTCCGCCAGAGCCACTGCGTTTTCCGGGTTTACCACCCATCCTGCCGACGCTTCGCGCACGATCGATGCCACCTCCGACTGCGGCAAGACACTGGCGATCACTGGGCGCGACGCCAGAAAGCTGGAGATGATCTTCGACGGCACCGAAACAAGCGACTGCGTCCCGATGGTTGGCAGCAGCAGCACGTCAGCGCTGCCCAGCACCGACGACGTCTCTTCCTCCCGCCAGGGCGTGTGAAAAATCGCCCGCGCACAACCGAGCCTTCGGGCCATCGCCCGGACCGATTCCAGGCGCGCCCCCGAACCGGCGATCAGCATGTACAGACCCTCGCGGTCCTGAACCCGGGCGAAAGCCTCTACCAGACCCTCCACACCCGCCGCCGGTCCGATATTGCCGGCATAGCCCAGGACAAAGGCGTTTTCAGGAATCCCTTTGCTGCAGCGGTAGGCGCGGCATGCAGCCTCGTCAACGACAATGTTGCTCCGTTCGCCCCAGTTTTGAATCACGTGGAGGCGCGAAACGGAGACGTCGCGATTGTGTTGGTACACCTCGCGGAAGCGATCGGACAACACAATGAGATCCTTCGCGGCGTGTGCGTTCCAGCGGTCGATTCGACGCAGCACGCGTGCCACGAGGCTTCTTTCGGAAATGCGGCCCTGAATGGACAGACACTCGGGATAGATATCCTGAACCGAAATCACCAGCGGAATCCGGCGCAGCCTGGCCACTGCTGCCACCATGGCGGTGGCAAAAATCGGCCAGGTGTTCGAGTAGATCACATCGGGCTTCGCGTCCAGGAGAAGGCGCACCGCCGAGGTGAGGCCGAACGAAATGTTTTCCGCAAACCGGCTCAGAATCCTCGACTCCGGGGCGAGGAACGAGAAGCAGTGGACCAGCTTGTAACCCCGCTCGCTCGTTGTCCTATATAGTTTCCGGCGCACACCCGGAAACAGCCGGCCCGCCGGCTTGCTAGGAAACGAGGCGTAAACGGTGACGGCGTGGCCGTCGGCAGCAAGTTGCTCCGCGACGTTGCCGCTGGTTCGCGATGAGTACGTAAACTCCGGGGGAAACACCGCGCTCACCACGGCTACGCGCAGCGGACGGCTCGAAGATTCAGTCTCTGGGTTCATTCGAGAGGGTGCTTTCCGTTATGCGCCGCAACCGGCCTGGTCAGGCATCCCTCGCGCGAGAGCCTTTCCCGTTCGAAACGGTCGTGGATGGTTGCCGGATTGACCTTGAACTGACAGGTGGTTCTGCCGCCCCTTCCAGGACCGGAGCGTCGAAAGGGCGCGGTATGTGCCGACAGTCCGCCGATGGTGCTCATATTCGACGGCTCGGTCAGCGCGTTTTGCAGGGGCGAGGGTTCCGGGGCCGGCAGGCTCGCCGCAGGCCGATGTTCCATAGCCGAGCCGATCCCCGTCTCAGAAATCCCCGCCTGGAAGGGCTCGAGGCTCAGCAGCGGATCGGGAGGCTGGGCGTAGAGATCCATGGCAGCCTTCGACCGGACAAAGTTGGGACCGCTTTCGCCTGGATTCACTCCCGTCAGGAACGGTTCGGCATTCGGGGAATTCTCCGCGGCCTTCAGTCCGCCGCTCATCTGAAAACCCAGTGTCGGAGCAAGAACGCTCATGCCCGGCTCGGTGGCCTGCTCCGTGCGACCGGCGACATAGCCCTTTCCCGGAACGAACTGCATGCCCTCACTCGGTATCGGTGCGGGTACAAACCGCGACCACTGCAGATCGTCCAGCGTCAGGACTCGAGATTCGACATTCTGCTCGTTCGAATCGGGCAATATCCGTTCGTCGGTCACCCGATTAGCGATCGCAGGATCCTCCAGCATCGTCTCCTGGTCGTAACGGTAAACGCGCTGGTAGAACATCCGCTGATCCTGTTTGGTCTGCTGTTTGTGTTCGACTGGCAGCTCCTGAGCATTCGCGGCGAGGCCGAATGCCAGCGCCAGAACAAGGACCACGCGCGATCTCGCCATGCTGTTCACCTTTGACCACCACCTGCGGCTCACGCGATGTCCCTCACCGCGAACGTCTGCGACCATAAAGCTACGCTGCAGTAGCGCCACGCCTTCTCCGGGTGAGATCTCTCCAGCTGAAGGTACTTTCCCATATCGACAACGTTTCGCAACACAGGGCATTCCCGCACCGCATCCCGGCTGGAGGCGAGCACGCCCTTCTGTAAGACGGAACCAGGAGCCGCGAAACCGATCTTGCTCTGCCGCCACGCTATCGATGCGGGCAGCACCCGCGCCGCCGTTTTGCGCAGGATGTATTTCGACCAGCCGTCGCGAATCTTGAGCGATGCTTTCAGGCCCACCCCGAACTCGACCAGCCGGTAGTCCAGGAAAGGCAGCCGGGTTTCGATCGATGAGGCCATGGAATTGCGATCCTCGAAACGCAGCAGCGCGGGCAGCACCGTCGATGTGATCTCCGTCTTCTGGTAAGCGGCCAGATCGCCCACGGAATCGCTCCAGGTTAGGAACGCCGGCGCGCATTCCGGCTGCTCACGCAGTGCGGAGTAATTCCGGACATAATGCCGGAAACGCCACCGCGGTGCGAGGAACGCTGCGCTGGAAAGCAGGCGGAATCGGGCGGAGCGCCGAGGATCCCGCCGCCCCAGCTGGAAAAAGATCGCCAGGGCCGCCGCCGGACCTCGCCTCTTGAGCGCGTTGATGATCAGCGCGCCCATTTGCATCGGATAGCCGAATAACACCTCGTCCGAGCCCTGGCCGTCCAGCAGTACAGGCAGGCCTGCCTCGCGGGCGATCTTCATCACCTGATAGCTCATCATCACAGACAGCCCGCCGAAAGGCTCATCCTGATGGAACACCAGCTCGGGCAATTCGCCGAGAAATGTGTTCGTCTCGGGACGGGTCAGATGCCACGCCATCTTTCCCGCTTCCACGACCTGCCGTGCGAATTCGGTCTCGTCGTTCTCCCGATCGATGCTTCCGGCAGTGACCGCGGTGAAAGGACGGCCGGCGTTCTCGATGTACTCGCGCGCAGCGATCATGGCAATCGTCGAACTGTCCAGCCCTCCGCTGAGGCAGGTTCCCACCGGCACATCGGAGCGCAGGCGCAGCCGTATGGCGTCCGTCAGAAGCTGGTAGAACTCATCCGCTAGGTCATCCTCCGATTTGCCCTCGGCTTCGGTCGGATGAATTTCATAAAATCGCGCAATCGTGAACGCGCCGGTTTGCAGATCCAATACCAGGTTGTGGCCGCCCGGCAGCGAGAAGACACCCTCGAAGAAGGTCTCTTCGGAGTAGCCGGTGAGCCCCGTAACCAGAAAGTTCAGCAGCACGTCGCGGCGTGCACGCCGCGACGGCAGGAACGGCAGCAACTGCTTGATCTCCGACCCGAAGACGAACGCCTGGTCGGTGCTGGCATAATAGAACGGCTTGATCCCGAACCGGTCACGCGAGCAGAAGACGCGGCGAAGCCGCCGGTCGTAGAGCGCGAACGCCCACATCCCATTGAAGCGGGACACGCACTCCGCTCCCCACTCGGAATACGCCGCCAGGATAACCTCGGTGTCGGTGTTGGAGACAAACCGGTGTCCCCTGGCGCGCAGCTCCTCGCGAAGTTCGAGATAGTTGTAGACCTCGCCGTTAAAAACAAGGCTGACATTGCCATCGAGCGAGTGCATGGGCTGGCGCCCGGCCTCGCTCAGATCGAGAATCGCGAGTCTCCTGTGTCCCAGAGCCACGGGTCCGTCAACCAGGTGGCCCTGTCCGTCCGGTCCGCGATAGGCGACCACATCGATCATGGAGCGGATCGTGGCGCAATCAGCAAACGGGAGTCTCCTCGAAAAAATTCCAGCAATACCGCACATTCTTATATGAACCCTTCCGCCGTGACTGTGCGATTACCTGCTCGGCGGTACTTTCTGCGCCTCCCACAACGACATGAACAACGTCGCTGCGGCGGGCCAAATATGACAACTATCGGGAACGAATTCTTGCGATGACCACTGCTGGAGGTTGGCTGGACTCAACAGCTATCCGGTTGCCTTCCAGTCACATCCAGATAGAGCCTATGCAGCTTTGGCCCGTGGATTTCCCAGTTATACCGTTCAAAGAACGCCGCGCGGCCCGCCATTCCCATGCTGCACGCCTCCGCAGGATGGCCGACCAGCCAGAGAATGCTCTCGACGAATGCGCTGACGTCCTCAGGGGCAACGAGCATCCCGCAGCCGGAATCATTCACCACCTTCGCGACATGCGGAAAGTCACTCGCCACGCACGGAATCCCTGCAGCCATATATTCGAAGAGCTTCGTTGGCAGGGCCTTCGCGTTCTTAATCAGGTTCAGCGGCGAAATCAGGCCAACCGTAGCTCGATTAAGGTACTCCATGACCCGCTGCGCCTCGATCCTGGGCAGGAGGCGGATGTTCCTGATACCACGCTGCTCCATGCTGCTCAACACACGGTTCCGAAAATCCGGTTCGAACTGATCGACGACGAGGACAGCTAGCTCAGGCGCCGCTTGCTGCAGACGCTCCGCAATATCCAGCAACACCCAGGTACCGTTCGCCGGATATTGCCAGGCCGTCGAGATGATTGCCGGCCGTCGCTGCATGTAGTCGTCCTTCCACTCGCACGCACGATCGCAACTGGCAAAGTTCTCGATCACCACTATTCGCTTTGCACTACGGAACTCCGTCACCTGGTCAGGCACCACGCAAACGATGTTGCCGATGGTGCGCGATGCCGCAGCGTGCATGGCAAGAACAAGAAAGTAAAGTGCGCGTCGCAACGGGCCCGGGATCCACCCGCGGACCAGCATTTCGTCAGCGTAGTTCTCATGTACGTCATAGATAACAGGTCGGAATGCAGCCAGTGGGATCATGACAGGCAAAAGATCAATGTCGTGAAAATGCACCACATCCACCCTGCGCAACAAAGGAAGAAGACGCGCTGCAACCCCTGCCACATTACGCAACCGAGTCAGGCGCGAATACGAATGCCGAAAGGTATGCAATGTGATCCCGTCACGTACAGTGCCGGTCGGCAGGTTCCAGCCGCATACCAAATGAGTTTCGGCGAATGTACTGGTCAAACGCGCATGCCTCCAGATGCGCATATCGAAATCGCGGTGCAGGGATGTGACGATGACTATTCGCAGGCGGGTGGTTTCGGGGACCTGTCGCGGGGCAGCGGGCGCCGGTATTTCTGGCTCAGCTACACTCGCAGCCGCGGTATCGGATGCCTGTTTCATGCTCCAGCGAAAACGCCTTGGATTACCTAAACGGTAACAGCGGGCAGGTAGTCCCTCTCTGCGACCGGAAGCCGATGCTCATCGGCGGTAACGAGTGGCATAAACTGCAGGAGAATGACGGTAAGCAAGGTGCCCGCGCTCAGCAGGCTTGTGAAGAATCCTCCGTTGACGAGAACGAACGCCGGCACCGAGAATGCGGCAACAGCGAAGGCGCTGTCGTGCCCGGAAGCGGCGCAATCCACCAGCCAGAAATATCCGCCCGCAACGAAAGAAATGAGAATGACACCTGCTAACCCAAGGGCCGAGAGACCGTCCGTTGCAAGAAATCCGGTATTGGCCTGGGTATTGTACCCTTGCTCCAAAAGCCCAACTTCATTCCCAATGTCCTGCTTGAAATTATAGTGGACAAGCTTATTCACACCCTTAAGGTGTGCCCAATACGTGAAGCCGTAGTTATAGGCGAAGTAGTCGAAGCCTGCCGTATTCTGGCCGGCCATGCCGATGGTCCGCATTTCATAAAGGCTGTTGATAGCAAAATTAAGCGGTGATAATGGATTGCGCACATATGCAGCCGTGGTGATAATAATAAGCGCCAGAAATGCCAGCATAGCCTTGGTCGCAGGCTGACGGAAGCGCTTGACCAGGAAATAGCTCCCGATTACCAGGAACGGCGCGAATACCATCGATTTGAATCCGCCATAGCCATAGAGGTACACCTCCATGAGAGACGCAATTACGACAAGCCAGTAACTCCTCCGGGCTATAGCATTCGCGATCAGAAAGGGGTTCATCGTCCACGCCAGGTTCATGTATGCATATGCATACAGATTATCCTGGTAAGCTAAACCCTGCGGCCGCACGACGTCGTACACAGCGAGAAAATTCACGATCTGCCAGCGCGGCCCCATCAGAGCAACAATTCCGTTGAAAATGAGATAAAGGGAGGCAAAGAGCGTCCAGCCAACATCCGCTCGCAAGCGAGGAACAGGCAGCACCTTGCGGGGCGCCTTGTTCATTGCAAGCAGGATCAGAATCGCGACAGCGAAGCTGCCTGCCAGCAGGATACAGTGCTGCAGCGGCATCTCCTGGCGAAACATTGGCACGAAGCACACCGGCATCAGCACAAGCGCGTACTGCATGAGAACGGCAAAGGAAGAGGGGCGAGCCAGTTCCGTGGGCACAACCAGTCCCGGGATGAGGAATATGACAAAGGCCGTAATCCAGGCAGACAGCGGCGTAGGCGTGTAATAGACGTTGAACCAGCTGAGGGCCACCACCTGGAATGTCATGTAGTTCCAGCAGAAGGCCGACGCGAAACCGAGCGATACCAGGAGAAAGACGGCCCGGCGGCTCAGGAAACGGAAGGGCGTCAGCGATCCGGCTCGGTGTGGATTCCATTCCATGGGCGCGTAAGGCCGGCTCATCTTTGTTCTCTTTCGCGGTTCATCGTTTTCATCATCGCGCCGCAGCCTCGGATTCCAGCGCCGCCTGCTGCCGATGCTCCAGTCGCAGCGGTTGGCGGTGAATGGCCCACCAGCTGATCCACAGATACCAGAGGTACGCCACACCCGACATCGCGCCTACAATCGCCAGAGCACCGATCCACCCCGGCCTGGCAATGTAGAGGGCTCCCATGGAGATCGCCAGGATGATGGTGCGGCCGATCTCCCGAATGATGTGCAGATCCTGCCGCTGCAGCACATCGAGCGCCGAACCGAAGACGGTTGAGACGAGATTGCCGAGAAGCGCCGGCATCAGCAGCTCGGCGCATACCCAGGCATTCGTCCACTGCTTACCGAAGACCCGTGGAATCAGGACGGGAGCCACGGCGCCGGCCACTAAACAGGCACCCACACCCAGCAGCGAGAGTTGCTTAAGGCGCTTCCAGAACAGGTGTTCCAACTCCCGGAGATTATCGGCAGCAGCGACCTGGGCCATTTCTCCCAGCACGACCTGGGCGATGTTGCGTGTGAGCAGCAACCCCGGCAGGAAGAACACGCTGTTCGCAAGGGTGACCCAACCGGCCAGCGTCGCACCGTAGAGACTAGTCAGCACCAGCAGAGGCGCGTTAAGGAAAAGTGACTCAAGCAGGACGGCAGGCAGTGACATGGCGGGAAAGCGCACAAACTTGCGCGCGCTGGCCTTGAGATCGCCAAATCGGACCCGCCGAAAATGCTCTTTGTCCAGCGTCCACGCCCGGCCGATCAGCGCCGTCGCACCGCCGCTCTGTCCTGCCACCTGCCCGGCAAGCAGCCCCAGAGGTCCGCGATGCAGGAATGGAGTTCCGAGCTGGATCACGACCGCCCAGATCGCTTGCTTCACTTTGGTCGCCGACAATGCCCGGAACTCCTGGAATCGCACCGCCCACATTGAGAAGGCGAGATAGATCGAGGTCGTCGCCATCCCAATGGGGACCCAGTAGAGGTAGGGCAGAATCAGACGAACATCGCTGCGGATGTGCAGCAGCAGAAGCCGCACGGCGAGGCCCTTCAGACCTGCCGCCAGCAACGCCGAGCCTAGAGCCAGCGTACAGGCCAGTACAGTGACGGATGCCGCTTCCCGGGAATCGCGAGAGGCTGCGACGGCCATCTCGTAGCGCAGCATGCAGCCCACGGACATAAAGCCAAGAATGGAAATATACACCCCCGCTATACCGAGGTCCCGGGGCGTATACAGCCGGGTCAGGATGGGCGCCGCAGCCAGCAGAATCAGCTGACCGGCCACCGAGCCGCCGGTGAGGAGGAAGAGATTATTGTAGAAGCGGCTGAGCTTGCCCAGTCGCCCCCTGGCTATGCCCAGCATCATGCTTTGGTGTGCTCCGCCGGGGTCCCTTCTTCGTAGTAGGCCTCATTAGAAGAATCAGACGGCCCGTAGTAGCCGTACTTGTAGCCGTAATAAGTGCCGGTGAGATCCAGGGCGTTCACGACCACGCCGACGACGCCCCGCGAAGACTTCAGAATGAGCTCGGAAGAGCGGCGAAGTGCATGCCGGTTGCTGAATCGGTGGCGGGCAACCGCGATCACGACGTCGGCGAACCGGCAGAGCAGGAGCGCATCGGTCACAATTAGTGCCGGCGGCGTGTCGAAGACGATGTGGTCGTATTCCCGCGACCACTCCTCAATGAGGTGTTCCATCTGCCGAGAGCTGAGCAAATCCGCGGGGCTGGGCGGACGGGCGCCGCGGCTCAGAAAATCAAGGTGCGGGGCATCCGGAACGCTTTGGACGGCCATACGCCAGTCCGAGACCCCGGCCAGACATTCAGAAAGCCCGACCCGAGCACCAAGCCCGAGTGCTTCATGCAGCTTGCCGCGGCGCATATCCGCGTCGACCAGGAGGATGCGCTGATCGCTGTGCGAGAGCACAGCTGCGCAGTTTGCGCTGATGGTGCTCTTGCCCTCGCCTGAAATCGATCCGGTAATGACGATGATGCGAGGCGGAGCTCCCGCTGCTCCAAGCAAAATCGCGGTCCGCAGCGAGCGAAAGGCTTCCGAGAATTGCGCCTGCGGTCGGCGCACTGACATCAGGGCCAGCGAGCCAGCGGATTCGGGCCCAGGCTCGCGCGTCCGCCCCCGCGAGCCCATGCTGGGAATGACGCCGAACAGCGGCAGGCGGGAAATCCACTCCACCTCTTCTGTGGTGGAAACGCGCTGATCGATACGATCGTAGAGGAAGACAAGCCCGATACCGATTACGACTCCGCAAAAGAGAGCGAACATCATGGCGAACGGAATTTCTGGCTCGACCGGCTTGATCGGTCGCACCGCCGCATCGATGATCTCGACGTTGGTCGAACGGAGGCTGGCAGCGATTCCGGCCTCCTGGAGCTTGCTGAGCAGGTCCTCGTACAGCGACCGCCCTGACTCCACGTCGTCTTTCAGGATGTTGTACTGGCTGAAGTTCTCGCTCAGCCGATAGGCTGTCTGCTTTTGCTCGTCCAGCGATCCTCGTAGAGAGTTCTCCTCATTCTGCGCAGCCGCGAACTCGTTCTTATATCGCTCTCGGATCTGGTCCACCGTGCGCTCGATCGATTTCTGCGTCTGCGCAAGCTGCGCCTTCAGCTCGACCACGCGCGGATAGGCAGAACCGTAAGTTGTCTGCGCCACCGCAAGCTGGTTCTGCAGACTCGCTCGTTCCTGCTGCAGTGCCGGCAGCGTCGGGTCAGTCGAAATAGACTGCACCAGCGCCGGATCCCCGGAGAGCGCGATTCGATACTTGGCTTCCCTCGTGATGCGTTCGGCCTCGGCTTCGGTGAGCTGTCGACTCAGTTCGTCGAGGCGCGTCATGACGAGGTTGTTATTTTCGTCTGTGCCGATAATGCCGTACTGCTTCTGGTAGGCAGCCAGGCGCTGCTGCTCCTGCTCGACCGTGCCTTTAAGATCGCCCAGCTGCCGCGAAAGCCAGGTGGAGGCCTGCTGCGTGGCCTCATAACGGGTCATGAAGCTGTGTTCCTGATAGACGCGGGAGAGATCGTTCACAATCGCAGCCGCCAGCACGGGATCCTGGTTCCGGAAGCGAATCTGGATTACCTGCGTTCGCGGCACCGACTGCACTGTCAAATCCCTGGCAAAGTTGTCCTGCACCCTGGCCTGCTTGATGTATTCGGGAACAGATTTGGGCTTGTTCAGAAACGGATTGAACTCGGGCTTTTGATCGAGGCGCAGATCGGAAATCACTATGCCGGCGAGCGTGCCGCTGCGGAGGACTCGGACCTGCGTCTCCAGCCGGCTACTCCAGTCTCCTCCCATCGAACCCAGGGCTCCCTCGGTTGCATCCTCGAGGTTCAGCGCGCCTGAGCCCTCGGGGTGTACAGCGATCTCGCCCTGCGCCTCATAGCGGCGCGTTTTCATCATGCAGTACACCGCACCGATCACCAGCGCCAGCAGCACGGAGGCAATCAGGATCATGCGCCTGCGGATGAAAATATTGATCAGCCACGCGATGTCGAGCTTCTCATCCTGCGGCCCGCCACCGCCCATGGGACGCTCCGCGGGGAGGGCCCGGTGCCGTAGCTCTGTCGTCACCAGTGATTTATCCGACTGCATCTAACTCCTTCCAATCCTGCTGCTCTAATGCCCGCGCGGCGAGGCTCACCACGGCAACCTTATAGCGACCGGGGCCGAGACGGCTGCCTCGAGACTGCGCTGCACCTCTTGGGCCTTGTGACAAATGAAAAGCTCGCGAGGGCAGATCGACGGCCCTCGCCCGCCCTCCATGAGAGTGTGTATGACCCAATAGACCAACTCTCGACTGACAACGCCGTCCGAGCTGATCTGTCATATTTTTCCTGAGAATGCCCACGAAACGATTTGGCGATTCGGTCCCTTCCGATACTGCTCAAAGCATCACGCAGCGCTGATCGGAATCCGAACCGCGGAGTCGGTTGGAAGCACTTCATGAACCCACCGCTGCTGGTTGAAGCGGAGCGATTCAGGACCGATCTCTTCTGAAAGGAACCGAACGTTGCTGTATCGTGGGTCCTTGTAATCAATAACCTGTCCACTTGCAATCGCATTGAGGACCTGCTGGATTCCCATGGAGAGGATCCATTCAGGACTGAATCCCAGAGACTTCTGTATCCGGCTGAAATCCACACGATAGTTTCGCCGATCCACATTCTCCTCAAAGAACTGCAATTCCGCTTTGGGAACTGCGGTCTTGATGAGACGTCCGAGTTCGCCCAGGGTGCAATTCTGATCATTCGAGCCGACGTTGAAGATCGTCTCCTGCAGTGCCTGAAGGGAGGCTCCGCAGGCCAGAAAGACTGCGAGGGCGGCGTCGTTCACATGCAGGAAAGGCCGCCACTGATCCCCGCCAAATACCGTAATCACGCCGTCGACAACGGCCTTCGCAGAAAGAAGATTCACTACCAGATCAAATCGGGTACGACCGGACAGTCCGTAGATCGTACCGAATCGCAGGATTACCGGGCAAAAGCTTTCACTTTTCATCCCGAGTAGCACATTTTCGCACGCGATTTTGCTTCGGGCGTAAAGGGAAACGGGGTTGAGAGCGGACCGTTCATCCAGACACAGATCGCTGGCCCCGTAGACGGAACAGGTACTGGCGAAGATGAACCGTTCGATCCCCTGTCCTTTGGTTACCTCCGCGATCATACGGGTGGCCAGCAGGTTTGTCTCGATCGTGAGTTCCTCATCGAGCGCACAGGCGGGGTCCCCAACAATCGCGCCAAGGTGAATGACCGTATTCACGGAGCGCATCGCGCGGACCACGATGTCGATTCGCCGGAAATCGGCCTTTACAATCTCCAGATTCGGATGCGATGTCCATGGCGCAATCGGTTCGCGCCCATAGAGAAACGCGTCGAGCAGGCGAACCTTGTACCCTGCCTTGAGGAGCTTCGGCACCAGTCCGGATCCAATGTAGCCAGCGCCCCCAATGAGCAAGACGGTGTCGTTGCCTTCGGGTTTGGCGAACGCAGTCGCAGAGGCGCTGTGACTCTCGAGAGCCATCACCCGTCGCCAGATGACTGCCCAGAGCCGGGCGCACACGAGTGCAACCGTCGAATAGCTGAAGGAGAAGAAAAGGGCTGGCCTGCCTACGCGAGCCACGAAGGGTAAGACGAATCCCGCAAATCCGAAGAAGATGTAGACGAGAATGGTCGTCTGCACCACAACCAGCGCCTTGTAGCGGCTCGCATACGCCCGTCCTTTGGTGTAGAAGCCCTCGACATAAAAAAGACCAATGCCAATGATGGAGAGAGCCCAGAAGCTATGAAAATAGGGCTCAAGAATCGTGTTCTCGGGGTATTCCGTCAGCCTGAAAAAAATGTGCCTCGACGCCAGGCCGCCGAATAACGCGGTATTCAGGATCACGAGATCTGCACAGATTCTCACAATCGTTTCGAACCGCAACGCTGATTTAGGCGCTTTCACTTCGCCTCCTGTACGATTGACGCGGCCGCCGCGACTGCCTGGATGTAATTGCGTGGTTTCCTCAGCATGTACTGCCATGCCATGGGTCGTTCATCCCGAACAAAGTGCTGGGTTACCATCAGGACCGATTGCCCGCAAGACTCAAATCTGCATAGGCGCTAAGCATTTCCGACGGCGTTGCAATGTCGTCGAAGAAGACTCGGCGGAATGAATGATGGCTGAAAACCAAAAAGGCAAGCGCCAGCACCAGTGCTTTTGCGTTTGAGCATTGCACTTCGCCCCGGACGACCCATGGCTGCAGGTAATCCGCGACGACTTCGAGGAGTTCGCGGAGATGTTTTCTGAGGAGTTCATCCACATCTTCGCTAAGCTCGAGCGTGCTGAATTGCACCAGGCGCGCGAGATTCGGACTATATCCCAAAGTAGCCGCGATTAGTTCGAAAGTACGGCCCAGTGCTGCCCGCCCGTTACTGGCTTCCGCCACTCTCGCGAGCAAATCGCCGCGAAGCTTCACTTTCACCAGCTCCGACTCAAGCGCCGCGCAATAGAGATCGCGTTTTCGCCGAAAATAGCGGTAGATCGTGACTTCGTTAACGTCTGCCTGAGCAGCGATTTCCCGTGTGCTGGTACCGTTATACCCATAGCGCGCGAACAGTCCCGCCGCGGTGGCAAGAATCCGCTCCTGCGATGCTCTGGGATTAGCATGTTGGGTTTGTGTCATTTGGATTCCCCGCGCCGCGAGCCCTTACAAAGGCATGCATTCCATGGCCGCCGGAGCCCAGGCAAACAAGGCTCCGCCATCCTCGCCTGGATCGAGGGTTTTCCACAGTTAGGTTTTTATTTAAGGAAGCACCCCGAAACTCAGCGATGCGGACAACTTCCCTTTTACGGTAAGCGCTGGACGACGTACATCGATGGCTTTCTGGGGTTGATGTGTCGGGGTCTGGACGCTTCGAAAGACCCCACTCAAGATAGCTGCAGTTTCGAATGCTGTCAAACAAAAAGCCGTTGCAGCCTCCCGGTGATCCTCAAATACCGCAATGATGGCCGCGCATATTGCCTTGCTGTACAGGACAACAGATGAATCAGGAGGCCGCGGGTAATACCTCAAGATCCTCAGCTGCCACTTCAACCGCCACGCTCCGCATGATCAGGTCCACCGTGAGCACCACCTTGCAGTCGTTGCCGGTGCGCAGCAATACTCCTTCCAGTCCCGACAGGATCCCCGACTTTATCCTGCTCCTCTGGCCGACAACGAGCAGCGGGTACGGCTCGACCTTGCAGGTTGAGAGCCCATTCCGGAGCGATTCCATCAGCTCATCTGGAAGCCGTGCCGGCTCCCTTCCAGCCCCGCTCACCAGGCCGATTACGCTCGGGACCTGAAGAACGTGAAGACGCTCGGCAGGGTCAATTTTTGCGAAGAGGTAGCACGGAAACAACGGGAGGTCCAGCATAACTCTTGAACCGTCCCTCCATCGCCGATTGACCCGATAAAGAGGCAAATAATGCTCGATACCGCGGATTTGCAGGAATCTCGCGACCTGTTTCTCGTGCCGGGCAACTGTGGAGACGGCGTACCATCCAGCATTCGGCCGGTCTCTATCGGCCGAGGCTGTGATTCTCAACCTCGACTTCTGAGGGATTGCAGTGTGTGCGGAGCCAGCTTGAAACAAGCGAATATCCTCGTGGTACGGATTCCCGGCATACGGTATTCCTGGACAGGATGAAGCCGCAGGCGCGCGCGAAGTATGCGCATTCTTGCACCAGGAGCACTGCTTGGGGCTTGAACGCGTTACTATATCAACCGCTTTTATCACTCGTCAATACTGCAACGCGCATCAACAATAGGGTTGTCATGTTCATATATCAATTTGATATTAAAAACGTTAACGCGAATCCAAATCGCCGCCCGCTGGGGTCAGTGCCCACGGCTGTGTCCGAATTCGCAACAGCTCAAATCTCTGAAAGTGATTGCATACATCCTCGCACACCTGTACGCGAAATCACCAGTTGGTCCAGCGATTCTGTGTCGGCACGGGACAAGCACGACTTCCACAGTGAGCGCGAGCGACGAAAACGCTGTTTCCTCTCAGGCATGGAAGGCGGGGCGGACCTGCGATGCATGGTGGGCCAGGATCCATTCTGCAAAAAGAGATTGCTTCTCTGGTTCGCCTGATCTTCTCTCACGATCATGCTTTTCTCTTGAGGGTTAAGCCGGGCTGGTGCCAGCAGCCCCCGCAGTGCTTACGGTGAACCGCCTGGAGGAGCCGACTGCAAGCAGGCTGGATGGCGCGGAACCTCCTCCGATGCCGATGTAGCCCTTATAATTCCCGCACAAGCCCGATGACCACCGACTATCTTCCTGCGCCAGAAACGAAGAACATGCGAAACAACGATTCGAGCTCATCGATCAAAAAGATCCTGCTGCTCGCGCTCGCGATAGTCCTGACCTCCGCCATCCTCCCGTCGGCCCTGGCCGCGCTATTGACCACGATCAACCTCCCACACACGATCTCTGGCGCCATTCGGTCACCGGCCGGCGATACCCAGGCGAAGAGTTGGATGGTCCTCGCCACGCCTCGCAACCAGAACGGTTCAGCAGGCAGCCCGAACAGCACAGTCGGCCCCGGCGGCTTCGTTAGCCTCCGCCTTGCTCCGCTTGCGCGAAGTATCCCCGCCAACACCTACCGCAGCGCAGTCGATGCTCTCCGCAAAAGCATTGTCCCAGGCTCCGCACTTCCTGCGATTGGCGCCTCCGACCAGCTCCCGACAAGCGAAGCCGCCGCCGCGAACTCGACGTCCCTGGATACCCTTTACAACCCGTGCCGCGGCTATGGACTCGCCTGCGACGGCGCCACGACTGATTCCCAAGCCTGGCAAAGCTTCATAAATACGATCTGCTCACTGGGGGGCAACGCATCCGTGATGCTCCCCAACAAACGAATTGCCCTCACCGCTCAGTCTGTCATCTTCAACGGCTGCGCCGGCAATCTCCATATCTATGGGACAGGCGACAATTCCGGCTTCCTCTTTACGTCTGAGGATTCAAATGGCTCCGGCCTTGTTATTGAGAACAATTCGGCTCACAAGGTGGAGTTGGACCACTTCCACATTGCCGGGCCAACATACCGCGCTCTGGCCATCTCTCAATCCTCAAACGTTTACATTCACGATCTGAGTATCCAGGAAGCATCTCAAGGGCTGGTCTCGGGCCTTGGCGGAGCCATTTGGATCCAGGGAGGCACTCACGTCCACATTGACCACAACGTCCTGACGAACAACGGACCAGCTATCACTGGCGCTGCCCGAAACTGCCGGGACAAGAACAATCAACCGACTGTGTGCCCTCAGGGCTATACTTTTGTTGCAAACCCCAATTACTTCGCGGGTCACCTCAGTCAGTCAACTACTACCGATCTGCAGGTTACGCGCAACACACTTACGGACAACAATACACAGATTGCGCTGGCCCTTTACAACGCGGAGTACTCAACGATTTCAGATAATTACGTTGACCAGAATAACGCATATAAGAATGACACGACCACGAGTGCTGAGACTGGACAAGGGTACGGAATCAATGTTTACGGAAACGCTCACGTTGGCAGATCATCAGGAAACTGGGTGTCAACCGTTCTTTCCGGGAACGCCGCAACCACGACCATGACCAACGGATCCGTGATTCCTTATGTAATCGGCCAATGGGTCTGCGCAAACTCCGCGCTGGGTGTTTCTCACAACACCGATTTTGGCGGTTGTTATCAAATCACTGCTCTTCATGGATCAGGAAGCGCCGCACCAACATTCACATGGACGAAGATCGGTTCCGACGACACGACCTCCGGTATCGACATCGTCGATGCCGTTGTCGGCACGACCCTTACTGGCAATCATGTTACGAACGCGGCTGGTGCTTGCATCTATACACAATCATTGATAGACGGCCACATCGATGAAAATGTAGTGTGGAATTGCGCGCAGATGCTGCCAACCACCTCCATCCCGATGGCTGGAATAACGGTGAGCGGGGCCACTCGCCTGACAGTCAACAATAACAGCGTTAACACCGTTGTGAATGTAAATATGAATAAGTCGAGGGATTGCGTTTACACCCCCGATGGTATTGCCGCCGTCCTCTCCTACGATTCAACCTACAATGGTAACACTATTACTAACTTTACAGGTGATGGCATTCTCTTCGACCAGGGTCGTCTCAACACCATCTCGGGAAACACGATCGACGGGGCATCTGTGGGGTCGAGTGGTATTCATGCCGCAACAGGCGCGCCCTTGAATCTCCTCACAGTAAGTCACAATACCATCCACCGTGTAACGTACGCCGGAATTAACGCGGGGGGCAGGGCTCCCTCGGGCTACGGGACCGGGCTAATCGTGGGCGGTAACGACATCGGCGGTAATACGGCTTCCGCACAGGTGTCTTACTGTATCCAGCTTGCAGCCGGAATCCGGGCGGCTACCATCGACGGCAACTCGTGCGATGGTTACGGTGACACGTCTGTGTCATCGGGCCGAACCATGCACGAAGGGATCGACGATGGCGCTCTGTCCACCCACGTGACGAATAATACGGTCGCGAATGTGGCGGATTACGGCTTCCTTGAAAGTGGGACTGACGCGATCCTGACCGGGAACAGCGGTTACAACAATAACAACCCTTTTGCGGCCACAGGTTCCAGGCGCTCCCGCGTCTATGGAAACGTCTTTGGCGTGTATTCGTCGCTTTCGGGCGTCGGCGTCGTCTGGAACACCGACACGCTCCACTACGGCAATCAGTTCACCGACGGGATGTCATCCGGGACGTGCACGTTGTCCAGCGGGATGTGCACGGTAAGCACACACGAAATTCAGAGCTGGAGCATGGTGCGGTTCTCACCGCAAGCCGCAGGCGGAACACCTGGTACTGTGTCTCTGGGAGCCGTGACCCCGAATATATCCTTTGTGATCAAATCCAGCAGCGCTTCAGATACCAGTACGGTATTTTGGGAAATCGTCCACTAGCTTATCGCATCTCTTATCCGATCAATCACCTCGTCTGCAATGGCCAGACAAGCAGTCGCAGCGGGACTGGGAGCATTGAGTACATGCAGGGCCCGCTCCTGACGGACAATATAGAAATCCTGCAGAAGTTCACCTCTCGGCGAAAGAGCCTGCGCTCGCACACCAGCGCCGCCCTCAAAAAGGTCATCGACCTGTATCTCCGGCACCAGGCGCTGCAGCCTCCGGCAGAAGAATTCCTTGCTGACAGAACTCTTCAACTCCTGCCAGCACATTGCCGGATAGCGGACCAGAAATCGCCAGAAACCACGGTAGGTAAAAGTCTCGACCATGTCACGGACAGAATAATCCGTTCTCCCGTACGCCTCGCGCGCTAACGCCAGCACGGCATTCGGACCGGCTTCCACTCCGCCGCGAATCATCCTGGTGAAGTGGACCCCAAGAAACGGAAAGGCAGGATCAGGCACTGGATAGATGAGATTTCGGACCAGGTGCTGCCGATTCTCCTTCAATCGGTAATACTCACCCCGAAACGGGACGATCTTTACCCTATCGCGGTTCCCCGCCATGTGGCTGGCCCTGTCACTTTGCAATCCGGCACAGTTGATCAGGAAATCGGCATCAAAGTCGCCCCCCGACGTCTGAATGTGCCAGCCATTTCGGTCGCGTAGCTCGATCACCTCGGAGGAGAATTTGATGCCGCCTCCCAGACGCATGATCTCGCCGACCATAGTCTCAGTAACACCGGCGTAATCTACAATTCCCTCTTCAGGAACGTGCAATCCGGCCAATCCAGCAGCATGTGGTTCCAACTCCCGGATTTGTTCAGGACCGAGAAGGCGTAGTCCTGTCAGTCCGTTCGCCGTGCCACGTTCCAGCAGGGTACGGAGCCTGGGGATTTCGTGCTGCCCAGTGGCGACAACCACTTTTCCACAGAGTTCATAGCCGACACCGTGCTCAGCGCAAAATCTTGTCAGCCGGCGAATTCCCTGCACTGCAAGGCGCGCCTTGGATGAACCCGGCTTGTAGAAAAGCCCACAATGAAGCACGCCGCTGTTGTGTCCGGTTTGATGTCGGCCTGCACCGGCTTCCTTTTCAAGGACCGTGATTCTGGTAGCGGGGAAGCGATTAAGCAGCTGGTATGCCGTTGCCAATCCAACGATTCCGCCGCCTATTATCGCGATCTTCATCCTTGCGCTTTGCCTGAATCCAGCAACGTCCCATCCATTGGCGGAGAGGAGGGATTCGAGAATCGCTCTTTTCTCAACCGCTCTCGAATCATCAGAAAATCGCGTCTCAGCCGCTGCTGGTGCGGTGTTCGTGGCTATCGCCACATGCTGAATCGTACACCCTGGTGCGATCGCGCCGCAGGAAATAGTGACCTGCCCCCCTGGATCCGCACAGAACTGAGTATGATTTTCGGATTCAGGAGAGGACGATATGGGCAGGAGCAGGCATACGGAGGCGCAGATCATCGCTGCGCTGAAGCAGGTCGAAGCC
>JBEKIN010000005.1:0-39906 GCA_050011735.1 Acidobacteriaceae bacterium | reverse complement strand
ACTCGCCACCCCACGTAATACGGTAGCCGGGTTGAAGGGATTTGGTGATGCTGGCGATGGCTCGCTGGCCGGCGAGTACGGCGCTTTGCAGGTCACGCCCTTCCACGCTGTACTGCACGCCGATATAGCGCGAATTGTCCTCGCGATAGATGAAAGAGGCGCCGCCGGCCTCGTGAATGTCCGCAAGCTCGCGCAGGGGAATCTGCTGCCCTGCCGGAGTGGGAACCAATAGATTCCCGATCTGCTGCTGACCCTCGCGGAACTCAGGCTGCATGCGGACCACGAGATCGAACAGCTTCTCCCCCTGAATCACCTGGGTTGCCGCCTGGCCGCCGATGGCCGCCTGCACAATAGCCTCGACATCGGAAACATTGATTCCATAGCGGGCGATCTTGTCGCGGTCGACGTCGATCAGCAGGCTGGGTTGGCCCAGTTCGCGGACCACGGTCAACTCCGTGAATCCTGGAATCTGTTCGAGCCGGCGCTTGATCTCCAGCGCCTGGTTTTGGAGAACGTTGAGATCGGGACCATAGATCTTGACCGCCAGTGCGCTCTTCAGTCCGGTCAGAGCCTCGTCCACCGCGTCCTCGGCGGGCTGCGTGAAGTTAAAGATGACGCCCGGGAATGCCTGGAGATGCTTTTGAATATCGGCGGTCAGCTCGGACTTGTTATGAATCGAACCCGCTTTCCAGGAGCCATCGCTGTAAGGCTTCAGCCCCACGTAGAACTCGTCGTTGAAGAATCCGGTGGGGTCCGTGCCGTCGTCCGGGCGGCCAAGCTCCGAGGCGACATCGGTCACCATCGGGTATTTCATAAGAATGTCCCGCACCTGAGGCGAGAAGCTGCTCGCTCCCTCGAAGGAAATGGTGTAGGGCATGGTGGCGCGGATCCACAGCGCGCCTTCGTCCAGGTGCGGCATAAATTCCCCGCCGATGAAAGGAACCAGCAGAAGCGTGGCGCCGAAAATCAGCAGGCTGCCGAACATGGTCGTTTTCGGATGGTTCAGACACCATTCCAGCTGGACCGCATAAATGCTGCGTACCCACTCGAAGGGCTTATTGACGCGCTCGTGAACGCCTTTCCTGAACCAGTAAGCGCACATGACAGGCACAAAGGTGAGAGTCAGGATCAGTGCACCCACGAGCGCGATCGACACCGTGTCCGCCATCGGCCGGAACAGCCTGCCCGCGGGCCCGACGAGCGCATAGATGGGCAAGTACCCCGCGATAATCACGGCCACCGAATAGAAGATGGGGCGATCGACATCTTTAGCCGCGTCCACGAGCACCTCGTGGAAGCTGTAGGTCTGGCCCTCGCGGGCGCCCAGTTCGCGGAAGACGTTCTCCACCATGACCAGGGTGCCATCAATCAGAATTCCGAAATCGATTGCGCCGATCGAAAGCAGATTGGCGGCGACTCCCTGCGCGTGCAGAAAGATGAACGCGAAGAGCAGGGACAAAGGAATCGTCATCGCGACGATCACAGCGGCGCGAACGCTGACCAGGAAAAAGATGAGCACGACGAGAACCAGTGCCATGCCCAGCACCAGGTTATGCTCGACCGTGTCGATGGTCAGCTGCACCAGATCGCTGCGGTCGTAATAGGGGCGGAGTTTGATATCGGGCGGCAGGACATGCTGGTTGAGCTGGCTGGTCATCGCTTCCACGCCCTTCAGCACGTTTTGCGTCTGCTCGCCGCGCCGCATCATGATGACACCCTCCACGGCGTCATCCGTTTGATTGAAGCCAAATTCTCCCAGACGGGGCGCGTGTCCGATGGTCACTTCCCCAATGTCGCGTATATGCGTCGGCACGCCGTTCTGGCTGCCGACGACGATACCTCCGATATCCTGGGTATTCCGGACAAGACCGAGGCCGCGCACGTAATAGAACTGACCGCCCTGCGAATAGAATCCGCCCCCGGCATTGGCGTTATTGTTGGTGAGTTGCTGCAGTACGGTCGGGACGCTGACATGGTAGGAGTAGAGCTTGGCCGGATCGAGCAGCACCTGGTACTGCATCACCGTGCCCCCGAACCCTGAGTCGTCGGCGACGCCGGGCACCTGCTTGTAGGCGCGCTCGATCACCCAGTCTTCATAGACCTTCAGCTCCTGCGGCGTGCGGTCGGGACTCTGAATCACATAGCGATAGACCAGTCCCGAGGGACTGGCCAGCGGCGCAAGAGTCGGCGTTACTCCGGTCGGATAAGTCACCTCGCTCAGGCGCTGGAAGACTACTTCGCGGGCAAAATAGTCATCGGCAGTATCCTGGAAGGTCAGGATGACGTCCGACAATCCGTAAAGGGAGATGGAACGCATCACCGACATCTGCGGAACGCCGTTCATCTCCACTTCCGTCGGGACCGTCACCAGGCGCTCGACTTCTTCCGCGGCGTGGCCGGGCCACTGAGTAATGATCTCCACCATGGGCGGAGCAAGGTCCGGATAGGCGTCCACCGGCATGTGGTGGAACGCGATCGCGCCTCCGACGGCGATGAAGGCCACCATCAGCAGGACCAGCATGCGTTGCCGCAGCGCGAACTGGACGATGCGATTGATCATTCGGAGTCGGCTCCTCAGTGCTGCAGCGAATTGGCAAATTGAAGAAACAGGCTGCCGTCGCCTACCACCCTGTCTCCCGGGGAAAGTCCCTTCAGAACCTGAGTCAGACCATGTTCGCTTTGGCCGATGTCGATATCGCGGCGGCCGAACTGATTCGCGCCGACGGCGACATACACGTAAGGCTGGTTATTATCGTCGCGCAGCACCGATGCATCGGGCACGGAAATAGCATTCTGCAGGCTTCCCGCAGTCACCGTAACCGTGCAATACATATCTCTCTTCAGCTTTTCTCCCGGGTTATCGACCACGATGCGCGCCTGGAGAGTTCGGGTGCTCGGATCCAGCGCAGGCGCCACATAGGAGATCCTTCCGTGAAAGGCCTGGGGATACGCATCGGTTTCCACAGAGACGTCCTGTCCGCTGCGGACAAATGCCAGGTCAGCCTGATACACGTTGGCGAGGACCCAGACCGTGCTGAGATCGGAAATGGTAAAGGCCTGCGTCTGGCCGGCCTGCACCACCTGTCCCGGCGAGACCAGACGCTCCACAACTTCGCCGCCGATGGGAGCCAGCACCGGAATTTGCGCCGAAGCGGGGGACGTGGCCAGGCTGGCCGGATTCTTGATCCCGAGAATCTTCATTCCTTCCTCGGCGGCGTTCAGATCCGCGCGGGCCTGATTACGATCCGATTCCGCCTGTTCCAGATCGCGCTGGGCGATGGCGTGGTGCTGATACAGATCCTGGGCGCGGGTGTAATTTTGCTCCGCGAGCCGAGAGGAATCGGCGGCTTTGAGATAGGCGTCTAGTAACTGCGAATAATCGGGGCTGCTCACTTCCAGCATCGGCTGACCCGCTCTAACATGCTCGCCTGGGACCACCAGAATCCGTGTAACCGGGCCGCCCACCTGGGTGATGACGGGCGTGGTTTTGAAGGCGTTATAGGCTACCGCTCCGGTCAGGCGCAGTGTGCGCGTGAGCGTGGCCGGCTGCACCGTGACCACCTGGACGTGCCCCATCTGATCCTCGGGAATGGTAAAGAGCCGCGGAGTTGCGGACGCCGCGGCCTTCGCCGAAAAAGAGGTCATCTGATCCGCGCTTTCGCGATCCTTAGAACTGCACGCGGTAAGAACCAGGAGGCAGGCTAGTGCTGATGCGCCCCCATGTCTTTGCCAGCGGCTAGGGTCCGATGTGATCGTCATGGTAAGCTCCTGGTTCCCACCGCTTCGCGAAGCTGTTCCACCGCGAGTTGATACGATGCAAGCGCCTGCCGGTATGCGAGTTGTATAGCTCGATAACTGCGTTCCGCATCGAGGAAGTCCAGCAGGCTCGCCGCGCCTCGCCGATAGGCGTACTCGCTGATATCTCGTGACTGCTGCGCCTCGTTCAGATAACCGGAACGGTAGAGGCCTACGATCTGATCGTTGCTGTGCAGGTTTTCCAGAGCGTCCTTCACGTCGGTCAGCACCTGCCCATTGGCAAGTTCTTCCTGCTGCCGGGCCTGGCCGACCGCGTACCCGGAGCGCGCGATTTCGCCCTGGTTGCGATCGAAGATGGGGAGCTGAATCTGGCCGAACAGCGAAATCTCGCTGTACTGGATATGCGTGTAACTGATCTGCCCCGTAACATCCCGTTTGGCGATGGCCTTCTGCAACTGGTATTGGCTGTTGGCCGCCGTCACTCCCCGCTGGGCTGCGAGCAGGTCGGGCCGATTCCGCAGGGCAGCCGCCTCGAAATCGTCGAGGTTCCCGTTCACCGGCTCATAGGTCAGAGTTCCGGCGACGTCGTAGTTGGCGGGGACCGATTCGTACCCCAGCAGCTGGCGCAGATCGGAAAGACCCTGCACCCTGGCCAGATTCGCAGACGATACGTCGGTTTGAAACTGCAGCATCTGCAGCTGGATTTTCAGCAGGTCGTCTTCGCTGGTGTCGCCGGCGTTGTAGCGCGCCTGAGCGATGTCGACGGTGTTCTGAAAACTCTTCAGATCATCCTGCGCCAGAGCCAGGGTCGACTCCGCCAGCTCGACCGCGACGAATTGCGTAGCAACGTTGAAGGAGAGGGTCCGCTCAGCGTCGGCAACCTGCGATCGGGTCACCGCGGTCGTATCTTTTGCCGCCTGCAGGCGATGCTGCCTTTTTTTGCCCCGCTCAAACAGATAGCTCAATCCCAGGTCGAACTGCGCGGTGTCGTCGATGTACTCCGAACTGAATTGTTTGGGCTGGAAAACGGGCAGGAACTGCGCGTCGCCCAAAAGTACCGGATCGGGCCGCAAGTTGGCGGTGATTTCTTCCGCCTCGCTCTGCTGGATCGTGGAGCGCGCGGCCAGCAGGCTGTGATTATGCTGGAGCGCCAGTTGAATGGCTCGATCCAGCGAAAGAGTCGGTCCTCCCGGGTTGGCCTGCGCGGGCGGGCTCGGTGCAGGGGCAGTTTGCGCGCCGGAACCCACGGTCAGGAGTACCGGCACCAGGAGAAATGGAATACACAACAGCTTTGCAGACATAGTCTCGCAGCCTTTGGGACGGGGCACTTCATGGAAGAGCATGCCGCCGGGGCGGCACGGAACGAGCGCGGACCCTAGGCGGGCGGGGCTCGTACCGGAAGGTGAGAGACGACAAACCGGGCAGTAAATACTGGCCTGGGCGGCTCTGTCTGCCGTCCGGCAGGAACCAGAATCTGCGCGCTGGCCGCGGCCACCGGGAGCTCAACCACCTGGTGGCTCAGGTGGCAAATGGGACATGTCTCCGGAGAACAATTGACGTGACGGTGCCATAGTTCCCCTGCCGTCGTCCCGATCACAACCGCCAGGATTGCGATCAGAGCGACGAGGCGCCAGACCCGTTTCCCGTTCGACTCACTGATTGGGGACGTCATCGATGCTGGAGACACGTGCGGATAGTGTAATGCAGAGTGCCGTTTCGCGACAGCGCAGCCCGGATCAGGAGTCTTAGGCCATCCTGATCGCCTCAGGAAATCGCCGCTGTCTTGCCGTCCAGCGGTGCGCACAGCAAAGCGTGATCTGGCGGAGAGAGTGGGATTCGAACCCACGTTAGAGTTTCCCCTAAACACGCTTTCCAAGCGTGCGCCTTCAGCCACTCGGCCATCTCTCCGCGCAATTGCTTCCAGCGCCGCGCCTAACGATGAAACCAGCGCGAGCTACCTCAAATCTACCACGCAGGCTCCGCCTCGACGCCCGGCTACAATGACCCATCCCCATGTCCTCCGAAGGCCAAATGCAGGACCCTGAAACTCCGGCGAACGAAATTCGCTCGCCCGAAATCCCGGTCCCCGCTGTCGAGATCTTCGAACAGCACCAGCACCCCACGCACATCGGTGAGGAGCTCCGCGCGCTGCTCACCCTCGCCATTCCCGTCGTGCTCTCCGAGCTCGGCTGGATGACCATGACCATCGTCGACCTCATCATGGTCGGCCGTCTCGGACCGGACGCCATCGGCGCCGTCGGCCTCGGCAACGCCATCTACTACGCGCCCTCCCTCTTCGGCATCGGCCTGCTCCTCGGTCTCGACACCCTGGTCTCGCAATCCTGGGGCGCGCGCCGCTTCGACGACTGCCACCGCTCCCTCGCGCAGGCCATGTACATTGCCCTCGCCTTTACGCCGGTGCTCATGGTCTTCATGCTTGCCGCGCAATGGATCTTCACGGGCCGCGGCGTCGACGCCACCGTCGCCGTCCTCACCCGCTCTTACGTCGGCATCCTCAACTGGGGCACGTTCCCGCTGCTCGTCTACGGCGGATTCCGCCGCTATCTCCAGGGCGTCAGCCGAGTCCGCCCCGTCGCGTTCGCCCTCATCACCGCCAACCTCGTCAACCTGGCCTTCAACTGGATTCTCATTTACGGCCACTTCGGCTTCCCTGTCATGGGCGTGCGCGGCTCGGCGCTCTCCACGGTCCTCGCGCGCATCTACATGGCCGGTGTGCTCGTCTACGCGGCCTGGGCACACGAATCCGATCGCGGCCATGCTCTCTTCACCCACTGGCCCGCACCCGACTGGACCCGCATCCGCGCCCTTCTCAAGCTCGGCCTGCCCGCCGCCTCGCAAGTCGTCCTCGAAGTCGCCGCCTTCGGCGCCGTCACCGTCATGGCTGCGCACCTCACACCCATCGCGCTCGCTACCCACGAAATCGTGCTCAGCTGCGCCGCCTACACCTATATGGTTCCGCTGGGAATCTCCGCAGCCGCCGCGGTCGCCGTCGGCCATGCCATCGGAGCTGGTAATCCCGCCCGCGCTCGCCGCGCCGGAATCCTCGCCATCGCTATCGGCGCAGGCTTCATGGCCCTCATGGCGGTCCTGCTCGTCGTCATTCCGCGGCCCATCATCAGTATCTGGACGCGCGACGCCCGCGTGCTGACCCTCGGCGCGCACATCCTTGCCATCGTCGCCGGTTTCCAGATCTTCGACGGCATCCAGACCGTCTCTACCGGCGCGCTCCGCGGCCTCGGCGAAACCCGCTTCCCCATGCTGATGAACTTCGCCGGCTACTGGATCCTCGGACTCCCATTCGGAGCCCTGCTCTGCTTCCACTTCAAATGGGGGCTCTCCGGCCTCTGGACCGGCCTCACCGTCTCCCTGATTCTGATCGCGCTGGTGCTCATCATGCGGTGGCTCGCCGATTCCCGCAAGCCTCTCGCCCGACACGCCGCGGTCTGACCTACTTCTTGCCCTTCTTCCCCGCCTTCTTCGCCAGGTCGTTCAGCGTCGTCTTCTCCAGCTCCTCGCGCAGTGCCGCTTCGGCTTCCCCGAACACCTTCTTCAGTACCGATCCGAGCTTTGCCGTGTGCGCCCCCGACAGCGACGCGGTGTGGAAAAGCTCTCCGCCGTCCAGCGCGCTGTAAATATCCTTCAGCGTGATCGTTTTCGCCGAGCGCGCCAGTTTCGACCCGCCATGCGGACCCTTCTGACTCTGCAGCAGCCCCGCCTGATGCAACAGCGAGAAGACGCGACGAATAACGACAGGATTGATGCTGAGCTTGCCGGCTACATCTTCCGAGGTCTGCAGTTCATCCGGTTCGGCGGCAAGCAGGACCATGGCGTGAACGCCAGTTGCGAAGCGGGTATTTGCGGCCATTGCTTCAACCTACCACAGCTTTTTTTTGCCGTCGTATGAAAATCTGTAACAATCTCCGTGTCCTGTCTGGACGCCCGCAACGATGCCCTGGATCGTCCGCCTCCTGTCTCCCGCCCCGCGCCTCCCGTCCCCTGCGCCCTGTTCCCTAATCTCCAAATCCCCAATCTCTAATCCCTGTCTCTTGGTACCCTGAATTCCATGCGCATTCTCTTCGTCGGCGATGTCTTCGGCAGCGCCGGTCGCCGCATCGTGCGCGAGCACATCGGCCACATCATCGCCGGACGCAACGTCGACCTGGTCATCGTTAACGCTGAGAACGCCGCTGGCGGATTCGGCCTCACCCCGCCCCTTGCCGACGAGCTGTTCGACCTTGGAGCTCACGTGCTGACCACCGGCAACCACGTCTGGGACAAAAAGGAAATCATCGACTACCTCAAGTCCGTCCCTGCCGACAGCCATGAGCGCCCACGCCGCGTCCTCCGTCCTGCGAATTACGCGCCCGACACACCCGGTTACGGCGTCTACCAGGGCACGCTCCCATCCGGCCTCGCTTATGCCGTACTCTCTCTGCAGGGCCGCGTCTTTATGGCCAATAACGAAGACCCGTTCCGCACCGCCGACACGCTCCTCGCTCAGATCACGGCGAAGATCATCGTCGTCGACTTCCACGCCGAAGCCACTTCGGAGAAATGCGCCCTCGGCTGGTATCTCGACGGCCGCGTTACGGCGGTCATCGGCACCCACACCCACATCCCCACTGCCGACAACCGTGTTCTCAACCAGGGCACTGCCTACCAAACCGACGTGGGCATGAGCGGCCCTTACGACTCCATCATTGGCGTGCAGAAAGAGCTGGTTCTCGAGCGCTTTCTCACCAGCATGCCGTCGAAATTCGAAGCCGCGAAAGACGACCCCCGCATGGCTGCCCTGCTCATCGAAGCCGATCCTGACACCGGCCATGCCTTATCCACAGAACGGCTTCTCCTCGGCGAGTAACCGTAATTTGCGCGACCTGCTGTGACAAAGCATCTCTACCTGAGAAAATAGAGATAAGAGGTAGCCCGTTGTCCATCCACACCCCCGAAGAACTCGCTGCGATGCGCGAATCCGGCCGCATCGTCCGCCTCATGCTCGAGGCCATGAAAGCCGCGACCCGTTCCGGCATTACCACCGAGCAGCTCGATGACATTGGCGGCGACGTCATGCGTAAGAACGGCGCCGTCTCCGGCCCGACGACCGTTTATCAGTTTCCCGGCGTCAGCTGCATCAGCGTCAACGACGAAATCGTTCACGGCATCCCATCGAACCGCCGTCTCCGTAACGGCGACCTCCTCAAGCTTGACGTCACCATCTCAAAGGACGGTTTCATGGCTGACGCTGCCGAGACGGTCATCGTCGGACCGCCCATCACCGAGTCCGCCATCGGCGCCCGTCTGGCCGTCTGCGCGCAGCGGGCCTTCACCCAGGCCATGCAGGTCGCCCGCGCCGGCCATCGCGTCCGCGACATCGGCCGCGTGGTCGAAAGAGAAGTCAACGCCGCCGGCTTCCATGTCATTCGCGACCTCTGCGGTCACGGCATCGGCCGCACCATCCACGAGAAACCCAGCGTTCCCAACTGGCCTGACCCATCCGCGAACGATTTCCTTACCGAAGGCCTGGTCATCACCGTCGAACCCATCATTGCCAGCCGCTCCGGCAAATCCATCCTCGCCCGCGATGGATGGACGGTCCGCACCGCCGATCGCGGCCTCGCTGCCCATTACGAGCACACCCTCGTCATCACCAAAAACGAACCGCTCCTCCTCACCGCCGCCTGATCCACGCGCCTCGCGCCGTTTTTGCGCCCTGAACTTCGCTCTTTCCGTTCTCCGTGCACCCTGTGCCCTCCGTGGTGCTCTTTCCTGTTCCCTGTTCACTGCTTCCTGCTTTTCTGCAACCTTCCGGTTGCATTTCCACAGCCCCTGTGTGTAGTATGCAACCCGGAGGTTGCCTATGCCCGCTACCCACAACGCCCCGAAGATTCAGGACCGCATCGAGAAATCCGTCGAAATCAAAGCGCCCGTCTCCCGCGTCTGGCGCGCCCTCACCGACTCTCATGAGTTCGGCGAGTGGTTCCGCGTCAAGTTCGACGCCCCCTTTCAGGTCGGCGAACCCGCCGTCGGCCAGATCACCTGGCCTGGCTACGAGCACGCCACGTTTCGCGCCGTCATCCAGGCCATTGACCCCGAACAATACTTCGCCTTCACCTGGCATCCCTATTCCATTGACGTCGCCGTCGACTACACCAGAGAAATGCCCACCCTGGTCGAGTTTCGCCTCGAGAAAACGCCCACCGGCACGCTGCTCAGCGTCACAGAATCCGGCTTCAGCGATCTGCCCGACGATCGCCGCGACGAAGCCTTCGCGCGCAACGACGGCGGCTGGACGCAGCAGATGAAAAACATCGAGGAGTATGTCGGCCAGCACCCCTAAACCGGCGTCACACGCGGGCGCCTCCGCACGGCGCGGGTCCCATCATCATCGGCCTGCGCCGCTGTTTGCCGCTCTGGGCGATCCCACCCGTCTGTCGCTGCTGGCGAGGCTCAGCGGCGGCCAGGCCTGCTCGATTTCGCAGCTGACCCACGGCTCGCACCTCACGCGCCAGGCGATTACCAAACACCTGCGCGTCCTCGAGCACGCCAAAATTGTGCGCTGCGTCCGCTCCGGCCGCGAACGCCTGTACGAGCTCGATCCGCAGCCTGTTCACGATCTCCGCGACTACCTCGACCGCATCTCCGCCGAATGGGACAAGGCGCTCCTGCGCCTCAAATCCCTTGTCGAGGAATAGTCGGCGCGCCGCGCTATTTCGACCCGCTCGTCGATTTGGAACACGCGTCGTCGATCGCGTCCGCGATCCTTCCGAAGAGAGGCATGTCCGGCTCGCTCAGCCCGTCTTTCTCCGACTTCTTCCAGATCGGCGACTGCAGGCTCTCATCGCTCTGCGGCATGTACACCGCCAGCTGATCGTTCACCGGCCAAACCATTCCCACTCCCGGCCCTCCATTCGAGATCCCCACTCCGTCTGGCCCGCCGATGCCTCCAGGGTTCTGCCTCGGCCCACCCGGTGCTCCGGGCTGTCCCTGACCTCCCGGATTTTGCCCGGTCCCTGGATCGGACGGCTGCGGCATACTCACTGGCGGCATCTGCGTCGGCTGACCCGGCAGCCGGTTTCCGCCTTTGCGCTCCTTCCATACCACCCACACCAGATCGGCGTCCTGCGGCCCGTACACCAGCGTGTACCGTCCCCATTTCTGAATCCGCTGCTGGACCCCGACTACCGCGTCGGAGTCCTGCGGATACTGTCGCGCGACATTCGGATTCAGGTCTCCCTCATACGTCTCGACGTAGACGTAGCGCGCATGGCAGAGCAGCTGCGACAGCGGCGCCTCTTTTTTTGTCTTCGCCGGCGCAGTTCCCGCCGCGCATCCGAGCACCAGCAGCAAAACCACGGATTTCTTCATCGGTTCGCACCTTTCCGGACGCGTTTCGTCCACCTTCAAATCCGGTCCCAATGTATATGGTTGGACGGAATACGGGTGAATCCGGACCCCTGGGACTTTTCTCCCGCCCACTGAATTCCACCCTGCATCGTGCCGATAGTTCTCAACAGAGGCGCCTGTTGCAGGCTGCCCATCCTGCATTGGCCGATTCGGAGGCAGAGAGTGCCGGAAATCGCAGCATCCGTGGCGTCATCCTCGGAATCGCAGAAGAACCACAGAACGGCTCTTACCGTCGAAGCCCTGGCGCGCTCCTTTCTCGACAATCTCCTGTTTGTGCAGGGGCGATCGCTCGAACGCGCGACGGTGAACGACCTCTACATGGCGCTGGCGCACACGGTGCGCGATCGGCTGGTGGAGCGCTGGATTTCCACGGTCACCAATTACCAGGCACAGGATGTGCGCGTGGTCTGTTACCTGTCGGCCGAATTTCTGACTGGACCGCATCTGGCCAACAACCTCATCAACCTTGGCATCTACGACGAAGCCGAGCAGGCGATGCGGCAACTGGGCCTCGACCTGAATGTTCTGGTGGAACAGGAAGAAGAGCCGGGTCTCGGCAATGGAGGCCTTGGACGGCTGGCCTCCTGTTTCATGGATTCGCTCGCCACCCTCGATATTCCCGCGATCGGCTACGGCATTCGCTACGAATACGGCATCTTCGATCAGCAAATCCGCGACGGCTGGCAGGTCGAATCGACGGACAAGTGGCTAAGGCTGGGAAATCCGTGGGCGCTCGAGCGTCCTGAAGACGCTTTTGAAGTGAAACTCGGGGGCCGCACAGAAACCCAGTCCGACTCGACGGGACGAGCGCACGTGACCTGGATTCCGCAGAAGGTGGTGCGCGGAATACCGCACGATACGCCCATTCTGGGCTACCGCACCAACACTGCGAACACCATGCGGTTGTGGTCGGCGCAAGCCGTCGAATCGTTCGACTTCGGAATCTTCAACAATGGCGACTTTGTGGGCGCCGTCGCCGATAAAGTTTCTTCGGAGAATATCTCGAAGATTCTGTATCCCAACGATGACGGCTTGCAGGGCAAGCAGCTGCGCCTGGCGCAGCAGTTTTTCTTCGTGTCCTGCTCGCTGCAGCACATTCTGCGCATCCAGCTCACGCAGAAACGGCCGCTGGCTGAACTGCACCGCAACTTTTCCATCCAGATGAACGACACGCACCCAGCCATTGCCGTGGCTGAGTTGATGCGCCTGCTGGTGGATGAGCACTCGCTCGAATGGGATGTGGCGTGGCATGTAACGCAGAATTGCCTGTCGTACACCAACCACACGCTTCTTCCCGAAGCGCTGGAGCAGTGGCCGCGCAGCCTGTTTGCTTCCCTGCTGCCGCGTCACCTGGAAATCATCGTCGAAATCAACCGGCGTCATCTGGAAGGCGTACGCGCGAAATTTCCCGGCGATGAGGAACGCGTGCGCCGCCTTTCCCTGGTGAATGAAAGCAGCGGCGGATTCGTGCGCATGGCGCATCTGGCCGCACTGGGCAGTCATGCCATCAACGGAGTCGCCGAGTTGCACACCGAGCTGCTGAAGACCAATGTGCTGCGCGATTTCTACGATCTGACCCCGCAGAAATTCAGTAACAAGACCAATGGCGTGACGCCGCGCCGCTGGATGGTTCTGAGCAATCCGCGGCTCACCAAACTCCTGAATGCGCGGCTGGGCTGCGGCTGGATTCGCGACCTCGACAAGCTGCGGCGTCTGGAACCGATGGTCGACGATGCGGAACTGCGCGAGGAATGGCGCGCCATCCGCCAGCACAACAAACTGCAGCTGGCCGCCTACATTCATGAACGCCTTGGCATCGCTATCGATCCTGAATCGATGTTTGACGTGCTGGTGAAGCGCCTGCATGAATACAAGCGGCAGCATCTGCAGATTCTCCATATTCTGACCCTCTACAAACGCATCCAGCTCGATCCCGACTGCGCCGTGGTTCCGCGCACGTTCCTTTTCGGCGGCAAAGCTGCGCCTGGCTATCGCATGGCCAAGCTGATCATCAAGCTGATCCATGCGGTTGGCGAAGCCATCAACTCCGATCCTCTGGTGCGCGGCAGGCTCAAGGTCGTTTTTCTACCCGACTACAGCGTGAAGCTGGGTCAGCGCGTCTATCCCGCAGCCGACTTGTCGGAACAGATTTCCCTCGCCGGCAAAGAAGCGTCCGGCACCGGCAACATGAAGTTCGCGATGAACGGCGCCATCACCATCGGAACGCTGGATGGCGCCAACATCGAAATTCGCGAAGAAGTCGGCGCGGAAAACTTCTTCCTGTTCGGACTGACCGCCGCTGAAGTGCAGCAGCGCAAAGCAGCGGGCTACAATCCGCGCACCTTCTACGACGGAAACCCCAGCCTGCGAGAAGCCGTCGACGCTCTGGCCAGCGGCGAGTTTTCCCACGGCGACCGCGGTCTCTTCGAGCCGCTGGTGCAGTCCCTGCTGACCAGCGACGACTACCTTCTCCTCGCCGATTACCAGTCTTACATCGACTGCCAGGAACGCGTGAGCGCCGCCTGGACAGACAAGGATGAATGGACGCGCATGTCGATGCTCAACGTAGCGCGGATCGGCAAATTCTCCTCCGATCGCTCCATTCGGGATTACTGCGCCGATATCTGGAAGACCTGGCCGGTGAAAATTCAGGTGTGACTCCAACTTTTTCGTGCCCTGCGAAGCGTCTTTTTGATGTGCCCGTTCGTACCTGGGTTATACTTTTTCCGCTTCGAGGAGGCACCCAACCCATGAACCGAATGCTTCTTGCGTTTACAGCGATGGTGGCGATGCTCGCACCCAGCGCGCTGGCACAGGGCGTGACCGTTTGTGTTTTCCAGGGCAAAGACGCAAAGGGCGTCAACGCCGACATTGCGAATGACGTGACGGCGCTGGCCAAGGAACTGGTCCCGCTGACTCTGCCTGGCGGCGCAACCCTGAACGTGGTTCCGGTAACCGGCGTTGACCCGAAAACGATCGACGCCGAAGCGAAGACTCGCAACTGCACTGACGTGGTTACGATTTGGCGACAGGCAGGCATTCAGGACACTCCCAATTACGGCGGCACGTTGGGCGGCACGCAGGCCAGCCAGGGCTCCGGCAACATGCTGATGCTGAAGGACACGAAACTTCAGAACGGCGATCTTCTCGAGTACTCGGTGCGCAAGCCCGATTCGAAAAAACCGATCGCGCACGGCGAATCCGACAGTACGTCGTACGGGTCGTTCGCGAACGCGATTGTGAAGAAGATCGCGAAGTAGGGCAAGTGAGGCTATAAAGCTGTTAGCGAAAGGCTTTTAGCAAAAGGCTATTCGCGGAGCCCAGGGCAGTGCCCTCCCTACCCCCTCTTTGAGATACAAGTGTTTGAAAACGGGTGAGTTATTGTGCGCCGTTGCGGAAGTGTATGAAAAGGGGTGTGTTGTGGGGCTTGTGAGGGGAAGTGATTGCAAGGACAGGGTACAGGGCACAGGGCGCAGGGCACAGGGTTCGATCGCGACGGCGTGGAGCTCGATCAGTTCGAGCGAGGCGTCGGAGGGCGAATCGGAGATTGGGTTGGCGGGCGGGTCGGAGATTGCGTCGGGGATTGGGTCGGGTGAATCGGGGGCGGCGAGGGGGAGACCCTGGTCGTCGTAGACGACGTCGGTGACGATTTCGTTGAGGGTGGGGCGGATTTCGAGCTGGTTCATCTGGCGGAGGGTTTTGAGGCAGGTCTGCAAAAGGTAGGCCATGACGCCGACCTGACGGTGGTCGATTTGATGGTTGGCGAAGGCCAGGGCGATGGCGTTGAGGTTGTGGAGGATGGAGGCGTGGTCTTCCATGTAGGCGAATTTGACCAGGGGTTCTCTGATGTCGGTGTCAGGGAGGGCCGGACGGCGGACGCGGACGAGGCGGGTGCGTTGCTCGTGGTCGAAGCAGAGGTCGCCGTTGTGGTGGGCGGGCATGGTGCAGCGGGCTCCGTTGAGGGTGACGCGGCGGCAACGACCGAAGGGGTAGGACATTGGGATCTCCTTGCGAAAAAGCGGATAGCGGAAAGCGAAGAGTCGGTTAGCGAAGAGCGTTTAGCGAGGTGCTTTTAGCGAAGTACGGTTAGCGAGAACCTAAGAGCGAGTGAGAAACGAGCGAACTGCGAGAGAAAGTCGAGTGAAAAGCGAGCGAACGATCCGAAACACAGGAGCGGAAAACAGAAAAGCCCCGCCGGGGTGGCGAGGCTTTTTCTTTTTCTATCTATAAGTTCAGAATATCATATCCAGCACTCAAACTCGCCAAAATTCTTTGAGGGTATAAGGGTGGAAGTTATATGGAATGTTAGACAACACTTTCGTACCGTGCGGGGAAAGCTTGACAAGTTTTCCACATTTGGGCGAAAAGCAGCCTGGAGCCGGGAGCCAAACCGCCGAGCCTAGAGCATCTGGTGGGTGAGGGCGCGGTGGATGCCGTTTCTGCCTTCGCCAGGCGAAAGGTAGACGACGCAGTTGCGGCCGTTGGTTTTGGCGGTGTAGAGAGCGGCGTCGGCGGTGGCGAGAGCTTCATGCTCGGAACTGACCAGGGCATCGACGACGGTGGCGCCGATGCTGGTGGAGATGCGCAGGCCGACTCCGTCGGCGAGCTTTTGCTCCTCGGCGAGGGCAGCTCGGACTCGCTCGGCGCACTCTTCGACCTGGTTTCTGGTGCAGCGCGGCAGGACCACGAGGAATTCCTCGCCTCCGTAGCGGCCCACGAGGTCGTAGGAGCGGACGGCCTGCTGCAAGCGGCGCACCGACTCTCTGAGCACGTCGTCGCCGGCGGGATGACCGTGAGAGTCGTTGACCTCCTTGAAGTGGTCGAGGTCGAGCATCATGAGGCCGGTGGATTCGCCGAGGCGGGAGGCCATTTCAAACTCGCGGTGGAGCAGATCGAAGATGGCCTTGCGGTTCCACACGCCGGTGAGACAGTCATGGGCAGCGAGGAACTGCAGCTCTTCGAGCATCTCCTTCTCACGGGTGATGTCGACCGAGACGCCACGCATGCGCGTCGCCTTGCCGTCAGCGAATTCGACGTTGGACTGGGTGCGCAGCCAGCGGATGGAACCGTTGTAGAGGACGATGCGGAATTCGGGGTGGAAGCGGGTGCTATCCGGAGAGACTTCTTTGAGCGCGGCCGCGACGCCGGGCCAATCGTCCTGGTGAATCATCTCGCGCAACTGGGTGACGGTGAGCTGATGCACGGCGTCTGCGAGGCCAGCCTGGGCGGCGAGTTCCTGGGAGAGGGTGAGAATGCCGCGGGTCAGATCCATCTCCCAGATGCCGAGGAACGCGGCCTTCTCGGCGAGCGCGATGCGTTCAGCGTTCTCCCGCTGGCGCTCGGTGGCACGCAGACGCTCGATGGCGTTAGCGGCCAGCTGCGCCGCGCCTTCGACGATGGTCAGGTCGCGCTCCCGCGGCTTGGCGGGGCGGCGATGATACATGGCAAAGGTGCCGAGTACTTTGCGGTTCAAGCCGCAGATGGGGACGCTCCAGCAGGCCATGAGGCCGAAGCTCATGACAAAGTCCCTGACCACAGCAAAGCGCGGATCGGTGGAAATGTCCTCGACCACGGTGGTCTCATCGCGGAACGCCGCCGAACCGCAGGCTCCGACATCGGGACCGATGGCGAGGCCGCTGACCGCCCGCATGTACTCTTCGGGCAATCCACCGCGCGAGCCTTCCCAGAGGCGCTTTCCCTCGTCATCGAGCAGGAGCACCGAGCAGAGACATTCTGGCGTCAACGCCTCAATGGCATGGGTGAGAATGTCGAGGACCTCAGTGAGCGAAGCGCCGGCGTTCATGCGATCGACGAGCTGGCGCTCGACCTCGAGCATGGAGGAGGATTTTTCGAGAGCCTTGCGCTCCATGGCGCTTTCGCGGAGCTGGCGGCGGCTCGCGATCCACCCAGCCGCGCAGACTGCGGCTGTGGCGATGGACACGCCCGCGGCAACTGCGAAAGTACCCGAAGCAATAGGCATCAAATGATCTCTTCGGCCCGAGCTAGCTAAGCCATCACCGGTTTATGTTATTTGTCTCCTATCGGTACTTACTTTTCGCTCGACCGTGGGGAAACGCAAAGGGTCTGGAGCGATTTGAGGCGGCCTAGCCGCAGGCTACCATTTGCGCGTCGGTTGTCCGGGGAAATCGAAGGCCATTGTGGGGCGGGCCGGCTTACCGTGGTAACTTGCCGGCTACGATTCCGGGACCCGGGGGACGGGCTTGAGCAGGGGGAAGAGGATGACTTCGCGGATGGATTTGGCGCCGGTGAGGATCATGGTGAGGCGGTCGATGCCCATGCCTTCACCAGCAGTGGGAGGCAGGCCGTAGGCGAGGGCGCGGACGTAGTCGAGGTCCATCTGATGGGCTTCTTCGTCGCCGCGGGCGTGCTGGTCAAGTTGTTCCTGGAAGCGGCGGAACTGCTCTTCGGGGTCGTTGAGCTCGGAGAAGGCGTTGCCTAGCTCGAATCCGCCGATGTAGAACTCGAAGCGCTCGACCCAGTCGGGCTCGTCGGGTTTTTGCTTGGAGAGCGGGGAGACGGCGAGGGGGAATTCGTAGATTATGGTGGGCTGGATGAGATTCTTCTCGGCGACTCCCTCAAATGTAGTCGCGATCGCCTGTCCGGCCGATCCACCTTTTCGGATCTGGTCCCTTGCATGAAAGAAGTATGCATCAACCAGCATTGCCTTCTGGAAGGCGGGGCTTTGGGATTTGTCGGTACCGCCCAAAGAACCCACATTTTCGGGATGGTTGGAGAGCGTTTCTTCAGCTCTCGTGAGCATGGCAAGGACCGAGTCTGAAGAAATGAAGTCTGTCATCGAGGGACGTGGGCCGAAGAATGACTCATCCCACCATTTGATGATGGCTTCGCGCATCGTCAGCTTTTCCCATTTGGCGAGGTCGATTTCGAGGCCGTTGAAGTGGGTGATTGTCGTTCCGTTCACCTCGAGGGCGACCTGCTCGATGAGTTCCTGCGTCAGCGTCATCAGGTCGTGGTAGTTCGCGTAGGCCTGGTAGAACTCGAGCATGGTGAACTCGGGGTTGTGCTGGGTCGAGATGCCTTCGTTGCGGAAGTTGCGATTGATCTCGTAGACGCGGTCGAAACCGCCGACCACGAGGCGCTTGAGATAGAGCTCGGGGGCAATGCGGAGGAAGAGGTCGATGTCGAGGGTGTTGTGGTGGGTGACGAAGGGACGGGCCATGGCGCCGCCGGCGATGGACTGCATCATGGGCGTCTCGACTTCGATGTAGCCGCGTGCGTCGAAGAATTTGCGGATGGCGCGCAGGACCTGGGCGCGCTTGATGAAGACGTCGCGGACGTGAATCTCCTCGGCTTTCTGCGCCTCGGTTGCGCCTTCGGCCGGAGCCTCGTTAAGGAGGGAGTTCATGAAGAGGTCGACGTAGCGCTGGCGGTAGCGGAGCTCGATGTCGGCGAGGCCGTGGTATTTCTCGGGCAGGGCGAGGAGGGCCTTGGCGAGAAAGGTGATGGTCTCGACGTGAATTGTCAGTTCGTTCGTCCGGGTGCGGAAGAGGTAGCCGGTAACGCCGATGTGATCGCCGAGGTCGAGGAGCTTGTAGAGCTCGAAGGCGGGGTCTCCGACGGCGTCTTTGCGGACGTAGATCTGGAGGCGCGCGCCTTCCTGCTGGAGGGTAGCGAAACCGGCCTTGCCCTGTTGGCGGATGGCCATGATGCGGCCGGCGACCGCGACGGGGATGCGCTGGGATTCGAGCTGCTCGCCGGTGGAGGCGTCGTGAGCGGCGCGAATCGCGGCGAGCGTGTGGGAGGTGGCGAAGGAATTGGGGTAGGCCTGCTGGCCGAGGGCGGCAATCTGCTTGAGTTTTTCCTGGCGAAGGCCGTAGAGGCTGCGCTCGAACTCGGACTCGAAGTGGTCGTAGGACATTGGTTTGCGGGTCTGGTTCGAGTATAACTTTCGACTGCGGAGAGGCGTGGCATCCCACATCTGCCAAAACCGGGCAGATGTGGGGCACCCGTACCGTGGCGGCGGGCGAAACTATTCGGGCCGGGCCGCGTCTACCGGCCAGGAGAACATCATGAAGACAAGTACAGCTGTATTGTCCTGCTGCATGCTTTTGGTTCTTCCCGCGCTGGCGCTGGCCACGACACTGCCGGATTCGTGCGGCAAGCCGGAGGCGGGGTTTGACGTGAAAACGGAGAAAAATCCCGCGGCGGTGGCTCCGCAGCCGGGCCAGGCGACGCTGGTGTTTGTGCAGCGGAATTCCGACTGCGTGGGGTGCTCGGTGGTGCGGGTGGGACTGGACGGCGCGTGGGTGGGCGCGAACAAAGGCAACTCGTACTTCAGCGTTGCCGTGCCGCCCGGCGATCATCACGTGTGCGCTTGGTGGAATGCGCCGCTGGCACGGATGGAAAGCAGGATCGGCCTGACCGATCTGGCGGCGAGCGCCGATCAGACGTACTACTTTGAAATCGAAGTGGCCAGGTACGGCGACTCCGGTGCTCCATTCATGAAGCTCAAGCCCATCTCTCCGGACATGGGTGCGTTTCTGACGTCGCGATCTTCGCTGAGTGTGGCGACGGCGAAGGGGCAGTAATCGGGCGGGCGGCATTGGGCGCGCTGGCCGCATTGCGGCATGATCCGGGGTGTATAACCGTTTGGGAACCGGAGCCCGATGCCGCAGCAATCGCCCGACCAAAACCCGGATACGCCGAAGCGCACGAAGACTGTGGACAGCCTGGTGCGGGCGGAGAAGTTGACGCAGATCGCGTTCATTTTGCCGGCGGCGGTGGTGGTGGGCTGGCTGGGCGGCGCTGGCCTCGACAAGTGGCTGCACACGAACTGGATTTACCTGGCGGGGATCGTGCTGGGGTGCGTGGCGGGGTTCGTGCAGATTTTCCGGCTGGTGCTGGGGCAGGAAAAGCAGCTTGAAAAAGAGGACCGGAAGCCGTGAACAAGGAAAACGGCGCGGGTGCGAGCCTGGCGTCGTCGATGACGGACGACGATCTGCGGGAAATGCTGCGGCGGGCGCTGCGGACGGTGGTGGTGCTGGGGCTGGTGCTGTTTCTGGTGTTTACCTTCACGATGGGGTGGCAAACGGGGTTGCTGGAGCTGGCCGGGGCGCTGATTTCGTACACCGGAATTCGGGAGTGGCGGAACCTGGCGCTGGCGGTTTTTGCCAAACTCGACAACCAGGAAAGCGCGCGGCCGATGGGGCGCACTTTGGTGATGTTTTTTCTGCGGCTGGGGGTGGTGGCAGCGATTCTATATGTTAGTCTAAGGTGTTTGCACGGTAGTGTTTACGCATTGGTGGCGGGCATCGGATTAGCCGTCGTTGCCCTGTCTTTCGAAGCCCTTCGGCTCCTGCGGAATTAACGAAAAAACATGCTCGCCTGGATCAATTTTCTAACGCGCCTGCTGAACCACTGGTTTGCCACGCCGGTGGATGCGCTGCTGGGGATGGTCGGGGTTCATCCCGCGCATCCGAGCCATCCGATCAACAACACGCTGACGCTGGAGCTGATCGTTTTCGCCGGGCTGGTTCTGTTTTTCGCTCTGGTACGAGCGAAGCTGAGCGTGGAGAAGCCGGGCAACGCGCAGCATCTGGCTGAGATCGTGCACGAATTTGTGAGCAGCCAGGCGGAACAGGTGATGGGTCACGGCTACCAGAAGTTTTTGCCGGTTCTGACCTGCCTGCTGGTGTTCATCCTGCTGTGCAACTGCTTCGGGTTGCTGCCGGGCATCGATACGCCGACGGCGAATCCGTCGGTGCCGCTGGGGCTGGCGCTGTTCACCTTCGCTTACTACAACTGGAACGGGCTGCGGACGCAGGGTTTGATCGGCTACATCAAGCACTTTATGGGGCCGGTGTGGTGGATCGCGCCGCTGATGTTCCCGATCGAGATTATTTCGCACCTCGCGCGGATCATGTCGCTGACGGTTCGTCTTTACGCGAACATGTTTGCCAGCGATCTGCTGACGCTCGTGTTTTTCTCGCTGGTGCCGCCGGCCATCCCAATCGTGTTTCTGGGACTGCACTTCGGGGTGGCGCTGATCCAGGCGTACATTTTCATGTTGCTCACGACGATTTATCTGGCGGAGGCGACGACGCATCCGGGGCACTAAAAGGAATTTCCTGCCGGAGCATCGCTTCCACTCCGGCGCGGGACGCCGTTCAGCGTGAGGGGGCCAGCACGGTGAGCCTCAACCACCCACTGGCGGCAATCTTAAGGAAGCAGGAGAAAAGTATGCGGAAACTGCAATACGCATTCATGACACTGGCGGCGCTGTTCATGGCGTCTCCGGCGTTCGCACAAGCCAGCGGCGTCAGCGCCGCACCGAGTTGGGTGCCGATCGGCGCGGGCATCGGGATGGCTATCGCTTCAGGACTCTGCGGACTAGGACAGGGGCGCGCGACGGCTTCGGCCACCGAGGCGCTGGCGCGGAATCCCGGAGCGCGGGCGGGCATTCTGACCATGCTGCTGCTGGGCCTGGCATTTATGGAATCCCTGGCGCTGTTCACGCTGCTGATTGTTTTTGCGAAGGTGAAGTAAGCTTCGAGCGGGCACGAAAAACTCCCTGCTGCGTGATGCGCGGCAGGGAGCTTCTGTTTGCGGAGGCTTGCTGCTTACTGCTGCTGAATCGACTTGAGGTAGTTGGTCAGATTCGCGAGCCTCTGGTGCTCCTGCATATCGGGCGACGGACTGCCGCGATCGAGGGAGCGCAGCGCGGGACCCCAAATCGGCATGTCCTGGGTTCCGTGCGCGGGTGTTTCCATTCCGAACTGCAGCACGGAATAGATGTGAGCGTCGGGGAACTTGCCGCCATTGTCCCTGGTTAGCTGCACCAGGTTGGTGGGGTGATCCTTCAGGGCTGCAGCGGCGGGGCCTGAGCCCCTGCCGTCCACACCGTGGCAAACGGCGCAATAGGTGGTGTACATCTGTTTCCCGGATGCAGGCGAGGTGGGCTTCACCGGCACATCTTTGATGATGGGCGTTGTTTGGGCTATCCCGAAAGCGGCGGTGGCGAGCATCGCGGCTACGAATGCAACGTGGATTCGATTCGGCATAAAACCCTCCTTTCCGGTATCCAATGCTCTTCTTTCGGAGTAACGACTGTATGTGATGGCGGGCACAGGAAAGGGCGCGCGGATGAGGCTTTTGGTAACCCATTTGGCGCACGTTCGGACAGCGATTTGCGGGAAAGAGGAACAGATTCTGTGACGGATGGCGGCAGTGGCTCGCACTGCTGTTTGTGACGAGGCGCGAATAGAAATTATGAATGGCGCTTGAAATTTTTCCCGGGGTGTGGCAACAATGGATGTCCCCCTTCATTTCATGACGAGATGAAGAGCCGCAAAAATTTGCCTTCCTTGTCAGAAGCGCAGATGAGCCGCGGCAACTTCCCTGTCGAAGACCTCAATAGAAAACGACGACGCAGCGCAAGAGCTGCCCGCCCTAGCACCGCTCTATCACGGCGAGACCCGTGACGGGCCCACATTTATTTGGAGGTCGTAACTATGAGATTTACGTTTTTGCGCAGCTTTATCCAGGTTTTCCTGGTCCTTTTGTTCGCAAGTGCACTCTTGCAGGCGCAGAACTTCCGAGGCGGTATTAACGGAACCGTGACCGATCCATCGGGCGCCGTCGTACCCGGCGCCACGGTTGAGGTTGTGAGCACCGAAACCGGTGTCACCTGGAAGGCCGTCAGCTCCAGTGCTGGTGAATTTGAGTTTCAGGGCATGCCGATCGGCAAGTTCGTCGTGACCGTCACCGCCGCAGGGTTCAAAACAGAAAAGATCGAAGACGTGCCGGTGTCGGCGGGAACCATCTATACCCTGCCCGTGAAGCTGAGTATCACCGCAACCGCACAGACGGTGGAGGTTTCGGCCAGCGCGCTGGCGCTCGACACGACGTCGACGGTGCAGACCACCGACATTCCCAGCGAGACAGTGCAGGATGTGCCGATGAACGGACGCGACTTCACTCAGATGATCGCCGTGATTCCCGGATACGCCGGCTACTCCGGCGGTGGCTATGGCTCGGTGAACGGCACGCGGCCCGACATGGTGAACTGGCAGATTGAAGGCGCCGACAATAACGACGCCTGGTGGAACATCCCGGCCGCCAATCAGGGCGGCATCTCCGGGATCGCCGGTGTCACGCTGCCGATCGACGCCATTGAGCAGTTCTCGACGCTGACGGAGGCGAGCCCGGAAACGGGGCGCAATCCGGGCGCGACGGTTAACCTGGTCATCAAATCGGGCACCAACCAAATCCACGGCAGCGCGTACTACTACAACCGCAACGAAGCGCTGGCCGCGCAGTCCGCGCTGTCGCCGACGAAACCGGAGCTGCGCAACCAGCAGTTCGGATTCTCAACCGGTGGTCCCATCTGGCGCGATCACGCCTTCTTCTTCGTCTCCTACGAAGAGCAAAAATTTGTGATCGGGGTCAACCAGCCTTCCACTGAGCCGTCGGCGGCCTATCAGACGGTGGCGCTCCAGCAGCTTTCCGCCTGGGGTGTTCCGGAAAACCAAACAGCCGTCAATCTTCTCAATGGCACCGGTAGTTATGCGGGCCTGTGGCCCGCCGCCGCGCTCACCGGCCCTGCTACACCCTTCAACTATGACAACCCTGCCAACGAAATCGGTTGGAGCCACAACGGGCTCATTAAACTCGACTACAACCTGAACGCCAATAACAAGATTTCAGCCAAATGGTATGTGGGCCAGGGTCCGCAGATCGCGCCTACGGTCTCGCTGCTGACGCCTTATTTCGAGGTGGGACCGATGCACGTGCAGAACTACTCCCTGACCTGGAACTCCATTTTGTCAACCCACATGGCCAATCAGCTGTTCGCCGGTGTCAACTACTACAACCAGTCATTCTCCGATCAGAACACCCACTATGACGCCACCGCCCTTGGCCTGAACACCGGGGTTACCGATCCGGCGCTCGCCGGTTCTCCCCGCATTCAGATTGCGTCGCCTTCGGCGAGCAGCGGTCTTGGCTCTTCCGCGGACGGATTCGACTATGTCGGCGCGACGGTGAATTCCGGACGCAACGACATTACCGGCCATCTGGATGAAGCCCTCTCCTGGACCGTCGGCAAACACGAATTCCGCTTCGGCGGCGAATTCCGCCAGGCCCAGATCGACGACTTCTATCAGAGCGGCGAGCGCGGCACCTTCGTCTTCGACGGAACCCAGGGACCCTGGTCCGGAGCCACCGGCACCGCCTGCGATGCCCTCGCCACTAAAACCCCTGGTTCCGCCCCCGCCACTTCCGACCCCGCTCACGTCTATGCTCTCGCTGACTTCCTTGCCGGATGCTTTGATTCCGGCGTGACCAGCATTGTCCAGGGCGACCCGAAGCGCCAGGTCTTCGTCAACTCATGGGCTCTCTTCGCTCAGGATGCCTGGCAGCTTTCGCCGCGGTTCAATGTCAACTACGGCCTGCGCTACGAGTACATCGGCCCGATGCACGATGGAACCAAGGATCTAAGCACCTTTCTGCCCGGGGCTACGAATGGGATCGCCATTGCCGGCGTCACCATTCCGACGCTCTATCCGCAGTGGTACGGGGGTGCCAGCCCGCGCGTGGGATTCTCGTGGCAGCCGACCAGCGACGGCAAGACGGTCGTGCGTGGAAGCTTCGGCCTGGGCTTTGACAGCCCCAACGTGGTGAACATGCTCAACTCCCGCTTCTCCTCGAACGGCGGTCCCTTCGGCGTGCAGGATAATCCTGCTGGCGCAACGCCTGTCGAAGAATCCGGCCCCGTGGTCGGCACCATTCCCTCCGGCGCAGCCTACGGCTCCAATATCTTTCTCAATGAGAGCAGCCCAACCAATCCCTGCATCCTCGATCCCAATTCCAGCAGCTGCCCCTCGGTCAATCTGTTCTCCGTCAGCCAGCATCTGCGGCCCGGATACGTCGAGAACTTCAACTTCAACCTCCAGCGCAGCCTCGGCGCAGGGGCCATCGCCCAACTCGGCTATGTCGGCAGCCAGGGGCGCCACCTCCGCGACCTGGTCGATATCAACCAGATCAACATCGCCCTCGCTACCCCGGCTCGCCCTTATGCCACTGAATATCCCAATTACGGCGTTATCAACCAGGTTCAGTCTGAAGCAACCTCCAATTACAATTCGCTACAGGCTCTTCTCCGTTTCGCCAGCTACCACCACCTCACCTCCCAGCTCTCCTATACCTGGGGCCACGCGCTCGACGAAGCCAGCGAGATCTACCTCTCCAATCCTGAGAACAGCTACTGCTTCAAGTGCGAGTACAGCAACAGCGACTTCGATGTCCGCAACACTTTCACCGCCTACTTCACCTACGACGTTCCCGGTGGCAGCTCCATGAAGTGGCTGACCAACGGATGGCAGCTGAACAGCCTTGTGAATCTCCACGGCGGCCAGCCCTTCACTGTTTTCTCCAGCAATGGCGGCGGCAGCGGAAACGGGGAATATGCTGAGCGAGCCAATTTCGTCAAAGGCGTCAGCCCCTATTCCGGCGTCTCCCGCAGTGTGCAGAGCTACTCAGTGAACTGGCTCAACCCCAAAGCCTTCGCTCCCTCGGCCAACGGCGCGTATGGTGACACGCCACGCAACGTCCTGCACGGCCCCGGCTTCGAAGATCTTGATTTCTCGGTCTTCAAGAACACCAAAATCACCGAGCGCGTCACCGCCCAGTTCCGCGTGGAAATGTTCAACGTCTTCAACCACCTGAATCTGGCAGCTCCGGGCGATGGATACTGCACCGATTCGAGCACCTGCGCCATCGCCACCACCATCGGAGCCAACTACGGAGCGCCTGGCATCGGCGCCGGCGAGCCGTACAACACGCAGCTGGCTCTGAAAATTTTGTTTTAGCCTCCCTGAAGCCCGTGGTTCTTGTCTCCGGCCACGGGCCTTTTTTTTGAGGCGGGTCAGTCAGGGTATGGCACAATGTTGGCGTTCCCCAGGAAAAAAGGAAAACAGAAGGCATGGGTCTTACCAGACGTCAGTTTCTGATGCGTGTGGGCGAGGCAGGCGGGTATAGCGCCGCGTTCATGATGATGCAGTCGCTCGGGCTGCTGGCGATTCCCGAGGCATCGGCGGAATCGGGCAAGCTGCGGCTGGTGGATGGAAAAGGCACGAAGGTCGTGATTCTGGGCGCGGGCATCGCCGGTCTGGTGGCGGCGTATGAGCTGGGCAAGGCTGGCTGGTCGTGCACGCTGCTGGAAGCGCGCGAGCGATGCGGCGGGCGCAACTGGACGGTCCGGGCCGGCACGAACGTCGACTTCGCAAGCGGCATGCGGCAATCGTGCAGCTTCGACGAAGGGAATTATTTCAACGCGGGGCCGGCGCGGCTTCCGGCGATCCACCACGCCATGCTCGGCTATTGCCGGGAGCTGGGCGTGGCGCTGGAAGTGGAAGTCAACTCGTCGCGCGGGGCGCTGATGCAGAGCGACAAGCTGAACGGCGGCAATCCGGTGACGGAACGCCGCGCGGTCAACGATACGCGCGGCCACGTTTCCGAACTGCTGGCGAAATGCATCCGGAAAGGGGCGCTGGACGAAGAGATCACGGCCGAAGATCGCGAGCGCATGATCACGTTTCTGAAGCAGTACGGCGATCTGCAGCCGGATTTGACGTTCAAGGGCACGGAGCGGTCGGGCTTCAAAGTGCCGCCGGGCGCGGGGAAAGAGAATCCGGAGGCGATCGATGCCCTGCCGATGCATGCGCTGCTGGACGCGGATTTGTGGCAGGGCATGCTGGCGGAGGAAGTGATCGACTGGCAGCCGACGATGTTCCAGCCGGTGGGTGGGATGGACCGGATTCCGGCTGCGTTCGAGAAGAAACTGGGGAGCGTGTTGCGGTCGGGCGCGGTGGTGCGGAGCATCCGGCAATCGGCAACGGGCGTGACGGTGGTTTACCGCGACGCCGCCAGCGGGGCGGACCATACCGTAAATGCCGACTACTGCATCTGCGCGATGCCGCTGACTATCGTGCGCACACTGGATGCGGATTTCAGTCCCGCGGTGCGGCAGGCGATCGAGGCCACCAGCTACGATTCGGCATACAAAGTGGCATGGGAAGCGCCGCGCTTCTGGGAGACGGAGTACGGGATCTACGGCGGGCTTTCGTATCTGCAGCAGACGGTGAACGTGGTGTGGTACCCGAGCGCGCGGCTGTTTGCGGAGCGCGGTGTGGTGGTCAGCGGGTACTCCATCGAAAATGGCACGGCGTTTGGCAAGCTGCCCAACGTGCAGGCGAAGCTCGACGCGTCACGGCAGGCAATTGAGATTCTGCATCCCGGGCATGGGAAGGACCTTTCGAAGCCGATGTACATCAGCTGGGGACAGATTCCGTACAACCTGGGGGCGTGGGTGAGCGGGTTTGGTCACGGGAGCTCGCTGGATGTTTTGCTGGCGCCGGACCGGCGCATCTACTTTGCGGGCGACCACACCAGCCATCTGGTGGGCTGGCAGGAGGGCGCGGCGCTGTCGTCGTATCGGGTGATCAACCAGCTGGGAGCACGCGTGGAGAATGGAGGAAACCTTGCTTCGTAAGCGGATCTTTGTCGGAGTAATGGCTGCTGCGACGGCCTGCGGCGGCGCGATGGCCGCGGCGCAGAGCAACGTCACCCGTATTCCGCTGCCGAATTCCGACTTCCCTATTTCGGAAGGAGTTTGGGTCGGGGACACCTTGTATCTAAGCGGGGCTATCGATTCGTCGGTGGCGAAAGGCCAGCCGGGCGATACGGAGACGCAGACGGTGCACGTGCTGGACACGATCAAGCGGGAACTGGCCGAGCAGCACCTGACGCTGGGCGACGTGGTGATGATGCACGCATACCTGGCGGGGGATTCGGCGCAGGGCGGAAAAATGGATTTTGCCGGATTTATGAAGGGATACACCCAATATTTTGGTACAAAGGATCAACCGCATAAGCCGGCGCGCAGCGCTATGCAGGTGGCGGCTCTGGCTCTACCCGGCGCGTTGGTGGAAATCGAAGTGATCGCAGTGGACGGCCATCGTCAGACGCACGCACTACTGGGGAAGTAGAGTCCAGCACCCAAATTCAGGAGGCGCAGATGAACAGTAATCTCTCCCGCCGCACCTTTTTTGGTATGGCCGCCGCCGCAACCGCCGCGGCCGCGATGCCGATTCTGACTGAACCTCAACTGGCGCAGGCGCAGCGGGCCCGCATTGCGCGCGTCCTGCCACCGGGAGCGGTTCGCATCGACGCAAATGAGAATCCTCTGGGCCCCTGTAGCGGGGCGTGTGCGGTGATGAGCAGCCTGCTGCCGGAGGGCGGACGGTACGACTTCGACCTGACACAGAAGCTGGTGGACACTTTCGCCGCCATGGAAGGCCTCAAGTCCGAATACATCATCCCCTACGCCGGATCGAGCGAGCCGCTGCACTACACGACGCTGGCCTTCACATCGAAGGAACGCAGCCTGGTAGTCGCCGACCCCAGCTATGAAGCGCCACTGTACGCGGCAAAAGTCTCAGGCGCGAACATCGTGAAGGTTCCGCTGGCGAAGGATTATTCGCACGATGTGCGGGCGATGATTGCCGCCGATCCCACCGCGGGCGTCTTCTACATCTGCAACCCGAACAATCCGACGGGAACGATCACCAGCCACGAGGACATCGAATACGCGCTGGCGAACAAGCCGAAGGGGTCGATTCTGCTGGTGGATGAGGCGTACATCCATTTTTCGGATGCGACACCGTCGATCGATCTGGTGAAGGCGGACAAGGATTTGATCGTGCTGCGAACCTTCTCGAAGATTTACGGAATGGCGGGGTTGCGGTGCGGGTTCGCGGTTGGGCGGCCGGATCTGCTGGCAAAGATCCAGACCTACGGGATGAACTCGATGCCGATCCTCGCAGTGGCCGCGGCGACCAGCAGCCTGCAGGTACTGGAGCTGGTGCCGGAGCGGCGCAAGATCAACACGGACATTCGGAGCGATACGTTTGCGTGGCTGGCGGCGAACAACTACAAATTCATCCCGTCGCAAACCAACTGCTTTATGGTCGACACGGGACGGCCGGGGAAAGACGTGATCGCGGCGATGGCGCAGAAAAATGTGTACATCGGGCGTGTATGGCCGGTGTGGCCCACGTATGTGCGCATCACGGTGGGCACGCGCAGCGAGATGGACAAATTCCAGCAGGCGTGGAAAGAAGTGATGACGGCTCCGGCTTCGGCGGGCAGGAGATGGAAGCCCGATCCGACGCTGGCCGAGCTGGGATCGCGCGATCTGCCGCCGGGAATGGCGCGGGGCCGGTTCAGCGCCTGAGCGGGGCGTAGGTCGCCAGAGAAGATCTGACCGAGCCGAGGAAGCTCTCTCCTGGGGCTGAGGTCCAATCATTTTCAAGTTTTTACTGCGCGGCTGAAGCCGGCGCCCTTGCGCTTGCGGCCGGTTTGCCAAAGCGCGTTTTGCGGGAGCAGTTCCGTTTTGGTCCTGAGACAGTACTTAGGAGTTGAGGTCAGGAAGCCAATTGTGCGGCAGCACACGGTGTGAGCTTAAGCTTCTTGCTGTGGGGTGAACCTGGCCGCCCGCAGCGGGGGCTTTTTTTTCGCTACCTCTTCTACCGCCCCGTATTGACGGCATCCACTGAGGTCGACGGCCGGGTCGCGGCATCCTGACCCACGGAGGTGAAGGTCTGCGCCGCTGCTCGGGCGGCATCGAGCACATTGCCGGGCGCGATGCCGAGGATGAGCGTCGCCGCCGAGGTGATGAAAATCGCGATCAGCAGAGCGAGCGAAGGCTTCGCGAGGGCTTGCGCCGGGGCAGCTTCAGAGGGTCGCGCGTAAAGCGCGACCACCACGCGCAAGTAGTAGAAGGCGGCGATGCCGCTGTTGATGAGGCCGATGATCGCGAGCCACACCATCCCGGAATGGATGGCCGCGGTAAAAACGTAAAACTTGCCGAAGAATCCGCCGGTGAAAGGGATGCCGATGAGCGAGATGAGGAAAAGGGCCATGGCGCCGCCGAGCAAGGGGGAGCGATAGGCCAGGCCGCGATAGTCGTCGATGAGCGTGAGGTGGTCGTCGTATCCGCCTGCGTGACTGACGATGGCAAAAATGCCGACGTTCATGGCGGCGTAGGAGACGGCGTAGAAACTGGCGGCGGCGACTCCATCGACGGAGAGGGCGGTGAAGGCGACGAGAATGTATCCGGCATGGGCGATGGAGGAGTAGGCCAGCATGCGCTTGACATTGCGCTGGCGCAACGCGCCGAGGTTGCCGATGGTCATGGAGATGGCGGCGAGCCACCACAGGATGGGAACCCAGTCAGCGTGGAGCTGGGGCAACGCTCCATAGGCAATGCGGAGCAGGACGGCAAAGGCGGCGGCCTTGGGTCCGGTGGACATGAGCGCGACCACCGGCGAGGGAGCGCCTTCATAGACGTCGGGCGTCCAGACATGGAAGGGAGCGGCGGAGACCTTAAAGCCGAGGCCGACGATGACCATCGCCAGGCCAACGTAGAGAAGCGCGGTGGAGGGGTTCGCGGTGGCGATTGCGTCGGCGATGGCGCTGATACGGGTGGTCCCGGTTGCGCCGAAGATTAGAGCGATACCGTAGAGGAAAAACGAGGTGGCAAAGGATCCCAGCAGGAAGTATTTGAGTGCGGATTCCGGACTCTTCGCGCTCTTCCGGCGGTAACCGGCCATGATGTAGGTGGAGATCGAGGAGATTTCGAGGGCAACGAAGACGAGGAGGAGCTCGACGGCGCTCGACATGAGCATCATGCCGACGGCGCCGAAGAGCATAAGAGCGAAGAGCTCGCCGAGGCCTTCGGTTTGCGGAGTGACCGCATCGAGGGTGATGAGCAGCGAGGCCAGGACGATGCCGGCGATGAGGACATGGAAGAAGACACTGAAGGCGTCGGTCTGCACGACGCCGTAATACGCGGTGCCCGCAGGCAGCTGATATTGCCAGAAGCTGGCGGCGAGCGCGGCCAGCGCGCCCAGGACCGCGAGCCAACCGAGGGATTTGCGGCTGGAGGGTTTGGGCAGCAGCGCGTCAGCGATCATGACCAGCACGCCCGCGACGGTGAGGATGATTTCGGGCAGGATGCGCAGGGCGTCGTTCACTGTTCGCCTCCTGAGAGCTGGACTGCGACGGGCGGCGAGGCGGGCGCGGCCACGCTACCTGCCAGGGGGCTCATGGCGCCGTCGATGGCTTTGATCCAGTAAGGAGAGGCGACACCCATGACCAGCATGAGGATCGCCATGGGCCAGAGGGTGAATTGCTCGCGAGCGTTCAGGTCGAAGGCCGGACGACTGACGACCAGCGAAGATTCTTTGCCGTAAAAGATGCGCTGGACCATCCAGAGCATATAGGTTGCGCTGAGGATGACACCGATGGTGGCGGCGGCGACCCACTGCGGATGGACCTGGAAGCTGCCGCTGAGGACCAGGAACTCGCCGATGAATCCGTTGAAGAGCGGAAGGCCCATGAGCGCGAGTGAGGTGATGACGAACAGCGTGGCCAGCATGGGGAGCTTTGCAGCGAGGCCGCCGTAGAGCGTCATGTCAAAGGTTCCGTAGCGCTCGTAGAGAAGGCTGACGAGAACGAGCAGGGCGCCACCGGTGAGTCCCTCGTTGATGGTCTGGAAGACTGCGCCGTTGAGGCCGGTGACGGCAAAGCAGAAGATGCCGAGGGTGCAGAAGCTGAGATTGCCGAGAATGGAGAAGGCGATGAGCCGCTTCATATCGGTCTGCGCCAGGGCGACGAGCGCGCCGTAGAGCAGGCCAACGACGGCGAGAGCGATCATGAGCGGGGCGATGGCGCGCGACTGAGCCGGGAACAGCCCCAGGTTGAAGCGAAAGATGGAGTAGAGACCGAGCTTGCCTGCCACAACCATGGCCATCGCGGTCGGCGCTTCCTGGATGACGTCGGCGAGCCAGCCGTGGAGCGGAAAGACCGGAACCTTGACGGCAAAAGCTACCAGGAAAGCCAGCGAAACCCAATAGAGAGCCTGCGGGGCGAAGGCTCCGTTGCCGAGGAGCGACTGGAGCTGGACGAAGTCGAAGGTGTTCGTCTTTGCGTAGAGCCAGAGGATGGCGACCAGAAACAGCGCTGAGGGAATGAAGGTGTAGAGGAAAAACTTGAGCGCGGCGGCTCGACCGCGGTTGGGCCCGAAGATCGCGATGAGCATCGCCATGGGGACGAGGGAAAGCTCCCAGAAACCGTAATAGAGGAAGAGATCGAGGGCGACGAAGACCCCGACCATGGCGGTCTGCTGCAGGAGGAAGAGGAAATAGAATTCGCGGGTGCGCGTCTCGATGGCGCGCCAGGAAATGAGGACGCCGATGGGGCCGAGGAACGTTGTGAGCAGAACCAGCCACAGGGAAAGGCCGTCGACACCGAGGTGGTAGCGGATGGCGGGGCTGGAGATCCATGGGCGGTTTTCTTCGAACTGGAATCCGTGGCGCGTGTAGTCAAAGTGCGCGGGCAAATGCAGCGAGAGGACGAAGGTGACGAGGGTGACGAGGAGGGTGAACGCCGGGATGACGCGACCTTTGCGCGGCAGGAACGCGACGACCAGCGCGCCGGCAGTGGGGACGAAGGTGATCGCGGTGAGGATGTGGTCGTTCAGCACAGAGTCGTCCTTGATGCAGGGTTCATTGGAGGAAGAAGTGGGTGGTCCAACCAAAGTAAGACGCGGCCAGCAAAGCAGCCGCGAAGAGAGCAAGCCAACCGGCGTAGGAGCGAATGTTGCCGGACTGAATGCGCGCGACCAGCGCTCCCAGTCCCTGGGCGGAATAGCCGGCAGTGAGGGATCCGCCGTCGATGAGGCCACGGTCGATGAGGACTCCCAGAATCCAGCGGGCAACGAAGAGAACGGGCGCGACGATGAGGGCGGCGTAAATTTCGTCGACCCAGTATTTGTTCTTGAGCAGCGCATACCGGGCCGGGAACTGCCCGGTAAGGCGCGCAGGCAGTTCCGGCCTGACGTAGTACATGATGTGCGCGGCGAGCCAGCCAGCAGCGGCTACGAACGTCGATACGAGCGCCAGAACTAGTTCGGTTAAGTGGCTTTCCGGTGACGATGGCGCGGGGAGAACGCCGACGGCGGGCTCGAGGAAACGCGCGAACCAGTTGCTGCCGCCGAGGCCTTCGGGCCATCCCAACCAGCCGCCGATGACGGAGAGAATGGCGAGGATGACGAGCGGGCCGAGCATGATCCAGGGGCTTTCGTGGACGGGATGAGCCTCGTGTTCGGCTTCGAGGACGAGCTTCGTATCGGAGCGGGCGTGGACGGGGGCGCCGTGGTCCGATTCTTCTGAGGCCTCGGTGCGGGATTCGCCGAAGAAGGTCAGGTACCAGAGCCGGAACATATAAAAGGATGTGAGTCCGGCGGTGAGCAGGCCGATGGCCCAGAGGATTTTTCCGCCATTGGGCGCAATGAAGGTTTGGTAGAGAATTTCGTCTTTGCTGACGAAGCCTGCCAGCGGCGGGAAGCCGGAGATGGCGAGGACGGCGGCGGTCATGGTCCAGAAGGTAATGGGAATTTTGCGGCGGAGACCGCCCATGGAGCGCATATCCTGCTCGCCGGAGAGCGCGTGGATGACGGAACCAGCGGCGAGGAAGAGCAGCGCCTTGAAGAAGGCGTGCGTGACGAGGTGGAAGATTCCGGCGGAGTAGGCGGCGACGCCGCACCCGAGGAACATGTAGCCGAGCTGCGAGATGGTGGAATACGCGAGGACGCGCTTGATGTCGGTCTGCACCAGGCCGATGGTGGCGGCGAATAATGCGGTTGCCACGCCGATGATGGCCACGACGGCGAGCGCGTAGGGGGAGCGGTCGAAGATGACATGGGTGCGCGCGATGATGTAGACGCCGGCTGTGACCATGGTGGCGGCGTGGATGAGCGCGGAGACGGGGGTGGGGCCTTCCATGGCGTCAGGCAGCCAGACGTAGAGGGGAATCTGCGCGGATTTGCCGGTTGCGCCGAGGACGATGAACAACGCAATCGCGGTAAGGAATCCGCCCTGCCATGCTGGGTGAGCGGCGATCTGGCTGAAGACTTCGTTGAAGCTGACGGTGCCGAAGTGGGCGATGAGCAGAAACATGGCGAGCAGGACACCGAAGTCGCCGATGCGGTTGACGATGAATGCTTTTTTCCCGGCGTTGGCGGCGGAATCGCGCGTGTAGTAAAAGCCGATGAGCAAATAGGAAGCGAGGCCCACGCCTTCCCAGCCGACGAACATCAGCAGGAAGTTTTCCGCCAGCACGAGCGTGAGCATGAAGAAGAGGAAGAGGTTCATGTAGGCGAAGAATCGCCAGTAGCCGTCTTCCTCGCCCATATAGCCGACGGAGTAGATGTGGATGAGGAAGCCGACGCCGGTAACGACGCAGAGCATGACGAGAGTGAGCTGATCGAGCTGGAAGGAGAAGTCGGCGTGGAAGGAGCCGGCCTGGATCCAGGAACCGAGATTCTCAATGTGAGGCAGAGCGAGGGAGCTGAATTTCGTAACAATGACTGCGACCTGAAGGAGCGGGATCAGGGACGCGACCAGGGCGACGGTGGTAACGAAGGCCTTGGAGAATTTGCGGCCGAGCAGACCATTCACCAGGAATCCGGCGAGGGGGACGAGCGGAATGAGCCACAGGTGAAGGTCAGTCATAGCTTCATCAGGTCGATCTGGTCGACGTTGAGGGTGTTGCGGGCGCGGAAGACGGCGATGATGATGGCGAGGCCGACGGCAGCTTCAGCGGCGGCGACGACCATGACGAAGAAGACGAAGATCTGGCCGTTGACCTGGAGGTGGCCGGAGACCTGGCTCCACTGGCGCGAGAAGGCGATGAACGCGAGGTTGACGGCGTTGAGCATGAGCTCAATCGACATGAAGACGGTGATGATGTTGCGCTTGATGAGAAAGGCTGCGACTCCGATGGAGAAGAGGACGGCACTGAGGACGAGGTAATACGCGATGGGGACCATGGCTCAGTGCTCCTTTCTGGCGAGGGCAACGGCGCCCAGGATCGCGATGAGAATCAGGACGGAGGTGACTTCAAAGGGCAGCAGGAGATCGCGAAAGAGGACGCGGCTGAGGTCGCCGGTGGTGGCGAGGTATTCGCCCAAACGCGCTTGCCCGAAGGAGGCGCTGCGGGAGAGGAAGATGTAGGCGAGCAGGGCGAGGAGCGCGGCGGCTCCGGGAAATCCGGCGATGTAGGCGAGCTTGCTGCCGTGGGTGCGCTCTTCTTTTCCGGCGTTCAGCAACATGATGACGAAGGTGAAGAGGACCATGATGGCGCCGGAGTAGACGATGACCTGGGCGGCGGCGAGGAATTCGGCTCCGAGAAGCAAATAGAGCACCGCGAGCGAGCTCATGACCACGATGAGCGAGAGGGCGCTGTTAATAGGGTGGCGCTGGAGCAGGAGATTCAGGGCGCCCGCCACACACAACCCCGCGAAGATGATGAACAGAGCGAGATGCATCGTGTTTCGTTACTCAGAACAGCAGAAGAACAGCAGCGGCCGGAGTCCAAAACAAAAATTTTAGATCAGTACAGCGGCAGCCGCAGTCCGATGAAGAAACTGGTGACAACGATATTGGCGACGGCCACGGGGATGAGAAATTTCCATCCGAAGCCCATGAGCTGGTCGTAACGGAAGCGCGGAAGCGTCCCGCGCACCCAGATGTAGAGAAAGAGGAAGAAGAAAACTTTGGCGACAAACCAAAAGAGGGAGAGCAGGGAGACGAGGATGAGGCTGTGGGGTTGGGGGAGCAGGTTGCCGAAGGGGCTGGTCCATCCCCCGAAGAAGAGCAGGGTGGCGACGCAGCCGACGGTAATCATGTTGCCGTACTCCGCCATGAAGAACATGGCGAATTTCATGGAGCTGTATTCGGTGTGGTAGCCGGCGGTGAGCTCGCTCTCGGCTTCGGGGAGATCGAAGGGGGCGCGGTTGGTTTCGGCATAGGCGGCCATGAGGTAGACGAGGAAGGCGACAAACTGGAAACCGCCGAAGAAATTCCAGGAGAGCAGGCCGTGGGTGGACTGAATATCGACGATGTCGCGTAGGCGGAGGGAACCGGAGCGGAGCACGACTCCGACGAGGGAGAGGCCCAGCGCGAGCTCGTAGCTAATGACCTGGGCGCTGGCACGGAGCGCGCCCAGCAACGAATATTTGTTATTCGACGACCAGCCGGAGAGCGCGACGCCGTAGACGCCGACGGAGGTGATGCCGAGGAGGATGAGGAGCCCGATGTTGACGTCGGCAATCTGGAATAGGTCCACGCCTTTCCAGCGAATGTCGGCGCCGAAGGGCACGACGGCAATGGACATGAGCGCGCAGCCGAGCGCGATGATGGGCGCAAGAATATAGAGAGGGCGGTACACCGCTTCGGGTATCAGATCTTCCTTGAGAAACAGCTTCATCCCGTCCATGAGCGGCTGGAGAAGGCCGAAGGGACCGACGCGGCTGGGTCCCCAGCGATTCTGGATACGGCCGACCAGCTTGCGCTCGAGCAGGACGGTGTAGGCAACCGCCATGAGCAGGATCACCACGACAACGATGACCTTGGCAAGGCTGATGAGCAGAAACGCGAGCAGGCTGGTTTCCATGAGCTTTCCGATCCTTAGTCCGCCGCCGTTTCCACGGGTTGACGCGCTTCGAGGACGGAAGACAGCGTGCTGCTGTACGACCCCAGAGAGCCAGAGGTGAAGAGAGTGTCGTTGGAGGGCGTGACCAGGTTGCGGCGCGAGGCGGCGTTTGCGATCTGGACGAGCGCGGGCTTGAGATGCTGATCGTTGCCGGCGAGCAGATCGAGGCGCGGCACGTTGTAGGCGGGCACCAGGCGCTGGATCTCATCGAGAATCGCGAAGGGATCGAAGGGGCTGAGGCGCGGCTCCTGATGCTGCGCGGAGAGCCACACGCCGTGACGATCGGCTTCGCCGGACTGCGCACCGCGGGCCTGGCCGAAATCGGCCTGCACGCCTCTCTGCCCGAAGGAAACCAGGTGCTTGACGTCGGCACGCATCGCCGCGGCCAGGCGAACGATCAGCTCGAAGTCGGGGCGAACGCCGGCGCGATCGGCGGCTTTCTTCACCAGCTGGAGATCGCCAAAGGTATTGGTGACGGTGCCGGCTTTCTCGTAGAGATTGGCGGCGGGGAAAACGACGTCGGCGAGCCGGGCGGTTTCGGTGAGGAACATGTCGTGGACGACGAGGAAGGTTGTGCGCAGGGCGGCGGGGTTTACGCGGTAGCGGGCGACGGGGTTGGCGCCGACGACATAGAGCGCGCTGAGCTCGCCACGCTCGGCAGCATCGAACATCTGCGGCAGATCGAGGCCGGGCTGGGTGGGCAGCGCGGATCCCCAGGCTTCGGCGAAGGGTCCGGATGCGGAGAGCGGGGCGTAGCCGGGAAGCAGATCGGGGTAGAGGCCCATGTCGGCTGCGCCGCGGGAATTGACGTAATCGCCGAGACAGGCGAACTTCACGTTGGGCAGGGTTGAACCGAACTGGACGAGCGCCTCGATGTCGCGGCCACGGAACTCGGAGCCGAAGACAACGAGGAGCGATTCCTCTTTGAGGAGGGCTGCGCGGAAAGCGGTGGCGTTCTGGTCGCCCGCGAAGGCGCCTGGCTGGCCAGCGAGGAACGCGATCAGGGATGGGTAGCCATCCTCGGGGATTTCGAGAAACGCGGTTGCCTGGCGGCGGAGTTTGATGGGCCGATGATTGGCAACGTAGAGTCGCGCGCCGTGCAGGCGGACGCCGGTGCGAATCTGCCAGGCGAGTCCGGGATGCTGCTCAGTGGGATCGTTGCCGAGGAGCAGAACAGCGGTCGTGCCGGCGAAGTCGCGGAGTGAGGCTTCGGGTTTGCCGTTGAGCGTCGGGGTCCCCGGCGAGCCTGATTTTGGCTCGCTGGGGTGGCTGAGCGCGGCCGCAAAGGCCGGATAGTCGGCGGTGCGGTGGTGGTCGATGTTGTTCGTGGCGAGGACGGTGCGGGCGAATTTCTGGAGGAGATACGCTTCTTCGTTGGTGGTCCGGTTGGAGCCGATGACGCCGATGGCCGAGCCGCCTTTGGAGTCGCGGATCTCGCGTAGACGCTGGCCGGCGAAGTCCATGGCCTGATCCCAGCTCACCGGTTCGAGCTTGCCATTCGCCTTGCGAACGAGCGGCTGGGTGAGGCGGTCTTCGCGATTTGCGAAGTCGAATGCGTAACGGCCCTTGATACATAAAAAGTCGCCGTTGATGCCGCTTTTGTCGCGGTTGTCACCGCGGACGATGTCCATGCCGTCGTTGGAGCGGCGGACGCCGAGGGTGGTTTTGCAGCCGTCTCCGCAGTGGGTGCAGACGGTGCCGACGTGGGACATTTCCCAGGGGCGCGTCTTATATCGATAAGCGCCCGAGGTGAGCGCACCGACGGGGCAAATATCTATGCACATGCCGCACTCTTCGCAATCGAGGTGATCCTGGCGATTGGGCGCGATGATGGAGCCGGCGCCGCGGTTCTGGACGCCGAGCGCCCAGACATCCATGCCCTCGCCGCAGACGCGGACGCAGCGGTAGCAGAGGATGCAGCGCGGGCGGTCAAAGAAGACGACGGGCGACCACTGCTGCTCGTCGCGGTGCTGCTTGATCTCGACGAATTTCGATTCGTGCGCGCCGTACTTGAAGGTCATGTCCTGCAGCTCGCACTCGCCGCCGGCATCGCAGACGGGGCAATCGAGAGGATGGTTGCCGAGGAGCATTTCGATGGTGGCTTTGCGGGCCTGCGCGATCTCAGGACTTTCGGTGGTGACGATCATGCCCTCGGCGACCGTCGTAGTGCAGGCGGTCTGGAGCTTGGGCACTTTCTCAATGCGGACGACGCACATGCGGCAGGCGGCCTGGAGCGAAAGGCCGGGATAGTAGCAGAAGGCGGGAACCTCGATGCCGTGGGCGCGGCAGGCTTCAATAAGCAGCGTGCCCGCGGGCGCGGTGAGCTTCTTGCCGTCGACAGTGAGGGTAACGTCAGCCACTATGCGGTCACAGCCATCTTTGAGGTTACGGGTACGTGAATCTCAAGCCACTCGACAACGCAGTGCAGGACTCCGTGCTCCGGGTCATCCTCACGGAAATCGACATTTGTGGTGACCGGCTCCGGTGGGGCAATTCCGTCTTCGGCAAGACCTTCCAGATGAAATTCAAGCGCTTCGATCATGTTGTTGCGCATTTCTTCCAGGGTGTCGCCCACGGAGCCGCACCCGGGAACGTCGGGCACGTATCCGCTGTAGTTGGTTGAGCCTTTTTCGTAGACCACCAGATATCGTTTCGTCATTTCAGACCCGCCTGTTTCAGAATACTTTGCAACAGCCCGCCGTGAATATCCTTGCCGGTGTGAACCGGCACCGTCACTCGACCAGGCTTAATCGGGTGTACATATTGACGGTGACTTCCACGCTGAGAATGAAATTGCCATCCATCTTCTTCGATCCGCCTGATCAAATCCCGGGTTTTCATTTACACCAGTGCTGTCTCCGGCTCATGCGAGCGATGATAAGGGCAGCCTTTGCACTCGAGGTGATCCTCAAATTCTTTGCGAAACTTCTTCACGAAGGCGATGGTGGGCATCGCGGCTGCGTCGCCCAGCGGACAGAAGGTGCGGCCCAGCATGTTTTCGGCGAGGTAGCGGATATTGTCGATGTCCTTGTCGACCGCGCCGCCTTCATGTAACCGTGTGAGTGACTTTTTCAGCCAGTCCGTGCCTTCGCGGCAGGGGATGCACCAGCCGCAGCTTTCGTGCGCGTA
>JBEKIN010000004.1:0-40971 GCA_050011735.1 Acidobacteriaceae bacterium | reverse complement strand
TGGGACCGGCACCGCGCCTGGCTGGCGGTTGACTATCCCGATGGCCCAAAGATGCCGGAGTCGGAATGGCCTTCCTGCTACAAACTTCTTTTCCTGATGGCGAACCAATTGTGGAACCAAAACTGCCTCGGGATTTATCTCCCGGCGCAGGGCATCACGGTTCCCAACATGGGCGACCTCATCGCCAGCATCCGCTGGGCAGGCAACAACGGCACGCCGCTGCCGTTTCTTCACGAGGCCGAAGAGAAGCAGGCGTAGCGACCGCTAGCGCAGCAAGTCTTCCAGCGCCAGGCTCAGCTCCGTCTTCTCGTCGCGATATTTCACGATCACCGGAGTGTAGACGCTCAGGCCCCACTCGCGGCCTTTGCCTTTCGTTACGGCGCGTGCGCCTGGAACCACGACCGCGCCTTCAGGAATGATGAGGGGCCTCTCCGCGTCCGCATGGAGCACCTCGCCACGGACAACATCGTAGACCGGAGTGCCGCGCGTAAGGACGGTGCCCGCTGCCAGCACCCCTCGGCTGCGGACAATCGTGCCTTCGTAGACGCCGCAGTTGCCGCCGACGAGCACGTCGTCTTCGAGGATCACCGGGCTGGCGTTCACCGGCTCCAGCACGCCGCCCACCTGGGCCGCGGCGCTCAGATGCACGCGCTTGCCGATTTGCGCGCAGCTGCCGACCAGCGCGTGCGAGTCGATCAGCGCGCCCTCGTCCACGTATGCGCCAACATTCACATACATGGGAGGCATGGCCACCACACCTCGCGCCAGGTAAGCGCCGGTCCGTACCGACGATCCGCCGGGCACGATGCGGATTCCCTGTTCCGGCGTGAAATGGCGGGCGGGAAAAGTGTCCTTGTCGACGAAGGACAGATCGGCGCCGAACGACTTCAGCTGTCCAAGCCGAAAGCCGAGCAGGATGCCCTGCTTGACCCAGGCGTTGACGCGCCAGCCGGTAGCGGCTGCGGGGTCAGGCTCCGCGGCGCGCACGGCGCCGGCCTCCAGAAGGAGGCGCAGTTCCAGGAACGCCTCCATGGCGGCGCGATCACCGATGGCATCGCCGCCTGCGGAAGCAAACGTCTCGAGTTTTGCCCTGAGGGAATCGATCTGATCAGACATGGTTGTCTGTTCAGAATAGACCTGGTCCGTGGTCCGCGGCCCCGGGTCGCGGGAAGACTATCTGTGGGTGCTTCTAGCGCCCCAAAAGAGATCGTCGAGGGCTCTTGCGGGGACGTAATCGTCGATGGTGCCGTCGGCTTTGCGCTCCGTGATTTCCGTGCACGTCCTCTCGCCAACGGAGTCGACTTCGTAAAGATATGAGGTTCTGCCATCCTCAGAGGTCACGCGCACATGAGTGTGGTCCATCCAGGCTTCCTTCGCCATAAACACCTCCAACCGCTTGTGCGGGCAGGACTCCATTACAGTCGCCGGATGTTGTGTAAATCAAGTGGATAAAAGGGTATTCCGCGGTTTTGAGCGCGTTCGATCGCCAGCGGCGCTGCCAGGTTGTAGAAACTGCACCTGTGCCTGGGTAAGAAAGTCGCAGGTATCCTGTTCGCAGGTAATTTTTCCTGGCCCGCCCAGCGCCATCCCGCATGATTTCCGGTGAGCTTGAGCTGATCGAGACGATCCGGCGGCGCGCCGCACGGGTCGGTTCCGGCTCGCGGGCAGTGCGTCTGGGCATCGGCGACGACTGTGCGATTCTTCGACCCTCGCGAGGCCACGAGATTTGCGTAACCACCGACTTAACGTTGGAAGGCAGGCATTTTCGGCGGGAATGGCATTCGCCGGAGTCGGTTGGCCATCGCTGCCTGGCCCGGGGATTGAGCGATCTGGCCGCGATGGGGGCGGAGCCGCTGGCCGTATTCCTGTCGCTCGCTGTCCCTTCGCGGCTGTCCGCGGCGTGGCTGGAGCGATTCATGGACGGCTTTCACGCGCTCGCAAGCAAATACCGCGTCCCGCTGGCCGGAGGCGACACGGCCGAGTCGCCGGTGGTTTCCAGAGGAGGCGATGGCCTGATCGCGGCCGACATTGTTGTGGTGGGCCAGGTCTTGCGCAACAAGGCGCTGTTGCGTTCAGACGCGCAACCGGGCAACCGGATTTACGTTACCGGCGCGCTGGGCGGGGCCGCTGCTGAGTTGCTGGCTCTCGCAAAGAGTCCACGAAAATTTGCGAAGTTCACTCGCGCCGTGGACTGCCATCCGCATCTTTATCCCGAGCCGCGTCTGGCAGTCGGACGACACCTGCGCAAGCTGGCTCGCGCGGTGATCGACATCAGCGACGGGCTCTCCACGGACCTGACCCACCTCTGTCAGGAATCGCGCGTTGCCGCCATCATCGACGAAGCCGCGCTGCCGATCCATCTGCTCGCTGCGGAGTCCAGGGATCCGCTGGGCCTGGCGCTTAACGGCGGCGAGGACTACGAGTTGCTGTTCACGGCCTCTGCAACCGCCCGCGTCCCGCGCACCATCGCCGGCGTGCCCATCCACGGCATCGGAACCATGCGCAGGCCCAGTCGCGGTCAGCCGCTGATCCTTCTGAAAATGCGCGACGGCCGGCGCATTACAGTCCAACCCGGCGGTTGGGAACACTTCCGCCACGTCAAGCCGCGTTCCCATGAGAAATCTCCGGAGAAAATCTGAAGGCCCCGGCTCTCCTTGTCGGAAAACCGGGGGCCATAGTGTGACAGACAGACCTGTAAGCCGGATTCTGTCGAGGACGGCCATTCCTCTGGGCGCCGCATTGCTGCGACGCTCACGGGCGCTCTCCGAAGAGAACGCCTTTAGCGACCTACCCGGAACTTCCATCCCTTGCGGGATGCCTCGCCGAGGCTGCCGCGCCGGGCCGGCGCGTGCCCGCATTGCTGCGGACTCGTTCCCTATTTGGTCTTGCTCCGTGTGGGGTTTACCCTGCCTCCGCCGTTACCGCCGGAGCGGTGCGCTCTTACCGCACCTTTTCACCCTTACCCTTCGTTCCTTTCAGAACCCGGGCGGTATATTTTCTGTGGCACTCGCCGTCCCTGAGCCTTGACGCTCAGGTCCCGGATGTTATCCGGCACACTGCCCTGAGGAGTCCGGACTTTCCTCCACCGGAGTTGCCCCCGGCAGCGACCGTCCAGTCTGCCTGCTGGTTCGATGATACCGCGAATCCCCGCGCGGGCTGCGGGATTCTGGTGCGCGGACCGCCACGATTACTGCACCGCCTTGCGGGAGTAGCCCCCACTCTTGCCGCCCGTTTTGCGTTCCAGCTGCAGATCGCGGATCACGATGCCCTTGTCGACCGCCTTGCACATGTCGTAGACCGTTAGCGCCGCAACCGCCGCCGCCGTCATTGCCTCCATCTCGACGCCAGTCGCGGCGGTGGTCGCCGCAGTCGCGCGAATCGCAATGCCGCCCGCCACGACTTCGGCGTTCACGTCGACAAAGCTGAGCGGCAGCGGATGGCACATCGGGATCAGGTCCGCAGTGCGCTTCGCTGCCTGGATGCCGGCGATCCTCGCCACAGCCAGCGGGTTGCCCTTGGGATTCTGCGGCAGAGCGGCCAGTGCGTCGGGGCTCATCGCGACAAACACGGAAGCCTCCGCCTCGCGGCGCGTCGTTGGCTTGCCGCTCACATCCACCATGCGCGCCTCGCCGGCATCGTCAAAGTGCGACAGCTTGTTCATGCCCTCCAGAGTACAGCGGGCGGGACCGCTCCCACAGCGGCCGCTCCCGCGCACCCTCTCTTGTGGTAGCTTCATTGATTGATTTGCACGCCGCCATCGAAGAGCGGCCAAAGCGCAGCGCCATTTCTTTGGGAGTGAACAACAAAATGAAAGCAGCGGCCCGCGGCCTCTCGTGTGTCGTCGTTGCGCTGGTTCTCGGCGCGACTTCCTTCGCCCAGCAAGGCGCAACCCCTGCCCACCAGAATCAGAACTGGTGGAAGAACGCGGTCATCTACGAAATTTATCCGCGTAGTTTTCAGGACTCGAACGGCGACGGCATCGGAGACCTGAACGGCATCACCTCGCGCCTCGATTACCTCAAGGCTCTGGGCATCGACGCCATTTGGCTCACGCCCATCTATCCCTCGCCGCAGGTCGACTTCGGCTATGACATCTCCGACTACGACAACATTGACCCACAGTACGGTAACCTCGCCGATTTCGACCGCCTCGTCAGCGAAGCGCGCAGGCGCAACATCGGCATCATCATGGATCTGGTGCTGAACCACACCTCCGACCAGCACCCGTGGTTCCTCGAGTCGCGCAGTTCGCGCACCAATCCCCGCCGCGACTGGTATATGTGGCACGACCCGAAGATGGTCGACGGCAAACCCGAGCCGCCCAACAACTGGCTCTCTGTCTTCGGGCATTCCGGCTGGCAGTGGGACGCAAAGACCGGCCAGTACTACTACCACCGCTTCTACATCCAGCAGCCCGACCTCAACTGGAACAACCCCAAGGTCCGCAAAGCTATGTACGACGTCGAGCGCTTCTGGATCCAGCACGGCGTGGCCGGCTTCCGTCTCGACGCCATCACTTCGCTCTTCGAGGACCCGACCTTCAGCGACGAGAACTACGTCCTCGGCCCCGACGGCAAGCCGAAGATCAACGCCTATGGCGACAAGGAAGTGGATACGCTCAAGACCGATAACCTTCCGGAGGTCCACGACGTGCTGCGCGAGCTGCGCCAGGTTGCCGACCAGACCCAGGGCCGCAAGGTGGTTCTGATCGGCGAAACCTACCTGCGCTCCGTCGACGATCTCCGCAAAATGTACGGTCCGCATGGCGACGAGCTGGATCTACCCATGGATATGGAGGTCGGCTTCGCTCCGTCCGGCGCGGCACCTTTCGATGTGAAACGATTCCGCCAGCGCATCAACGAGGCCGAGACGGAAATCGGCGACGAGGAGCCGCTCTTCGTCTTCGATAACCACGACAACGCCCGCTGGGATCGTTACATCGCGAGCGACCACAAGGACGACGTCGGCCGCGTCATCGCCACGGTGCTCTTCGCCTCGCGCGACACGGCGATGATGTACTACGGCGACGAAATCGGCATGGTCACCACGCCGCCCACGCGCAAAGAAGATGTGAAGGACCCCATCGGCATCACCGGCTGGCCGAAAGAAAAAGGCCGCGACGGCGAACGCACCCCCATGCAGTGGAACCACGGTCCCGACGCCGGTTTCTCACCCTCGGGCGTGAAGACGTGGCTGCCCATTCCTCCGAGTTACGAACAAATCAATGTCGCTGCGGAAGAGCAGGGGTCCGACTCGATGCTGCACTGGTACCAGCAGGTCATCGCGCTCAAGAAGCAGGATCCGGCGGTGCACGATGGCGCGGAGATCATGCTCAACACCAGCGACGAGCACGTGCTTTCCTGGCTGCGCAAATCGGACAACGGAGAGGCGGTCGTGGTCGCCTGCAACTTCAGCGACCAGCCGCAGATCGTCAGCTTCGATTTGTCAGGGCAAGGAATTCACGCGACGAACGTGAAGACGCTGATGAAAACCCCCGGCGCGGCGGACCCGGCTTCGCTCGGATCGATTCAGCTCGGGCCGTTCGGCGTGTACATCGGCCAGGTGGAGTAGAGATCAGGCGGAGTCGGGGTCCCGGCGGATGGGCGGCGGACTCGGCTCATCTCGCCACGGGCAATGCCGGCAGCCCGATCCACAGCAATACCCGCGCCGCCGATGGTACGCCTCGGTGAACACCACGTACGGCCCCTCGCGATAAAAGTCGTCCCCTGCGACGAGCGGTTTCGGTTCCGAATCTTGTTCCGGATCTCGCTCTGTCCGCGGCTCTGAGCCCGACTCAGGCAATTGCGCCGCCTTCGAGCGGACCGCGGCCCCCACCAACCCTGTCTTTGGGTTGGTGGGGTGGTAGAGGAACATCGAACGCGAAGCCTCGCGCCACCGGCATCTCCACCACCACCGCCTCTGCCTCCGTCGGCGGCAACGGCAGCGTCACCGTGTTCCCCGCGATCGACGCAGTCCTCTCTCCTGGAATCACGATGCCGACGAGATTCATCGGGTCGGCCGCAGCCATGGTCAGGGGGGGCATATCGGCCAGCGTCCGCATTCGATTCGCCCGCAGCGCATCCGCAGCCTCCGGCAGGGCAAACTGCTCTCCGCCAAATCCGGAAACAAATCGCCCGCCGCGCACCACGCCGCGCGCCTCCAGCCGCCGGAACATCCCCACCAGCTCCCGCCACGGCGCCACCGTCGTCTCGCGCGCCAGCACATCGCGCAAGACGACGCCGTAGCGCCGCAACAGCATCTGGCACGCCGACTCGATCTGCGCATCGCGCCGCGCCGCAGCCTGTGCGGCCGCCTCGACGCTCGGCTTCGATGCCCCGAACTGTAACGGCTCGCCAGGATCGACGAGCAACGCCCACCGCCCCGAAGCATGGCGGCCTGTGGACTTGGCTTTTCCGGGTCCGGCAAAGGCCCGCTTCCGCCTGGGGTCGATCAGCACCCGCAGGCTGTCAAACCCATCGGCATTCACCAGTCCTGCTGCGACCAGTTCCCACAGCGCGCGATGTACTTCCTCTGCCGGCGCGCCCAGCACGCGAATCAAATCCGCCGAGAACATCGCCCCGCGATCGCCCAGGCACGACCGCACCCGGTTCGCCAGCTCGCTCAGGCACGCGGTCAGATTTGCCTCCGGGATTTGTCGCTGCGACAGGCACAAATCCATCCACAGCGCCTCTTCCCGCACGAAGAACGTCACCGGAGCCATGCTGGTCGGCACGACTCGCCTGGGTCCCCGGGTCCCGTTTTCGCCGGCCGCGTCCGCAAAGGCGGCGTGCGGCGAGATCCGTCCCCATCCCACCGCGCCCGTCAGGCACAGCGCGTCGAGCCAGCGCGGATCATATCCGGCCACGCGCTGCGGGAGGATCGAGCGCTCCCACTCCGCTGCAGGCGCTTCAAATCCTTCAAGGTCCCGCAGTGCCTCGAGCAATCCCTGCTCGCCGCTGAGCTGCCGCCGTTCCCCGAGGTGCTGCCAGTCGAGCAGGAAGCGCATGTAGACTGCCGGCGTCACCGGCTCAATTTGCTTCCGCAGCGTGCTCAGCGTGCGCCGGTGAATTCGCTGCAGAATCCGCCGCTCGCACCATTCAATCTCAGCGTCCGGCACAGGTTCTTGTCCAGGCTGGCCCTCAAACACGCCCCGCAGGATCGTCCCGGTCGACTCCAGACGGACCATCTGCTTCCAAACCTCGTTCGCATCCAGTCCCAGTCGCTCCGCGATCCCCGCCGAAGTTACAGGGCCGAGAATTTGTAACCATCCCTGTAACGTTTTCTTCACAACGTCACTGTTCTCAGGCGTATCTCCGGGCGTTTTCAACATTTCCACAGGGAATTCCACACCCTGCCAGAGCGCTCTAAGCCATTCTGCTCGTTCGGCTGCGACGAAATAGGCGCTGCCCTGCGTCCGCGCGATGGTTGCGCGGCCAGCCCGTTCCAGCCGCGCCAGAAAAACGTCCCAATCCCGGCATCCGGCGTTCCAGGAGAGCACCTCCACCGGCACCACGACCAGCGCGCACAGCAAATCGTGCAACTCGTGGTCGTCGCGGATATCGGGCCAAACTTCCTGTCGAACCTCAGCGATAGCATCCACCGACAACCGGCCCGCCTCGCCCAGCACCGCATCCGGAACCACGCCGCGCAGCTGGACCGCGCGCGCCCGCCGCTCCTCGAGCCCCGCATCGTCGAGGAACGCGTACGGATTCGCGTTGATGAGCTCATGCGCAAACGCCGATGGCGTGGTCGTGTCCACCGCGATGCACCGGATCCGGCCCTGGTGCATGGCCGCCAACAAATTCTTGAGTCCGTCGAGGTCCATGGCCTCCTGCAGCACATCGCGCATGACTTCCTTCACCAGCGGGTGATCGGGAATCTGAATATCGCCCTCGATGTTTTCGAAACAGGCCGCCGCCTGCGGGAAAACGCTGGCCAGCAGATCGTCAGAGCGAATCCGCTGCACCTGCGGCGCGACCTTCTTGCCTTTTTGAAACCGTAACAGTTGCAAACTCCGCGAAGCGTCCCACCGCCAGCGCGTTTTGAAGATCGGCGAGGCGATCGACGCCTGTTCGAGCAGCTCCGTCACCGTTTCGGTCGTGAGGAAATGGAAAACGTCGCTCAGTGGAAAGCTGTGCTGCTCCGCCAGGCAGATGTTGAGCCCGTTATCTGTCGCGGCCGCCTGGAGCTCAAAATTGAATCCCCGGCAGAAGCGCTTGCGCAGCGCGAGGCCCCAGGCCTTGTTGATCCGCCCTCCAAACGGCGCGTGCAGGATCAGCTGCATCCCTCCGCCTTCGTCGAAAAAGCGTTCTGCAACAATGGTTGTTACAGAAGGAACGACCCCCAACACGGCGCGTCCCGCAGCCACATAGGCAATCAGCTGCTCCGCGCCAGCGTCGTCGACGCCACATTCTTCCTTCAGAAACGCCGCCGCGCCGGCCACCTCCGGCACAGCCTGGCTGACGTACCCCGGCAGAACGTTGCGTGTCCGGCGGTCGATCTCCTCCCGCAGCTCCCCCACAAACTCCGACAGCTCGCGGGTCCGCTGCGGCGCTTCGCCGAACCAGAACGGCAGCGTCGGGGGCTGCCCGTGCGCATCCTCCACCAGCACGCGTCCCGCGGTTTCGATGCGCTGGATACGCCAGCTCGCATTGCCGAGCTGCACCACGTCACCAGGAGAAGAATCTACCGCGAAGTGCTCGTCGAGCGTCGCAATTTGTACGCCCTCCGGTTGCAAAATCACCGGGAAAAGCGCGGTATCGGGAATCGCGCCGCCATTGGTGATCGCAGTAGTGCGCGCTCCGCGCCGCGCCTGGACGCGCCCCTGCACACGATCCCGCAGGAGATACGCGCCGTAGCGCCCGCGGCTCGACTCGATCCCCTCGGTCAGCAGGCCAAGCGCCTCGTCGAACTCCGCCCACTGCAAGTCGCGATACGGCTGCGCCCGCCGGAAGACCTCAAACAGCGTCCGCTCCTCCCACGGCTCCGCGGCACACGTCGCCACGATTTGCTGCATCAGCACGTCGAACGGCTTCGTGGGAATCTCCAGCCGGTCCAGCACGCCGGAGCGCATGGCTCGGATCAGCGCGGCCTGCTCCATCAGATCGTCGCGCGTCAGCGCAAAAAATCGCCCTTTGGGGGTGGCCCCGCGCCAGTGGCCAGCGCGGCCCACACGCTGCATGCCGACAGAAATCGCACGCGGCGACTGAATCTGGCAGACCAGATCTACTGTCCCAACGTCGATGCCCAGCTCCAGGGACGCGGTGGCGATCAGCACGCGAATCTCGCCATTCTTCAGCCGCCGCTCCGCGTTCAGTCGCAGTTTGCGCGACAAACTGCCGTGATGGCATGCGACATTCTCCATGCCCAGCCGCTCGCCCATCTGGAACGCCAGCCGCTCTGCCATCGAACGCGTGTTGACGAACACCAGCGTCGAGCGATGCTCCAGCGTCAGCTCAGCCAGACGCGTGTAGACGCTCTCCCAGATCGCCATGGTCGCAACGGAGCCCAACTCGTCGGTTGGCACCTCGATGGCCAGATCGAGGGTGCGCCGCTGCCCCGCCTGCACAATCTCCACTTCGTCGCCGCGCGCGCCGCCCAGGAACTGCGCGACCAGTTCAATGGGATTTTGCGTCGCCGACAGGCCAATTCGTAACGGTGGCGGATACTTGAGCAGACTCGCTCCCGCCATCAGCGCGTTTTCGCCGGTCACCAGCGCATCCAGCCGCTCCAGGCTCAGCGCCAGGTGCGAGCCGCGCTTGTCGTCCGCGATGGCGTGGATCTCATCGACAATGACCGTGTGCACGCGCCGCAGATGCTCGCGGCTCTGCTGGGCGGTGAGCAGGATGTACAGCGATTCCGGCGTCGTGACCAGGATGTGCGGCGGCGTCTTCAGCATGGCGCGCCGCTCCGCCGTTGGCGTGTCGCCGGTCCGGACGGCGGCCCGCACCGGCGGACACAGAAACCCACGCTCCATCGCCAGTTGCTGAATTTCCCGCAGCGGGGTCTCCAGATTCTTCTGGACATCGTTCGAGAGCGCCTTCAGTGGCGAAACGTACACCACCTCGGTCTCGCAGCCGAGGCGGCCTTCGATCGCCTTCCGGATCAGCCCGTCGATACAGATGAGAAACGCCGCGAACGTTTTGCCCGACCCGGTCGGCGCGGAGATCAGCACCGGCTTCTCCGCCAGAATCACGGGCCAGCCCTGTTCCTGCGGCTCGGTCGGCGTCGAGAAGCGGCGCACGAACCACTCCTGCACCAGCGGGTGCGCCCACTTGAGGCTCTCGGGAACGGAAAGGTCCGGAAGGTTCTCCGGGACTGGGGTCACCGGCGACAACATCCGCCTATTCTACCGCGAATCTTCGTTTCTTCTTCGCCCCCTGGCGGGGAGCTGCTTCGCGATGCGCAGTCTCCGCGGCGGCCTGTTTGATCCGGCGCGCCCTGGCCGGGCATCCTGACCATGTATCCTCCACCAAGCAGGCACGGAGAGGCCGATGAACCCGATAGCCGAGGAGTGCATTGCGCTCATCGCGAAACAAAAGAGCATATCGCCCCAGCAAATCCGCCTCGACAGCACCCTTGACGAGCTGTCTCTCGACTCGCTGGACCGCGTCAGCATCGCTTTCGACCTCGAAGAGAAGTACGACATCGAAATTCCCGAAGAGAAGCTGGGGCAGATCAAGACTGTGAACGACATGGTGACCGGGATCGAAGAAGCGGTGCGCCGGAAGAGCGCCAACCCCTCCGCAACCGCATGACGCGCGTGGTCATCACCGGCGCGGGGTGCATCACGCCCATCGGGCAGGATGTGGCCAGCTTCGCCAAGAGTCTCTTTGCCGGCCGCAGCGGCATTCGCGAGATCACGGATCGCCCGCCCGAACTGCACTTCTCCCGCACCGGTGGCGTCGAGGACTTCCGCGAGGAGGAATGGCTCACCGCAAGCCAGCGACCGATCGCCGAGCGCTCCTCGGCGTTTGCCATTGCCGCGACGCGCCAGGCGGTGAGCCAGTCGGGCCTGGTGGCGGCCTATTCGGGAGATTCCATCGCCGTCATCTTCGGCTGCTCCACCGGCGGCCGCACCACGGAAGAGCAGGAGTATCGCAAGCTCTACACCACCGGCGGCCGCATTCATCCGCTCACCGTGCCACGCGTGATGGCCAGCGCCGGCACCAGCCTGGTGTCGATGGAGCACGGCTTCACCGGCCCGGCGTTTACGGTGACGACGGCATGCGCCTCGGGCACGCATGCCATCGGGCTCGCCTTTCACCTGGTGCGCTCAGGCGCCGCACGAGCCGCGCTGACCGGCGCTCACGAAGCTCCGCTCACCTACGCGTTCCTGAAAGGGTGGGACAGCCTGCATGTTGTCTCGCCCACGGCCTGCCGGCCCTTTGCCGCCGATCGCGATGGCATGACCCTCGCCGAAGGCGCAGCCGTTTTTGCCATCGAGGCGCTCGATTCAGCCCAGGCCCGCGGCGCAGAAATCCTCGCCGAAATCGTCGGCTTCGGCATGTCCTCTGACGCGCACCACATCACGCAGCCCACGCCCGCCGGACCCGCCGCAGCCATGCTGCGCGCGATCGAAGACGCACACGCCTCGCCCGCCGACGTCGGCTATATCAACGCGCATGGGACGGGCACGGACGTGAACGACCGCGTTGAGGCCGAAGCCATCCATCGTGTCTTCGGTGACCGCGCGCGCACTTTGCCCATCAGCTCGACTAAAGGACTCCATGGACACGCCATCGGTGCCTCCGGTGCCATGGAGCTGCTGGCCACGATGTTGGCGATCCGGAACAATTTGCTGCCTGCGAACGCGGGGCTCGCAGAGACGAGCGTCGACCCTGCACTCGGCTTAGACCACGTGCTGCCCGCGAACCAGCCAGCGAGTCCTGGGTTGGCGTTATCCAGTTCGTTCGCGTTTGGAGGGTTGAACGCGGTGCTGGCGGTGCGGCGGTTTGGGGCGTAGGCTTCGCGCCCTCACGCTATACTGGCCCCCAAATCTTTCCCCCAGGAGAACCCGTGCGAAGCTTCGCGATTGCAGTCTTGGTGTGTCTCTCGCTCTCAGCCGCCGCCCAGGACATCCCCTCCTTCGTCAACTCCGAAACGCCGGCGCTGGTTGACACCTACAAAGACATCCACGCGCACCCCGAGCTGTCGCATTTCGAAGCTCGCACCTCGCACATCCTGGCCGAGGCTCTCCGCGCCGCCGGCTATACGGTCACGGAGCGCGTGGGCCGCTACCCTGACGGCTCGCAGGCCTACGGCGTCGTCGGCGTTTTGAAGAACGGACCGGGACCGACGCTGATGGTGCGCGCCGACATGGACGCGCTGCCCATCGTCGAAGAAACCGGCGTCCCCTACGCGAGCCACGTCACTATGAAGGACCTGGCGGGCCAGACCGTCGGCGTGATGCACGCGTGCGGGCACGATGTGCACACGACGGTGATGATCGGCACGGCGCGCGCCATGGTGGCGATGAAGTCGCAGTGGCACGGCACGCTGATCCTGGTCGGCCAGCCCTCTGAAGAGACCATCGACGGCGCGAAAGCGATGCTCGCCGACCATCTTTACGAGCGCTTCGGCCGTCCCGACCGCATCGTCGGTCTGCACGATACGAATGGCCTTGCGGCGGGCACCGTCGGCGTGCGCAGCGGCGCGTCGGCGGCCAGTTCCACGTCCATCGACGTCGTGATTCGCGGCATCGGCGGTCACGGCGCGTATCCGAACGCCGGGCGCGATCCCGTCACGCTCGCCGCGCTTTACATTACGCAAATTCAAACCATCGTCAGCCGCGAAGAGGACCCGCAGGATCCCACCGTCATCACCGTCGGGCACATCGAAGGCGGCACCAAGCGCAACATCATTCCCGACCAGGTCAAGCTCGAGCTGACGACGCGCTCCTTCTCCGAAAAGAGCCGCGACACCGTCATCAAAGGCCTCGAGCAGATGGCCGCCGGCATCAGCGCATCCGCAGGCCTGCCTCCGGAGAAAGCCGCGACCGTCACCGTGCTCGACAACGAGTCGACGCCGGTGCTCTACAACGATCCCACACAGACCGCCATGGTGAGGGCGACGCTGGTGAAAACCCTCGGCGCTGACAACGTTTCCGACATACCGCGAGCCATGGCCAGCGAGGACGTCGGAGTCTTCGCGCTGCCGAACCACGAGATTCCCCTAACCTACTTCATCCTGGGCGCGATGGATCCGGTGAAGTTTGCCGCCGCGCACGCCGCGGGGAAAGAGCTGCCCGGCCCGCACACCAGCCACTTCGAGCCGCTGCCCGAACCCACCATCCGCACCGGTGTGACGGCGATGACCAGCGTAGCGATTTCGCTGCTGCAGTAGTGAAGCTGCCCCGTGCCGATGACTTCGGTGACGGAAGATTTGCGCCAGGACGAAACCCGGCGCCCCGCTCTTCCGTCTGCCTGATTGAATCGCAAAGGGTCCCGCACGCCATGTCGCGCATTTCAAAGTTCGTCTCCTGCCTCGGCCTCGTCTCCACACTCGCTCTCACCGGATGCAGCAGCATCAAGGTTCACCTCGGCATGAGAGTGCGTCTTGACAAACTCCCCATCACCTCGATGGAAGCCACGCTCCCGAAGGATCCCGCGATCGCACCCGGAGAGAAAACCCCGCTGGTGGTCACCTTCACCCAGCCCGATGGCAAAACACTGGTCACCGAGGGCCAGGGCAAGGGCAAGGTTCTGTGGAGCGACCTCGCCATCGCTGCCAGCGTCGTCACCGTCAACAAGAAGGGCGTCGTCTCACTGGCTCACGATCCCCGCGTCAGCGACGGCAAAACTGGCCACCTCGCCATCACCGTGCCCAGCCATCCCGATCTCCACGCCGAACTCGATATTCCGCTGCGCTACAATTACAAATTCGTCGCGAACTACTCCGGCAGCGCGGGCTCCAGCGGGCTGAACGGCAGCGATGGCACTGACGGCGTCTCCGGAAGTCCCGGCTCGACCGATCCCAACAACCCTTCCCCCGGCGGAAACGGCAGCGCCGGCAGCGGCGGCTCGAACGGCCAGGACGGAGACCCCGGAGGAGATGCGCCGCCGGTGCAGGTGCAGGCGACCCTCCGTCCAGGAGCCCATCCCCTCCTGCAGATCGCAGTAACCGCACCGGGCCGCAAGGAGCACTTCTACCTCGTCGATCCCCAGGGCGGTTCTCTGACGGTCACGGCGAATGGCGGTCCCGGCGGATCCGGCGGCAAGGGCGGCCGCGGAGGCCATGGAGGCGCTGGCGGCTCCGGTACACCCGATGGACAAGCGGGACAAGACGGCTCCGACGGCAGAGACGGTTTCAGTGGGCCGGACGGACGCGGTGGAAGCATCACCGTCCTCTACGACCCGCAGGTCAAACCATTCCTCTCCACCATCGTTCTCTCCAATCAGGGTGGCCCCAAACCGATATTTCAGGAACAGCCCATCCCCCCGCTCTGGTGAGCGAGGGATCTGCTTGCGCCATCGCCGAGCCCCGCACCAGCGTGCTACCGCCCTGACCAGAGTCGCGGTCTGGCTGCTACATTAGCCGCATCACTCCCGAAGGTCTGAGCATGAAACTCAACCAATCTTTCACCGCGAAGCTCGAAAAAAGTCCGAGCAAAGGCGGCTGGACCTATGTGATCTGGCCGGATTCGGTGAAATTCTTCGGGACACGCGGCCAGGTGAAGGTTCGCGGCAAGGTCGATGGAGTTTCTTTCCGCAGCTCGTTCATGGCTCTGGGCGACGGCAGGCACAAGCTGCCTGTGAAGGCGGACATCCTGAAAGCGATCGGGAAAGGCGCCGGCGACTCGGTGGCGGTGCTGCTGGAAGAACGCATCGCCGCAAAGTAAATCTCCCCGCAAGTTTCTCATTGCACAAAATTTGGTGCATCGTTATACTTCCGCAATCCCCCCGAAAAAGGAGGCAACATGGGAAAGATCAATGCCGCCCGCTGGATTCTGTGTGGTGTGATTGCGGGCATTATTGGGGATTTGGTTGGGAGCCTCGTGGATGGCGTGCTGCTCGCTTCGAGCTGGAACGCCGGACTGCAGCGGCTCGGCCAGCCTGCCATGGGGTCGACGCAAATCGTCGAATACAACGTGGTGGGAATCTTCGTCGGCCTCGTCGCCGTCTGGATTTACGCAGCCATCCGTCCTCGCTTCGGCGCCGGACCGAAGACGGCGATCTATGCTGGGCTGGCGGTCTGGGTCGTCGGATTTCTGCTGCCGAATATCTCGTTCATGTACGTGGCGCACCTTTACTCGCGCCACCTGACGCTGTACACGACGCTGGGCGATCTGGTCGGGTGTCTGCTCGGGACGCTGGTGGGCGCTGCGCTTTATAAGGAAGCGTAGTCGCATCCGGCCGAAAGAGAAACGCCGTGCAGGTTCAGCTTTGCGCCTGCACGGCTTGGTTTTTCTCTGTCGCCCGGCGCGACGGATCACTGAACGGTTAGAGGTTGGCTTTTCGGCCGCCGGTGATCAGGCGGACGATCCAGGTGAGAATGACGGCTCCGATCACGGCGATCACGATACTCATGATCAGGCCGTGCTGGCCAATTCCCCCGAGGCCGAGATGGCTGGAGATGAAGCCGCCGATCAGCGCGCCCACGATTCCGACCACCATATCCATCAGGAAGCCGAAGCCCGAGCCCTTCATCAGTTTTCCCGTCAGCCAGCCTGCAATCACTCCGATAATGATCCAGGCGATAATCCCGTGTCCCATCATGTTGATTGATCTCCTTCATTTCTTAGTTTTAGGGGGAAAGGAAGGGATACTCGATTCGGAGGCAAAGGTCAACAGGAAAGAAAAGGGTGGCGTTCCAGTAAACACCCGCTGGGGCGGACTCCCCCTTGGCTGGGGTGCTCCAGAAATGCCTTGCGCTACCGCAATCCCACCAGCCCACGCACCGAGGCAATCAGCTTTTGCGGGTCGTAGCCCACGCCGTCCTTGAACACCGTCTCCACCTTCTCCACGTCGGCGATGTTCTTCGCGGGATTCCCGTCCACCACCACCAGATCCGCAGCTTTGCCAACAGCAATCGTCCCCAGCCGCGCGTCTTCGCCGAGCCACTGGGCCCCGTTCTGCGTCGCGATGTGGATTGCCGCCTCTGGCGAGAATCCGGATTCCACGAGCAGCTCCAGGTCGCGCTGATCGCCGAAGCCGGGGAGAACACCGCCGTATCCGGTCGGATCGCAACCGGCCATCAGCACGCCGCCCCGCATTACAAAGTCAAGCTCGAACCGCTCCTCCATTTTCAGCAGGTGGCCGGAGATGCTTTCCGATGGCTCGTCCTGAGCCCGCTCCGCGATGGCCGCGCGCGTCGTCGCGTAACTGCCCCACGCATCCGGCAGCAGCGAGGTGCGCACGCGCATCTCCTCACTCATCGGCGGCCGATTCGGCGCGAAGCTCTCGAAAATCGCCAGCGTCGAAGTGACCGCCACGTGGTGGTCGATGAGGTACTTGATTGTCCCCTGAATCTCCGGTCCCTCCACGTCCATCTTCGCCAGCTCGGCTTGCGGCGGATGCTGTCCCGGGCAAACGCCCGTTTTCTTCTGCGAATAGAACTCGGTGTCGACCACCAGCCCGTGCTCCAGGTTGTCGATGCCCAGCCCCGCTGCTTCTTTGAAGCCCACCGCGCACAAGTGCCCGGTGATTTTCAGCCCGTGCTCGTGCGCGTGATCGACCGCGGCCTTCAGTTCCTCCGGCGTGATGTGCATGTACGCCTTGAACGACGTCATTCCCTCCGCCGCCCAGTAGTCCACCAGCCGCGCCGCATCGTCGGGGCCGGTGAGCGTGTGCAACTGCGGTCCGATCGCCGGCGCTCCCTCAAGATAAGGACCGGTCAAAAACAGCTTCGGCCCGGGAATTTGACCGGCGTCGATGGCCTGCTTCACCGAAATGTCGGTGTAGGGTTCGAGGCTGCCCGCCGTCCGCGCCGTCGTCACCCCGCCGGCGAGATAGAGTCGCGGCGCCGAGTCCGCCATCTCGCCATACAGCGGCAGCAGCCCCGGCCCGCCATCTGGCAGCGGATAAAAAAGATGCTCGTGCATCCCGACCAGTCCAGGGAAAACCGTCTTGCCCGTCAGGTCGATCACCTTCGCCCCCGTCGGCATCAGCTGGTCCCCGGTCTGCGCAGCCACAGAAACGATCTTGCCGTGATCGAGAACGATCATCTGATTCTCTTGTGCCGGCGCGCCGGTCCCGTCGATCACCCGCACGTTTTCGAGCACAACGACCGGCGCATCGATCTTCACAAACGGCTGGAGGGTCTCGGAGATCTTCGCCGGCGTCTGCGCGCTCGCCATCGCTCCGCACAATAAACCCGCCAGCGCTATCGAACTTCGCTTCATCGTTGCCTCATGCATTCCTGGAATGAGGGAAGAAACTCCCACTATCCGGTGCGGCAGGGCGCGGCGTCAAGGCATCGCCGCGCGGGCTCGCTGGGGCCGCGGTGGTCGCCGAGCAAGCTACGTGCCCTCCGCGCCCCCCACCCCCCTCCCCCTGGGGGTGTGGCAAGCCATTCATTCTGCAAGGGCGAGAAGGTACCGTAAATCAGGTATTACCCCGGGCGGGAGCCGGGAGCTCGGAGCTGGGAGCCGGCGATGTCAGGAGCGTGACATCCCGCATCTGCCAACACCGGGCAGATGTGGGGCACCCAAAGAGCGATGTCAAAGAGCGCGGTTGGATCAGCTTCGGCCTGGGCCGGAAATGGAAAAAGCTCTGTTCGGGACGGCATTAGCCGGACGGACAGAGCTTTCCTTATGGTTTCAGGTTAGGAGTCTAGCGGGGCAGATTCAAGCAAATTCGAAGGGTCGCGCGGTACGAAGGTCATGAGCCGGGCAAGCGAAGTGACATGGTTGAAAGTTTCGAGTTGCCGACCAACCGCCAGGAACCCGCATGTAAGTGAGGTTTTGCCTGCATTTTTCCGCAATCTGGTTGGGTATCCCATGCTCCAAAATCGGGACCTGGGACACCCGCAATCTGCTACGCTGTCTCTCGACATTCCCAATGAACAAGAGAATCCATGTCTGAGCCTCAGCCGCAGCTACCCCGCTCGCTGGACGAACAACGGGCGGAATACGCCCGCCGCCGGGGCCTCGCCATGCCTCTGGCGGGGTTGATCGTTTGGACGCTGATTGGCATCGCGGGGGCCTTCCTGCCGCCGATCCTGGCTGTGTGGTCGCTGTTCATCGGTACTGGTTTCATCGCATATGTCGGCATCATGCTCTCGCGTTTCACCGGGGAAAACTTCCTGGACAAGAAGAAGCCGAAGAACGTCTTCGACAGCTTGTTCTTCCACTGTGTCGCGATGGCCCTGCTTGTGTACGCCATTGCCATTCCGTTCTTCCGCGTTGACTACACATCGTTGCCGTTGACGGTGGGGATCCTGGCCGGCCTGATGTGGGTGCCGCTCTCCTGGATCATCCAGCATTGGATCGGGATCTTTCACGCCGCAGCGCGCACAGTTCTGGTGACGGTCTCATGGTACCTGGCGCCGCATCGTCGCTTCGTGGTCATTCCAGCTGTCATCGTCGGCGTGTATGCAGTCACGATTGTTGTCCTGGAGCAGCGCTGGCGTCGCCTGACGGCGAACGCCTACGTTCAGTGTGTTTGACCGGCAATACGGAATGTATGGTCCGCCGCCGTGTCGCAAGCGAAAAGTGAAGATGGACGGGTTGGTCTGCGCAAATGTATCCGGTCTTTTTGTGAGCCGAGGCTCTGGACCTCACTTTTCGCTTGCGACACGGCGGCGGACCATACATTCCGTATCGCCGATCGCCAGGAACCCGGATTTGGTGCGAAGAATTACACTGAACATTCCCCATCGAGCTCAGTGGATCCGCGATTGTCAAGAACGCACCATGCGTCCAGTCATTGAAGTTTCCCGAGTCCGCAAGACCTACGGCAAGACCGTGGCCGTCGAGGAGGCGTCGTTCGAGGTCAACCAGGGAGAAATCTTTGGATTGATCGGGCCGAACGGAGCCGGGAAGACCACCACGATGGAGTGTATCGAAGGGATTCGCAAGCCCGACCGCGGCACGATTACCGTGCTCGGTCTTAACCCTTTTCAGCAGGTGTACAAGCTGCAGGACCGCATCGGAGTTCAGCTTCAGCAGGCACAGTTGCAGAAGCGAATCAAGGTGTGGGAGGCAGTTGATCTGTGGGCGTCGCTGTACGGGAAGAAAGCCATCGATGGAAGGCGGCTACTGGAACAGCTCAGCCTCACCGACAAGCGAGGCGCCTGGTTCATGAATCTCTCCGGAGGTCAGAAACAGAGACTGTTTATCGCTCTTGCCTTGATCAACGATCCGGAACTGGTGTTTCTCGACGAACTGACGACCGGCCTCGACCCACAGGCGCGGCACGCAATCTGGGATCTGGTGCGCGGCATCCGCGAACGAGGCAAAACCGTGTTTTTGACGACGCATCTGATGGAAGAGGCCGAGCGGTTGTGCGACCGGGTCGCCATCATGGAGCACGGACGAATCATCGACATCGGCACGCCGGAGAGCCTCGTGCGCCGGCACTGCCCGGAGCGTACCGTTGTTCTGGATGCGAACGACCCGGCTGCCGGCAATCACTTTCAGACCATTCCGGGAGTAGAGTCCGTGACCTGGGAAAACACCCGATTCACCATTCGGGGGCGGGGCGACGACCTGGTCACCGAGGTGATTCATTGTCTTTCGGAGAATCGGATCCGGGTCACGGATTTCCGCACCGTTCTCCCCAACCTTGAGGACGTCTTTCTCAAACTGACGGGCCGCTCCATTCGCGAATAGGATCGACAACGATGCTGCGTGGACTGTGGAAATTGACCTGGATCGAGATGAAAATCTTCATGCGCGAACCCCTCGGCGCATTGGGCACCATTGTTGTACCTGTCCTGATTTTCGTTGTTTTGGGGCGCTTTGCAAATCTCAGATCCGGGACGCCTTCACCGGCTGTCATGGGTCTGTCCGGCGCCGGCCTTCCTGTCCTCGTGGCGCTTTTGATCTCTGTGAGTGCGGTCCTTTCGCTGGTTACCATCATCTCCATCTACCGCGAGGGAGGCATCCTCAAGCGTCTTCGTGCTACGCCGCTGCGCCCACAAACCATCCTGAGTGCCCACGTGATCGTCAAGCTCCTGCTCACTGCAGCAACATTAGGCCTGATGTTCCTTGCAGGCAAACGCTACTTTCCACCGGGAGCCCATGTCCCATGGTTCTCGTTTACCGTCGCACTGCTCATCAGCACCTGGAGTGTTCTGTCGATCGGCTTCGTCATCGCCAGCATCGTTCCCACGGCGCGCTTTGCGCAGCCGATCGGCGCCGTCATTCTCTACCCCATGATCGCTTTCTCGGGACTCTTCGTTCACATTTCCGATCTGCCGCCGGTGCTGCGTGCGGTGACGCGCGTCTTGCCGCTCACCTACGCCGTGCGCCTCCTCGAGGGCATATGGAACGGAGATGGCTGGTTCGCGCACCTGGGTGACATAGCAGCATTGACGGTGTTGTTTCTCCTTTTTACATCGATTTCGGCAAAGGTATTTCGCTGGGAGTAGCGCGGCTCGCGATCGTTAGCACATGGTGCTCAGGCCGTAAATTGGAACCACCCTCTCATGTTCAGGGCGGTTGACCGGCAAACCGGAACATTCGAGGCTTGGACCATCCCGCCAGAATGGCCAGACGGCCGAAATGTCCGTATTGCCGACATCACATCCGGAACCCGGAAGACGATGTAAATATCACGCCTCAGTGGTTGCATTCGCGGCGACGAGGCAGGAATGTTCCCCGGTTGTTGCAGCCTGGCGGATTCTGCTTTGGCATGTTGCAGGATTGGAATGCGGGGGTTCGGAGGTCCGCGAGTTCGCGGGCCTGGAAGATCGAGAGGCGTTCAGAGTGCGCAACGTGGGAGCCCCAATCCTGTTGCACGTGCACCGGCCAGTGAGGGAAACGATCGCAATTTCATTGCGGTTATGCGAGATGCGCAGCACTCAATGCAGATTCGCAGCGAGATCCTCTGGCCATCAGGCTTTCAATGCCGCTGACGGGCTGAATGCCGCCCCGTGCTCCGGTGGCCGTGCAGTTCAGAGCTGCAGCGGCGCAGGCAAAGTCGAGCGTTTGCTCGAGCGTCGATCCTCGCAGCAGTCCATAGATGAATCCCGCATGAAAGATGTCGCCGGCTCCGGTCGTATCGACCACCTCGACACGATACGCAGGCCGATAACAGAAATCATTTCCGTTCCAGGCCAGCACCCCGTCCTGTCCGAGGGTTGCTGCCGTCAGGCGGCAGCCGTATTGCTGCTGGGTCGCCATCAGTGATTCTCTTAGATCGGACTTGCCGGTAAGCTGCCCAGGGATATCGCGGCTCACGATCAGATAATCCACTTTTTCGATCAGTCGCTCGACGTCCGGGTACAACTCGTCAAGATCGGCAACCACGGGAATTCGCGCCTCCCGCGCCCAGCCCGCTGCTGTGATGGCCGCGCTGGTGTCGCGACCATCGACGTGAAGAGCGCGGGCATCTGTGACCCATTCCCTGCGCAGCTCTTCGGGGCGCAGGGCAAGACGTTCATCGCGCTTCCAGAGAACGGTTCTCTCGCCGGAGTCTTCCACCAGAATGAAGGACTGGTGGCTGGCGGACTCGCGGGCGGTGATGATTTTTGTTTCTACCCCCGCCTTGCTGAATTCCGCGCGATGCAAATCGGCAGCGGCGTCGTCGCCGAGCTTGCCAACGTAGCGCGCCCGCAACCCCCAGCGCTGGCAGGCAACCATGGCGCTGGCCACTTGGCCTCCAGGCAATATGGAGGCCGAGCGAATCTCGACTTTGGACCCGGAAACCGGGTACTGGGACACGGGAATCAGAGTATCCGTGGCGTTGAGTCCAACGCCCACAATATCGATTGGCACTAATTTTCCCTCAAGCCGATGAGGTTAATGGTATTGGAACGCGCGCAGTTGCGAAGGGTGATTTTATGCCTCTCATGCGAAGCGGGTCTTCTTCCAGAGCATCCATCCACAGACGGCGAGAACCGCAAGCAGGACTGCGATGAGCCCGTGCGCAAAGGGGATCTGAATCGTCAGCCGTGGAATGCGGACGCGACGGCAAACCACGCGAAGACTCCGACACTCGTCTTTGATTCAGCCACCCTGGTCCAAATCCGCCTCAGCTTTCTAAGCAAGTGCGGCGGGCAAGCGACCCTCGACGCACTATGCTGGATGTGGCATCACGGGGGAGAAGGCGAGAACCCAATGAAGAACGAACTTTGTTTTGGACTGATCGGCGCCGGACGCATCGGCCCGGTGCATGCTGAAAGCCTTGCCTTCCGCGTGCCCCACGCACGGCTCGCCGCCATCGCGGACCTGAAGCAGCCAGCCGCGCAGGCCGTTGCTTCCCGCTGTAATATTCCGAAGATTGTCTCCTCAGGCGCCGAGATTATCGCCGACCCGGCCATCGACGCGGTGGCCATTTGCTCTCCTACCGATACGCATGCCGACCTGATCGTGGCGGCTGCCAAAGCCGGCAAGCACATTTTCTGCGAAAAGCCCATTTCGCTCGGCTTGAAGGAGATCGACCGCGCCCTCGCCGCGGTTGAATCCGCCGGAGTCAAGCTGCAGGTTGGCTTCAATCGCCGCTTCGACTCCAACTTTCTGCGCGTACGCCAGGCGGTCGTGTCCGGTGAAATCGGCACGCCCAATCTCTTTCACATCGTCAGCCGCGATCCGTTTCCTCCGCCCCTGACATACCTGCGCCCTTCCGGCGGCATTTTCCTCGATATGATGGTGCACGATTTCGATATGGCCCGCTTCCTCATGGGCGACGAGGTTGAAGAAGTCTTCGCGGCGGGGGCGGTGATGATTGATCCCGGCTTCGCAAGTGAGAATGATTTCGATACCGCCGTGGTCCTGCTCCGCTTCCGGGGCGGCGCGATCGGCACCATCGACAACAGCCGCAAGTCCACCTTTGGCTACGATCAGCGCGTCGAAATCCTCGGCAGCAAAGGGAAAATCGCCTCCGAAAACCGTTACCCGAACCAGGTCATCGTCAGCGGAGAAAGAACCGTCTACTCCGATCTTCCGTACAACTTCTTCATGCAGCGGTATACCGACAGCTTCACAGCTGAAATCCAGGCCTTCACCGAAGCCGTGCTCGAGGACAAGCCCATTCCGGTCACCGGCGCAGATAGCCGGATGCCGGTTGTCATGGCGCTCGCCGCGGGCAAGTCGAGCGACGAACGCCGCCCTGTTCGCATCAGCGAGGTTTCTGCATAAGTCCAGGACAGTACAGCGACGTTGCGTGCGCTATCGCCAATGCGCTCCTCTCGAACTCTGGGACGGATCATCTGTAGTTCCGGGCGTGTTACCGGCAACAGGGAAGTATCGCTGCGCGGAGGCCAAACTTCCGCATCGCCGACGATCCAACTGGAGCTCGAAATAAATAACCAAAAGCCCCCCGAAACGTCCTCCCGGCGTACTATGCTCTGGCGTGAACGAATCGACACGGTCCTGCGTCTACACAGCATTCGGAGGTTGAGTATGCTCAGATACTTCCTGTTGCTCACCCTTGCGATTCCGTTGTGCGGTTACTCTCAGAGCTACGCAGACTCACCTTTTTACAAGGCCACCTCTGCCATTCCATCGACGGCGCGTGTTGAGGGATATGAACACGGCGGCATCAGGGCGAACGGCGTTGTGATTGACTTATCCGAATCGGAGCCTTCGCCGTCTCCCGGTTTCGACGAAATAGGGGGCTGGTCCCTTGATGCGGACGTAGATGGGAGCAAGCCTGCCGAGCTTTTCCATTTCTACCTTCAATACGACCGTTTGAATGTCGCTTTTGGGTATGACCTGCTGGCGGAACCGGTCGAGGGCAGGGACAAGATCAAGTGCACGTTCAGCGCCTTCACCAATCCACGGGGCTGGACCGGGTTTCGCAACAGAGAAACAGAAATTGTCCCCGTTGCCCTTCCGGCGGACCTGACTCCTCTGGTGGTCCGGTCCGGCGATGTGATCTCCATCCCGACGCTTCCGCTCGGTGAGGGCAGGATTGCCGTGGTCCACTATCTTCGCGTCACGCGGACCGACCTAACGGCCGACTCAACTCATTAGTCCAGCGATGTTTGTCGAGTAGTGATCCCGGCGTTCGGTTGCTAGACGTATCACCGGCAATAACGCTCAGCGGATCTTCGTGGCCTGGGAAAAGCGGCCGCGGTCCTGATACAAAAGCAGGCTGCGCAGCGCTGTGGTGCTCGGAACCAGCCGGCGGGTGAGCGGCAGCGCGGCAGATACGCGCGCCCTACAAATCCTTTACGTCATCCCTGGCGCGCCTTTACGCCCTCAGCGATCCAATCAGAAGAGTCGGGCCAAGTTGCCCGGCGGAGGGATTCGAGAAACTTATGAGCGCCTTTCGAACTTGCCGGCCCTTGTTGGTCGACGCCACCCAGGCCACCGAGCCATCCACCGTCGCCACCGATCTCGGCTTCGCCAACGTGCAGCGCGGCGACTGGATCGTTCGCGGCGAGGACGGGGAAATGTACGTCGTCGACGACGCGTTTTTCCAGCGCACGTTTGTCCCATTCCAGAAATACTCGTGGGAGCACGCCGAAGAATCCCGCAGCTACGGCTGCTGATCGTCCACCTGCACTCGGGCCGCCCTGGAGCGCGGCTCGGGGATTTAGACTGGGCATCAGGCCGACCTGAAAACGTGTCGTCTGCCGAATCCATGCCCGAACTCCCCGAAGTAGAAACCATCGCGAATGGCGTTGACCGGCGGGTGCGCGGCGACAGCATTGTCTCCGCCTGGTTCAGCAACTACAAGGAGCCGTTCAAGACGCCGCCTGCCGAGATGGCGGCGGCGCTCGCCGGGCTGCGGATCGCCCGGGCCTATCGCGTCGGCAAGCACATCGTCGTCGACCTCACCGCGAAAGCAAGTCGCAAATTGAAAGCGCAGTGGCTCGTCCATCTCGGGATGACGGGCCGCTTGCTGGTCTCAGCCGCCGAGGTCCCGCTTCCGCCGCATACGCACGCCGTCCTTCACCTCGCCTCGGGCCGCGAGCTGCGATTCGTCGACGCGCGCCGTTTCGGCCGCCTCGCGCTACACGACATCGGGGCAGGGGGCTTCACCGGTCCCGGGCGCGAGCCTCTCACCATTTCAGCCGGCGACTTTGCGGCGTTGTTCAGGGGACGCAAGCTCTCCATCAAAGCGGCGCTGCTGAACCAGCGACTGCTGCACGGAGTCGGCAACATCTACGCCGACGAGAGCCTCTTCCGCGCGCGGATTCGGCCCGCCCGGATGGCGGGCCGCGTCACGCGGGAGGAGCTGGCCCGTCTCCACAAGGCGCTGCGCTCCGTCCTGCAATCGGCCATCCGCGCCGGCGGGTCGTCGGTTTCCGACTACGTCGATGCCGACGGGGTTGCCGGCTTCTTTCAGATCCAGCATCGCGTTTACGGCAGGGAAGGACAGTCGTGCCTTGTCTGCGGCACGCCCATCCGGCGGATCGTCCTGGCTGGACGCGGTACCCACTTTTGCCCGCGCTGCCAAACATCGGCCCAGCAGGGACGGGATCAGGGGAACCAGGGACCAAAGTAGTCCCGCACCGGTGTTATGGATTTCCGGACTTAGCGGCTCGGAGTTCTACGGGAATCTGAATGGAACCGACCTATCCACTGGGTCTAAATCGTTGATTTCAATCATTCAAAGAAACGGCCCACAAATTGCAAATCATGAGAGTGCCAGCGACGTATAGGCCCGCGTAAGTGGGCTGGTGCGATAAGAGATTCCGGTCGTCGAGAGCATCATCCTTCGAGATTCTGCCCCGGCCGGGATGCAAAAGTCCTGATCCAACTTGGTTCTTTAAGGATATAGGGCGACTTCAGGGAGGCCAGTGACTGGCCGTCACGCGAAAAGCCATCCGGCGCACGGATGGCTTTTTTGCTGGGCCGCTCCCGTTACCATTTCGCGTCGCCCGCCCGGCAACGTCACGAAGGGACTTGTCAGCCTTGGCCTCAGGGAGTAGTATTGTGTTTGCCTATCGAGCGGCTGATGCCACGCCGGTTATGCGCGAGGCTCGCCGCGATTCTCGAGAGTCAGGAATCACCCCCGGGAGTTTTTCTCGGCCGTCGCGTGCGCCGTCAGAGGAGAAACAACCCGGTTGCGAAGGTTGAATCAGAATCAGTCGGCAACTCCAGTACGTTCCGTTGATTGGCGCGGCATTCGGTTGCGTTCCCCCGTCTCATTCCTCAGGCAGCAGGGCGGGAGCGGTACAGGCCCAGGAACCCAGTCCATGTGCGTCGCACAGCTTTATTAACTTTCCGGCCATTTCGGTTGCATTGAACCAGAAGTCCTGGGCCGGAGCTAACAAATTCCACTGTTCCTGACTCCCCGCGAGTCAGCTTCGTGCCCCGGTCCTGCAGGGATCGCAGTTCACGCCAGCCCGGTCTCAAGACGTGGCGGGAAACAGGAACAGACAGTCCATCGCACCAGGAAGTGCAGGCATGACAACAGAGCAGAACCAGCCCCCCGCGGACAATCCGGTCCCGGCTCAGGCGCAAGCAGCCCCTCAGGGGCAAAGCCATGGAGAGGGCGGCGGCCGTCGCCGTCGCCGTCGCCGCAAGCGGAACAACAAGGGTGGCGCGCAGGCCAGCGGCCAGAATCAGGCCCAGCCGCAGGCCCAGCCCCAGAGCCAGCAGCCGCAGCCCTACAAGCAGAAGCCGCCCAAGCCGCAGCCCTCCAGCCAAACCCGCTTCTTTAAGAGCAATGGCAACGGTCAGCACCAGGGCGGGGGTGGTGGCGGACGCCGCCGCAATAAGCCGCGGCGCGAGCGCGTCTTCGTCGGTCCCATGGACCACAGCTACCGCGCCGTCAACGGCAACGTCGCCGACTCTCCGCCCTCCACCATCGAGTTCCGGAACGGCAACATGAACGGCAATGGCCACTACATGACGGAGAACGCCGCTCCCTGGGAAGCGCCGCCGCCGCCCATCAAGGAAGACGCGCCCACGCGCATCTACCTCTTCATCGAGGATCTCTTCTTCTTCGCGAAGATCAATGAGGCCGCGCGCAAGCTCGGCATCAAAGTCGCCTTCGTCAAGAACGACCCCGAGACCCTGGCGAAGATCATTGACGCCCCTGAAGAAGAGCGCCCCTCGCTAATCGTCTTCGACCTCAACAACGCCGCGGCCAAGCCCATGACGCTGATTCCGAAAATCAAGTCGAAGCTGAAGAAGGGCACGTCGGTCATCGGCTTTCTCTCGCACCTGCAGGGAGACCTCAAGGCCAAGGCCGTCGAGGCTGGATGCGATATGGTCATGCCGCGCTCGGCCTTTTCGCAGAACCTGCCCACGCTGCTGCGCCGTCATGGCCTCGACGGGGAACAGGAAGCGGAACTCGCCCAGCAGTTCTAAACCCAGATCACGAAAGCAAAGCCCCGGTTCAGGCCGGGGCTTTCCTTTTGCGCTGCGGAGCCGGCGTCGAATCGTGTAGAACGGACAGTGCCTTTTCCGAAGGAGAAAGCATGAACCGGTTCTTCGCCCGCCTCTTCCTGTCGCTGTTGCTGATCGCCGCGCCCGCACTCCACGCGCAGGAAGCCGCCCCTCGCTGGATCGGCACCTGGGCCGCTTCTCCCATGGGCGAGCCCGTGAACCCCGGCCAGCCTTCCCCAGCCAACACCACCTATCGCAACATCGTGCACGTCAGCGCCGGCGGCGCTTCGCTGCGCGTCCAGCTCACGAACGAATTCGGCGCGCGCCCCCTCACCATCGGCTCCGCGCACATCGCTCTCAGCGCCGGCTCAGGATCCATCCAGCCTGCCACCGACCATGCCCTCACCTTCAGCGGACAGCCCTCCGTCATCATCCCGCCCGGCGCGCCCGTTTTCAGCGATCCCGTCCCGCTCCAGGTCACTCCACTCACCAGCCTCGCCGTCAGCATCTTTCTTCCCGAGCAGCCCATCAACGACACCACCTGCCACCAGGACGCCCGCTCCACCACCTTCATTACTGTCGGCGATACAACCACTGCCACAACCGAGACCGATGCGCGCCCAGTCTATTCCTGGTGTTTCGTGAAGGGCATTGACGTCAGCACGAGCGACCCCAAAGCCGCCGCCATCGTGGCTTACGGCGATTCCATCACCGATGGCGCGCTCTCCACGCGCGATGTCAACCGCCGCTGGCCCGACGTTCTTGCTCGCCGTCTGCAGGAGAATTCGAAAACCGCCCATCTTTCCGTACTCAACGAAGGAATCGGTGGCAATCGTGTTCTGCACGATGGAACCGGCCCCAACGCACTGGCCCGCTTCGATCGCGATGTCCTCGCGCAGAGCGGGGTCAAGTACCTCATCATTCTCGAAAGCATCAACGACATCGGCCGCACCGCGCAGCCCCGGGCGCCCGGCGATGAGATTACGGTTCCGCAGCTAATCTCCGCCCTCACCCAACTCGTGACGCGCACCCACGCCCACGGCGTCAAAGTCTTCGGCGCTACCCTCACTCCTTATGTCGGCGCCAACTACGCCTCGCCGGCCGGCGAGCAGATGCGCGAAGCCATCAATCAGTGGATCCGCACCAGCGGCGTCTTTGACGGCGTCATCGACTTCGATCAGGCCACCCGCGATCCCGCCAACCCGACCGTCTTCGACCCCGCCGCCGATTCCGGCGACCATCTCCATCCCGGCGACGCCGGCTACGAAAAGATGGGCTCCGCCATCGACCTGTCGTTGTTCCATTGATTTCCGAGGGTCTTCGCGAGTGTTTCACGGATCCATAGAAAACACTGAAGTATCCACTTGACAATTCTCCGAGCCCGCGCCATACTCCAATAGTGAAGTGAATACTTCACTAATTTCCGAGAGAAAGCAGGATCCCCATGGAACCCTCCGTTACCCACTCCACCTTCGTCATCGAGCATCGCTACCCCTATCCTCCCGAGCGCCTGTTCGCCGCCCTCTCCGACCCCGCCAAAAAGCGCCGCTGGTTCGCCGAGGGCGACGCCACCGACGTCGAGCAGTACGAGATGGATTTTCGCGTCGGCGGCGCAGAACGCACTCTCTATCGTTTCCGCCCCGGCACACCGTTTCCTGGCGTCGCCCTCACCAACACCGGCACCTTCCAGGACATCATCCCGAACCAGCGCGTCGTTTCCGCCTCCACGATGATGCTGGGCGACCACCGCATCTCCTCCTCTTTGGTCACCTTCGAACTTCTGCCCATCGCGACCGGGACCGAACTCCGCCTCACCCACCAGGGCGCGTTCTATGAAGGCTCCGACGGCCCAAAGATGCGGGAAGGCGGATGGCGCAAAATCCTCGACCGGCTGGAAGAGGATCTGAGCCGGTAGTGTTGGAATCAGGAATGAGGAGCGGCTTGAAGAAAGACCCCGCCATCGACCGGCTCTTCCACGCCCTCGGCGACCCCACGCGCCGGGCCATCCTCGACCGCCTCGGCCAGGCGCCCAGCACCGTCACGCGCCTCGCCGAGGCGCTCGGCGTCACCGTTACCGCCGTCGGCCAGCACCTGCAGATTCTCGAAGACTCGGGCCTCGTCCGCACCGAGAAGCTGGGCCGCGTGCGCAGTTGCAGCATCCACCACGCCGGCTTCGATCGCCTCGAGCAGTGGATCCGCGATCACCGCACCGCCTGGGAGCGCCGCCTCGAGCGCCTCGCGGATCTGCTTGCCGAATCGGACAAAGACTGATCCGAAGCCCAGACTCAGCGCCGAAACAGCCGGTGGATCTTCGTCGGTTCCGCAGCGGCCGCCATCTGCTGCACCACCGCGGGCGCCGGCGGCGCGCCTCCCGGCGCCTCCACCCCCGCCAGACCGAACCTCACCCACGGCTCAGTCTGATACTGCGTTGGGTAGTTCACCTTTTGCCCGCTCAGCGGAACCGTCGCGTGAATATACGATCCCTCCGGGATGGTTCGCCACCACCGCCCCAGCGGAATGGATAGATGTCCGTTCCTGGTCCGCGGAATGCACTCCGCGATCCACCAAAACGACTCGAGCGACACATGCAGCATGCCCTTCGGATTGGGCTCCACGTAGTGCGGCAGCGCCGGCGGCGGCGGCGCCTCGCCCAGCACGATCGCCGCGCGCTGGCCATCCACCAGCAATCCCTGTTTCACCGCTTCCACCAGCATCCACTCAAAGGTGATCTTCGACAGCCCCGCCTCGCTCTCGTCGTAGCTCCCGCCAATGTCCGAATGCACTCCGGTAAACCACACCTGCCGGATATCCTGCGCCGGACCCTCCTCGGAGGCGGTCAGCGCAGGCCCCCACAGATCATCCTGGTAGAAGCAGCGGTGCTCGTGGATCGAAACCGCATGCCGGCCCGTGCGGATGATTGGATTCTGCCCGTTGAAGCGCAGATTGATCGGCGAGGTCAACCATCCATAGGAGCTCACCGTGTCCCACACTCCGCAGAAGTGCACCTCCACCGCTCGCGAGAAGGCGTACTTAAAGGCGTTCTCCGCTGGAATCGTCGATTCCTGCGCCGCCTTCGACTTCTGCGCGTACATCCGCAGGATGTAGGGGATCAGCTGTTCGTTTCCCGGCTCCAGCAGTCCGTACACGTGCAGCAGGCTGCCTACGGCCCGCGCTGTGTAGGCGCCGCGGCTGAAGCCGAAGATGAAAATGTTATCGCCTTCCTTATAGGTGTTCATCAGGTAGCGATATGCATCGCCGACGTTGTCCAGCAGCCCCTTGCCGACCGCCAGCCCCTCGACCTTCGACCACCATTTGGCGAAGTGGCCATCGACATTGGGCGATCCCATGGTGCCCACGCCGGGATGGTAATAGGCGATTTGCTGGTCGCAAATAGCGAGCGTGTTGTACAGCTTCACCACGTTCGAATCGGTTTCAGGGCTTTTAAAGTCGTTGCCCGTACCGTCGCAGCAGATCACAATGTTCTTTGGCATGGAAGGCCCTCGCGCTCGTGCGGGGTGACCGTGCCGGGTGCGGGCACCCGTCGATCCGATCACCTCTGCGAAGCGTTAGCCGATCAATATACTGGCTTCCCGCGCTTCCGGAGAGGCAAAACAAGAGGCGCTGTCGGCCGTGACAATAGCAAATCGGCGACCTCGGAACCCAACCGGCGATCCCTCAAAAAAAGGGGTGCCTAGCCAGGAGGCCAGTGCATCTGGCGACCGCCCATCACGTGGAGATGAAGGTGATCGACGGTCTGCCCGCCTTCGGCTCCGGTGCTGATTACCACTCGGAATCCTCTGGCGAGTCCCTGCTCACGGGCAATTTCGGCCGCAGCGATCAGCAATCGGCCCAACAAAGCCTCATCGGCTTTCTTTGCCTCGGCGAGCGACGCAACGTGCTTCTTCGGGATCACCAGGATGTGAATCGGCGCCTTCGGGTCGATGTCATAAAAAGCCAGCAAAGTCTCGTCTTCGCGCACCTTCTTCGAAGGAATGCTGCCGGCCACGATTTTGCAGAAGATGCAGTCCATAAGTGCTGGTTCGCTCGCCTCGCTGTTTCAGAAGCGGAGATAAACGCCGGCCATTGGCTCCGAAGTGAGCCGATAAGCGTTGGTCGTCAGCTTCGGCAGGCCAAAGTCGGGCGCCTGGTAGTAGAGCCCTCGATACTCGAACCGCAGTCCGATGGCGCTGCCGAGAAGCGGATAGTTGATGCCCGCTCCAAAGTTTGCAGCGGGTCGAGCCTGGTAGGGCACATTCTGGCCGCCATTCAGCGACGGGGAAAAAACTGCCGCGCTGATCCCGGCGAGCGCAAAGGGCTGGATGCCCAGCGCCTTCGGGCCGTGCACGTAATACGAACCGCTGAAGACATGGAGGTTGTGCTGGTAGCCGAACGATTGCCCAGTGTAGAACTCGGTGAACCGCGAGTAGTCATAAGCGGCTTCGAAGCCCAGTAGGGGGTGAAAACTGTGGCGGAAGCTGGCTTCTCCGCCTACCGATTTGCTGGCGGTATCGGAGATTCCGTTCCCACTGGCCGTCTGCGTGAACTGGTAGAAGCCGTCGACGGAAACGTCGTCGTTCCTGAGAGCCTTCTGGGCCTGGACTGCGGAACAAAGGAGAAAAACAGAGAAAGGAGCCAGAAAGAACCGCAAAGCGCTTCGGGAGACCATTCGAGCGGAGAACCTCCAGTTCCATAGTAACGGGCCGCTGGCCGTCCAGCCCTGGTTTGCAGAGTTGGTTCGCAGAGTTGGACGGTCAGCTTGCGCGCACGGGAGCAACGAATTGATCGCGGCTGCGCAAATGCCCGGTCACCGAACAGCAGCGTCGCAACGTCGATACGGCTTCAATGGCCGGAAACAGGAACCGATGCGCTGTGGTCTTCCCACGCAAGGGTCAGCTCGCCCTTGCCGCCGCCCAAATCAGTGATCGACCAGCCGAGGTTCTCCACCATGCTCGCCGGTTTGCTCATGGTCATCGGCGTCTTGCCCAGATCCTTCGTGCTGTCGTAAGCGAGGCCCCATTCATGCGTTGCTTTGCTCACGATCAACACCCACTGGTCGGGATTGGAGACGTCGACGAACAGCGTGTAGTCGCCCTTCGGCACAGCAAGGCTTCCGATGGTGAAGTCGGCATCGGTGTGCAGCGCTGTGGCAGAATTGGCGCCGGCACGCCACACCGGATAGTGCGGATCGTGACTGATCAGGCCATCGGCGCCGAAGATGTGGCCTTCGCGGCCTTTCACGCCGGGTGACGAGTACTGGATGGAGATGGCATTTCCAGCGACGGTCGCCGTCGCCTTTTCGGGCGGACTGGCAGGTGCTTTTTGTTGTGCAAACGCGGTGGAGGCAAAAGCAAAAAGTGCTGTACAAATCAGGAAACGCTTCATGGCAAACGAACTCCTTCGGAGGGTCCGGTTCAGGCCGGGACAATCTCCGCAGACGATTGTCGCACTCCGCGCGGCTGCCGTGGGTGCGTCGACCGAGCCGGTGCATTTTCACTCGAGCAGGCCGCTTCCTTTAGCTACCCTCTATAGGTTGAGGGGTTGGCGATGAAAGGACGCCGGTCGCTCCGCCCAGCACGACTTTCCGGAGCGGAACCTCTATTTCGCTCATTGACTTGCGCCATTCACCCGCTGCAATCGCCGCCTGGGTTGCGATTTTCCCCTTTTAACCGAAGCCGGTTCCTGCGGTGCACCCGGTGTCCTATGCTGGACGCTGGTAAAGTCCTGGCAGCGCAACGACTTAACCCCCAAGCCAGGCAACCCGCGCACGACATCCTGCAACACCAGGAGATTTCTGCCAATGTCAAAAGCTGTCAAGTATGCCGAGAGAGCGGTGACCCTCACGGCCCAGGGCGCCTGGTCCGTTTTCGAGAAGCTGAACAGCATTCGCCCTAATCCTTCGTTCACGCCGAAATGGTCCGACAAGCCGCTGCTGAAATCGTGGCAGAAGGAAAAGCCACCGCTCGGCTGGCCGCGCACTACCGACTCGCTGTGTCCGAAGTGCGTGCCGGAGATTCGCCAGCAGATCATCGACGGCAAGCTGCCGCACGAGATCCTGCTCAACGAGAAGGTCGGCGAGATCAAGGCGCAGATCATCGAGCGCGACGGCAAGATCCTGATGGTGAAGGATTGCCCGAAGCACGGTCACTTTGAAGACGTGATGTCGATCGACACGGCATTCTTCAAGCACCTCGAAGAAGTTTTTCCGGGCCGCGACATTCGCGCGCACAACGACGACAAACTGCACAACCACGGCACCTCGACCGTGACGCATGGCCGCGGCTCGGTACTGACTATCGATCTGACCAACCGCTGCAACATGATGTGCGATCCGTGCTTCATGGACGCCAATCAGGTTGGGTTCGTCCACGAGCTGGTATGGGACGAGATCAAGCTGATGCTGGACAACGCCATCACGATCAAGCCGAAGCGGCAAATGTCGGTCCAGTTCTCCGGTGGGGAGCCGACGCTTTCGCCGTACTTCCTTGACGCTGTCGCCTATGCCCGCAAGGTTGGCTACAACTCGGTCCAGGCGGCGACCAACGGCATCGAGTTCGCCAAGTCGAAGGAACTGTGCCGCGCGGCTGCGGAAGCCGGTCTGCGCTATGCCTACCTGCAGTTTGACGGTATTGGCAACGCGGCCAATTCGCACCGCAAAGTCGGCAACCTGTTCGACGTGAAGCTCCAGGCCATCCACAACCTGCACGAAGCCGGCGTCGACATTGTTCCGGTGACGACGATTATCAACGGCATCAACAACGAGCAGGTCGGCCACATTATCCAGTTCGCGCTCGACAATCCCAAGAAAATCAACTTCCTCAGCTTCCAGCCGGTTTCATTCACCGGCCGCGACGAAGCTGTGACCGACGAGCGCCGCACGGCGCAGCGCTACACGCTGAGCCACATGGCGCACGATGTGAAGAACCAGACCGGGCTCGGCGAGCCGACGCGGGACTGGTTCCCGATCAGCTTCATGAGCACCTTCTCCGACTGGGCCGATCTGGTGCACGGGCCCAATCATGAGTGGGGCCAGCTGAGCTGCGGATGCCACCCGAACTGCGGCATTGGCATGGCGCTGATGATCGACAAGGAAACCAGGGAAGCTGTCCCGGTAACCGCGTTCCTGAACGCCGATCGACTGGCGAAGGACGTGGCGAAGGTCAACGACGCTGCTCGCGGCAAGTTCCTCTCGGTCGTCGGAGTGGCGCTGGCGCTGCTGCGCAACTACGATCCGACGAAGTCGCCGACGCATTTTCGGATCATGGACCTGCTGCAGAAGTTCGACAAGTGCTTTGGGGCGACGGGCCGCAACTACGGTAAGGTGACCGGCGACCGCACCATGGCCGACATCGAGAAGCGGCGCGCCGATCGCTGGAACTTCCTGTTCATCGCCGGCATGTGGTTCCAGGACCTGTTCAACTACGACTTCCGGCGTACCGAGCAGTGCATCATTCCGTACGCGACGCAGGAAGGCGAGATCAGCTTCTGCGCCTACAACACAGGCGTGGGCTGGCGCAACATCATCGAGAAGATGCACATGACGTCCACGCTCACCAAGTGGTACGACGAGCATGGGCGGCATGAGATCTTCGCTGGCGGCAAAAAGGTTGGCATGGACTCGGCGCAGCACACGCTGGTGCTGAACCAGGACCATGTGCAAGCCGCGGCTAACGATACCTTCGAGAAGAGCGGCATCGCGAAAAACGCGCGCGAAGAGAAGCTGCGCGCACGTGAAGCCAGGCTGAAGCAGGACGCCGAAAACGCACGCATGGCCAAGCTCTACCGCGAACAGATTCTCGGCGAGAAGCCCGTCGAAGGACTGGTCAGCATCAACTCCATCGCGCCGGCTCCGAAGCTCACCAAGGCCGAAGAACCGGTCATGGGGGACTAGCCGTCGAGGCTGCGCAAAATCTACCACCACGCCAATCTGCCTTGCTCGCAGCAGTCGAGAAAGACCAGAGGCCACTCGGAAACGGGTGGCCTTTGCTTTTGGAACTAGCCGTTCAGGCGGCCGCGCCTTCGGCGGGACTAGCCGTTCAGGCGGCCGCGCCTTCGGCGGGACTGGCCGTCCAGGCGGACGCGCCTTCGGCGGGACTAGCCGTCCAGGCGGACGCGCCTTCGGCGCATAGGCTGCGTTTCCGCTTCCAACAACACCGGCAGCATTAGTTTTGCCCGACAGCGCATCGCCGGAACTGGGCTGTGGCGCGCGTCCTCGAGCATTTGCATCGCTTCGTCGCGTAGTTCTGGTTCGCTGGCGGCGAGGATGGCGAAGGCTTCGAGGGCCATGGCGCGGACGGCGATGCGGTCTTCGGCGAGCCGGGCACGGACTAAGGGCAACAGGCGCAGGCGCTGCGAACGGGTCATAGCGTTGTGCGCGGCGGCAACGATGACGTAGCCGCGGGCTTGCCATTCTTCCATCGACAACGCAGCGGCGACTTCGGCCAGCACATCGCCGAAAGCGGCCAGAATACCGGGTTCGCGGCGGCTGACGAGGCGGGCGAGTTCGGCCGCGCAGCGATGGTCGAAGGGATCGCCGGAGCAGAGCTCGCGCATCAGTTCGCGGACCGCCGCTTTGCGCGGCTTGGTAAAGAAGTCTTTCGCGGCGGCAGCGGCGTCGGTCGATTTCCAGCTTCTCGGCTTGACCGTGCAGTCTTTCATCGCGGGGACTGCGCGCGTTCGATTCGCCGCCCTGCCGGGCGACTTGCTCAGGGCAGGCAGTCGAGCGACACTCGCTTCGCGCCCTCTTCGATCTGGCATGATGGTTGCCATTGCCTTCGTTGTCGCCATGAGTATAGAGCGGAACTGTTCGCTACAATATTGGCAACTGCCATGCACAGCTTTGTACGTGTTCTTGCCGCGCCGTTTCTTCTTTCTGCCGCGCTGGTTGCGCCGGCTTTCGGCCAGTTTTCGAATCCCGAGTCGAAAACGACGACGGTCCACAACGCCGTTCCGCTGCGTCCGCCGGCGGGAGCGCGAGTGGCGATCGTGGAATTCGAGGATCTGGAGTGCCCGGACTGCGCGCGCGCCAATCCGGTGATCAAAGAGGCGATCGAGAAGTACCACATTCCGTGGGTGCGGCACGATTTCCCGCTGCCGTTCCACACCTGGAGCTTCCAGGCCGCAGTCGACGCGCGGTGGTTCGACACAAGGTCGAAAACGCTGGGCGATGAGTTTCGCGATGCGACGTTTGCGGCGCAGCCGACGATCCATTCGCAGGACGAATTGCAGGTGTTTGCGCAGAAGTTTGCGCAGGACCACAAGCTGGTGTTTCCGTTTGTCGTCGATCCGCAGGGACGGCTGGCGCAGCTGGTGAAGGCCGATTCCGACCTGGGCCAGAGCGTCGGGATCCAGCACACGCCGACGATCTGGGTGGTGACGAACCGGACGAGCGGGTCGCCGTTCGTCGAGGTTGTGGACCGCAGCCGGCTGTTCACGATGATCGAAGAGGCACAGGCGGGTTCGAAGCCCGTAGCCGGTAGCCGGTAGCCTGGAGCTCGGAGCCGGGAGCCGGGCACCAGTTGAATCCCCCATCTGCCAAAACCGGGCAGAGCCATTCGACGCGCACCTCGCTCAAGCTCAGTGCTTGCTCGGGCCAGGTTATGGGGCACCCGGCGGCGCCCCCCCACCCCCCTCCCCTGGGGGGCTGTGGCAAGTAGTTCATTCGGCAACGCTCCCTGGGTACCGTGTTTCAGGTATTACCCCGCCGGAGTCGGGAGCTGCGCTCTCCGAACCGCGAGGTCCTTCGTCCGCTGGCGCGGACTCAGGATGACAGTCGAAAGGATCGGGGGCGGGCTCGTAGTCATCGGGGGGGACTGGGTTACGAAGGCGACGGCAGGCTCGGCAGGAGAATTCTGAATCGGGGCCGAGGCAGGTGGGCTTGCCGGATTTGCAGAGGGGATTGTCGATGGGGGCGGATTTTTTGCGAATGCGGCCCTGGGCTTTCAGGGTGTAGTACTCCCGGCGCGCGGCGCAGGGGGGACACCAACAGGGAAGACCGGATTCGTGATCGGGCCGGGGCTCGGGCGGAAGAGGCGGCAGAACGTTGTACGGGGCGGGAATGGGCTGGGGCGGCGGAGCAGGATGCCAGGGATCGATGTAGCGCTGCTCGGGCGGGGGCTGATTGACGGAGTGGGGAGTGTCCTGGAGCTTCCAGGTTTCCTCGGCCGCAGCTTCAACGGCAGGCACGGAACAGAGGTAGTTGAGATCGGCGAGGTCCTCGCCGGGGCGCACGTCGGCGCAGATGAGGGATTCGTGATCGACGCCGATGCGGTGGACGGGTTCGCCGGGAGGCTCGGGGTCTTTGAGGCGGGCGGGGCGAGGGAGGGTGAAGGCGGCGACCTGGGCGGCCCAGATGGCGGTGCGGGCGCGGGCCGGGTCGAGCTTGTTGGAGAGGAGGCCGTGGGCCACCTGGGTCATAAGGAGCTGGATGGAGGCGGCGTCCTCGAGGAGGGGGACGGAGAGGTGGTCGGGATCGGCGAGGGCGGGAAAGCGGTGGTGGTAGTGGGAGTAGCAGAGGTGGAGGCCGTGGAGTGCGATGCCGCGGCAGCGGCGGCCGTCGGTGCGGATGGCGCGGCACTGGGGTTTGGGCTGGTTACAGGTTGCAGGTTGCGGGTTACAGGTGACAGGTTGCGAGGCGGATTCAGGTTGGGAGGTGGTGTGGCCGGTGGGAGTTGGGGCGGTGGGAGAGGCGGACATTGTGGTTCCTTTCCGTGGACAGTGAACAGTGGTCATTGAACGGTGGTCCGTGAACAGTGATCAGTGGACAGCGAACAGTGGGCCGTTGCAGCAATAAAAAAGCCCCGCGGATGCCGCGAGGCTTTTTCTGGACCTGATCCTACTAACTAGTACAGGCTACCGAGCGGCCTGGGCTGGGGCAAGGGAAAAGCGCGGGGTGGGGGTTACGGAAGTCAGGTGAGCGGGGCAGTAGCGGCGCATGCAGGACGGATTCAGAGGGGAAAGGACGAGATTTGACGGGACACGACTCAGAGTGACGGAGGGGCGGTGACGGGCAGAATTCCCGTTTGAGGGAGCGAGCCCGTTTATGGGGACTTGTGCGGTCCAAAGCATGTTGCATCATGGCACGCCCGATGCCAGCTGTCCGCCCGCATGATGTTCGACTATCGCGTTACGCCAGCGTCTGGTAGCGGATGACGCGCCTCGCGCACGACCATATCAGCCACACCGCGGCGGAGAGAAAAACCGTATTGCTGATGCGCATCCACAGCAGTCCGCCGACCAGCGGCCTCAGAGTAAAAAACGCGTGAATGCCGTAAACCAGCGCGCCGCCCGCTGCCAGGCTGAGGGTATGCAGCGCGCTCCATCCGGTTTGTCGCGAAAAGAGCGTGACCAGAACGAGGAAGACCGCGTCGAACGTGAGCATCGCACCCACCGCAGCCCAGCCCCACTTCGACGGCGCATTCAAAACGCCCATGCCCAGTGCGAATGCAACCGCTGGCGCATTCAATACGCCCATGCCCAGAACGAAAGCAATAACTCCTGTAATCCACGGGCTCGGCACCCTACCGCCGGCCATGCGCGATCTCCGTGCTGGAATCAGAAACGCAGACACCATCAGCGACACGCTCAGCACTGCCGCGCTGAGAAGCTGCGCATGGGATGCCACGAACCGGTTCTGCCTGAACCCGATGACGAAGCTCGCGGCTGAACCAAGCACGAACACCAGAGCGACGACCGAATCACCGACTCGCCCCAGCCACGGCGCTTCAGCCTCGGCAGGAAATAGCGCCTCCACCAGCGCAATCGAAACGCCCATGCTCCAGAACGTGTGAAGGTTGAACATGAACAACGTCCACCACCCTCCGATGCCCAACGCCGGAATATAGGCAGGATCAAGCAGGTGCATGTGCATCTTCAGATAGTCATGATTGAAGAGCGACTGCGTCACCAAGCCTTCGCCGATCAAGGTGTAGGCCGCCCCCAGCATCAGCATGGTCGGCCAGCCGCGGCCCGCTCGCCGCGCTGTCTCGCGAATCAGTACCGCCGCGCCGCCGTAGGCTGGCGCCAATACGATCAGGGCCGTCAGCAGCTTTAGCGGCAGATCTCCCAGCAGATACTCCGCCACGAGCGGAGCCACAAAGAACAGCGTAATGACCGGGAAGAAATTTCTCCTGGGCGCGACCATCGTCCTCTCCTTCCTCTAAGTGGAATGCAAGGCGCCGCTCCATCTGATGGAGCGGCCCGCCGTGATCATCCGTGCCGCAGGCAGGCTTGAACCGCCTGGTGAAAAAAGGACCGATGCTCAGGTTTGGGCCGGTTCGCCCTGAGCCTGGCGGCCGTCTCATCATCCGGCCAATGACTCTCGTCGTCATACATCCGTCGGAAGCCCTCGCCAATTTCCGGATTTCCGAGTGTGAACTCGTCGCCCAGGCGCATCCAGCGTGCGACCAGCGCCCGGCCTTCGGCGCTGTCTGACGGCACCTTGCGATCGAGCGCGCTCTGAATATCGGCCAACAAAGCCTGCCATCGCGCACCGGCATCTGCCTTTTGTTCAGGCGTCAAGGCTGCACGCCGCACTCGAAGCGCCTCAACGGCCTTCGGACTGTAGTACTTCTCCGTCCAGTCGGTGGCTTCTTGCATTTGTATCTCCTTCAGGATGGTTTGGTAGAGGAGCCACTCGGGTTCCGCAGGGTCCTGTGCGCGCCGCTGTGCATGTTCAATGGCCCGCAGGACGCGATCCAGGCCGTCGCGCCGCTCACCGAGCGCCGCCCGCTGCCGCGCAAGCGTGACCGTCAGCGGTTCTGCGCCACGGCCAACAGGGCCGTTCAGCAGCGCGGCGATCTCGCGCAACGACAGCCCCAGGTAGCGCAGGGCGAGAATCCGCTCCAGGCGGCCGAGATCCTCGTGGCAGTAGAGCCGATAGCCTCGCTCCGAGCGATGCGCGGGCGATAGCAGGTTGAGGCGGTCGTAGTGATGCAATGCCCGCACAGTAACGCCGGCGAGTTTAGCGAACTCCTGGATGCGGAAGGTGCTCATGGGTCTCACCTTAAACATCTTTGACCCTGACGTAAGGGCAGGGTCAAGCGTCTTTCGAAGAAAGTAATGAAAAGTCGGCTTGTGTGAGGCCGTGCCTTTCAAAGAGGCAAATTTTCCGCAAGCTGTTTTAGTCGGGGAGCACCATGGTCTTGCCGGCGAGATCGCAGGCGCGCCACAGGTACCAGCTGGCGACGGAGCGCCAGGGGCGCCATTTTTCTGCGCGTCGCTCGATTTGGTGGATGGTGGCGAGCATGGAGGCGTCGAAGGGTTTGGTCTTGGGGAGGCGCAGGAAGGTGAGGGCGAAGCCTTTGCGGACGCCGTAGTCGGTGACGGGGAGGATGTCGGGGCGGCCGAGGCGGAAGATGAGCAGCATCTGGACCGTCCAGACACCGATGCCGCGGACCTCGGTGAGGCGGGCGACGATTTCTTCGTCGGGCAGACGACGGATGGCGGTGAGGGTGGGGACGGTGCCGTCGATGGTTTTGGCCGCGAGGTCGCGGAGGGCTTTGGTTTTGGAGGCGGAGAGACCGCAGGCGCGGAGGCGGTCGTCGGGGGCTTCGAGCAGGTGTTCGGGTGTGGGGTGGAGTTCG
>JBEKIN010000003.1:0-42785 GCA_050011735.1 Acidobacteriaceae bacterium | reverse complement strand
CTGCGCCGCGATGGCGGCGGTTGTGGCGCGGGAGCGAACGGCGACTTTGACGTCGCTGGAGTAGTCCTGGGCCAAAGGCAGGAAGAGGACCGGAGTGGGGTCGGTGTTGGCGGGATCGGAATAGGCGTAGTCGCGCACGACGCCAACGATGCGGTGAGGGCGTTTGGCGACGATGAGGCTGCTGCCGATGGCGTCCCCCTTCGGCCAGTAGCGGTGCGCCATCGATTGATTGATGACGGCGACCGCGGGGGAGGAGGGGTTGTCGTGAGTATCGAAGTCGCGTCCCTGGAGCAGAGCAATGCCCGTGTCGTCAAAGAAGTCCGGTCCCTCGAAATCGGTGATGACTTCCATATCTTCGCCTTTGGCGGGAACGTATCCGGGAATGCTCATGCCCTGGGTGTTGCCGGAACCGTCGTCGCCCATGGGCAGATGCGAGGTCAGGGTGGCGGAGGCTACGCCAGGAGCGCTGCGCAGGCGATCGAGCAGGGCCTGCTGGAAGGCAAGCCCGCGCTGTTCGCTGTATCCGGCACGGGAAAGGTCAAGACTTGCGGTGAGACAGTTGGCGCTGTCGAAACCGGTGGTGCGGTTGACAATGTTGAAGGCCGTGCGGGTGAGCAGGCCACAGCAGACCAGGACCATGAAACACATTCCGAGCTGCAGGCCGAGCACGATGCGGCGGGCGAATTTTCTGCGCGAGCCGCCGGTGACGGTGGCGCCGCCTTCATGGAGGGCCTCATTCTGAGCGACGCGCAGGGACTGGCGCACAGGGTAGATGCCGCAAAGCAAGGTGACCGCTACTGCGACCCCGGTGACGAAGAACAAGACACGAGCGTCAGTGCGCAGGTTGAAGGCCAGCGGCATTCCGAAGTTGGGCAACAGCGCGATGAGCCCTCGCACCATAGCGATGCTGGCCGCCCATCCTGCGACTGCGCCGGCAAAAGCGAGCAGGCTTGTTTCGGCCAGAACCTGGGCGGCGATGCGGCGCGGTGTTGCGCCCAGGGCGGTGCGGATGGCAACTTCGCGGCGACGGCGCGCGCCGTGCTGGCCGAGAAGGGAAGCAATATTGATGCAGACCAGCAGCATGAGCAGCAGCGATGCTCCGAGGAGAACCGGCAGCACGGCGCCCACCATGCCGAAGAGGCCGCGCTGGAAGTGAGCGGCGTCGCGGAGATTGAGATCCCAGCGGCTCAGGTTGTTGCTGGGATGCTGAAGGGCAAATACGCGAGCCAGTCCGTGCAGTTCGGCGGCCGCGGGCGTATCGCGCACGCCGGGACGAAGGCGCACGGCGGCCTGTAGGCCATAGTGGAGCAAGGGATCGGGGCCTGCGTCGGCGGAAAGGTCGCGTAGATCCGAAAGGGGGATCCAAGCCGCTTCGCCGATGCCGCCGAAGATACCGGAGAAGTCTTTCGGGGCGATTCCGACGACCGTGAAGTCATGGCGGTTGATGGAGACGGTGCGGCCTACAAGAGCAGGACTAGCGTTGAAACGGTCGCGCCACAGTGCGTCGGAAAGAACGATTTCATCATTGACGCCGTAGGCGTGGTCGTTCGCATTCGGCTGAAAGAAGCGGCCGCTCTGCGGCCGGAGGCCGAGGAACTGAAAGTAGTTGGAGGAGACAACACCGGCGGGGATGGCCCGCGCGGGGACGCCGGGATCGGTGAGGTTGACCGGCGCGAGCGAGAAGGCAATGGCATCCCGCCAGGAATGCCCGGATTCGCGCAGGAACTGGAAGGTGTCGTAGTGGACGGAGTAGCCTTCGTTGCCGAGGACGGTGGCGTCGATGAAGCGCAGCTCACCGGGAGCGCTGACATGTGGCCAGGGATTGTAACGGACGGCATTCGTCCAGGTGGCGACGGTGGTGAGCGCGCCGATGCCGAGGGCCAGGGTGAGCACGGCGGTAATCGTGAAACCGGGCGCTTTGTACAGCTGGCGCAGGGCGAAGCGAAGGTCCTGCCGTAGGCTGTTCATTATTCTGTCAATCTCCTGTAGACGCGGCATTCCTTTGCAGCTCTACGCAGATCCTGGCCGTGTGGTTCCGTTCATCGCCAATTGCCCATGAGGACAAAGGGCGCCCAGTAAAAGGGGTGGGCGTAGCCGGTTGGAGCATCGGGTGTTTCGTTCTCGACGACGACACCGCGTCCGGTTGCGGCGCCCTGCGGTTTGACCTGACCAGTGAGCAAATCGAGCTGGGCCTTGCGCAGCGCTTCGACCTTGGTGACCTTGCCGCCGCCCTCGGCCCAGCGCTTGTAGAAGTCGCTCATGAGCTGGCCGGTGCTCGAGTCGTTGACGGGCCAGAGCGAGGAGATGACAGCCTTCGCGCCTTTGAGCTGCGCGGTTGTGCCGAGGCCATCGACCTCGCGGCCGTCGCTGGCGCTGCCGCTCATGCCGGTCTCGCAGGCGGAGAGGGTGAGCAGATCGGTATGGCGGAGGGAGAGATTTGGGTTTGAGTGAAACTCGGCGACGGTCAGGTGGAATCCCGCGCCGGGAGTGTCTTTGCCGGAGAGGAGGAGATAGCTCTGACTGTCGTCGCCGGGACTGAAGACGAAGTGACTGGCGATGTGCACCACATTGGGCCGGGAGTTGAGCTGGTCTTCCATGGCCTTCTCGGTGAACTGGCCATCGAGGAGAATGGTTCCGGGCAGCACGCCGTTCGCGCCGGACACCTGCGCGTCTTTGACGACATCATTGAGCTCAGTGGCGACGGCGGGCAGAGGGGGCAGATTTTCTTCGTATTTGCGGGCGATGCCCATGGCCGCCACGCTCAGCTTGCTGACGTCGGGCTTGTCTTCGAGGTGGTCAATACTGGCGGGGGTGATGGTGACGGTGTTGTACTTCTGCACGACATACTGTTTTCCGTCGTATAGGGCGGCGATAGGGATGTAACGCAGCACACCGTCGAGGGACCAGACGAGGGTCTCGGCTTTGGCGTTATCGAGGTCGGCCTGCGCGGGGCCGATGAGGATGTTGTAGAGCTCCTGGGCCAGGGGCTTTGGATCGCTGGCGGGGTTGTGGAGGACCTGCTGAAAATCGGCGACCTTCTTGTTGAGGTCGGCGGCGGCGATGGTGTAGTCGTGCGCGACGGTGGCGTTAGGGGTAATGACAATCACGCTGTAATGGTTGGCGGTGACCATGGTGTAGAGCGCGACGGTGTGGGGGGACTCGGCGATCTGATCCTGCAGGGCGCTTACGTTACCCTTCACGTTCTTCAGGCGGTCATTGGCCGCAATGCTGTCTTTGCCGAAGAGGGTGTAGAGGCGGCCATAGTAGTCGTCGAGCGCTTTGTTGGCCACTTTGATGCGGTCGGAAAGTTCCTTGAGCTGCTGGTCCTGGGCCGGCGTCCGCGTGGTCATGTCCTTCAGTTCGCTCCACTGCACGCCGGCGGCGACCAGTTGCGCGGTTGACTTGTCGTAATCCTGCTGAGCCTGCTGTTCGGCTGGGGTGAGGGAGAGGGGACTGAGAGAATCTGTTCCGGCTCCCCGAACGTAGTCGGAGTACTCCTGCTGCTTGAGGAGATCGAGGACCTGCTGGGCCTCGGGCAGGCGGCCCTGGGCGATGAGCAGGGCGGCGAGGTCGTGGTAGAAGTCCGAAATCGACGTAACAAAGGCCGACTGCAGTTCTTTGTCGAGGCCCTGCATATTGCTGCGGACCTGTTGAAGGAGATTGACCGACTGCTTGCCGTAGTAGATGGCGAGGGCGGGCTGCGCTTTGTGCGCGAGCATCATGCCGTAGAGGATGGGCGAAAGGATGAGGGGGTCGTTGGCGGCCTCCGCCACGGGGAGTGCCTGGTTGAGGTTGGCGAGAGCGTTGGGAGCGTCTCCCATGTCGAGGTAGATTTTGGCGAGGCCGGTGCGGGCCCGCGCCTCGTTGGCGGGGTCATTGAGATGGCTGATGAGTTCGAGGCCCTGATTGAGGGAATCGATGGCTTTTGGGTTATCGCCCATCTTGTGGTAGATCATGCCGATGACGATGCGGGCAAGGGCTTCGTGTTCGCGATTGGGCATTCCCTTTTGAAGGGAAATAACCTTGTTGAGGGTCACGAGCGCATTCTGATAGTCGCCAGTCGCAGCCAGCGCGGCCCCGAGGTTGTCAAGCAGGGTGAGGCCGTTGACGAGGTCACGGGCTGTCAGGAGGTGGGGGAAGGCCTGCTGGTAGTACCGGATTGCCGACTGCCTGTCGCCGAGGAACTGATGCATCAATCCGATATTTTGGAGGGCGATGCCCTGACCGTCCTCGTCGCCAGCGGCGCGCAGAATAGGAAGAGCCTGATTGAAGGAATCGATGGCCTTTTCCATCTGCCCGAGGCCGGACCATGCCAAACCGATGTTGTTCAACATCAGGCCGGCGCCGTCGGTCATGTTCAGGCGCTGATAGATGACGAGCGCCTGGTTAAAGCTGTCCAGGGCCTTCTGGTTCTGTTGCAGGGCGTTCTGGGCCAGCCCGAGTCTGTTCAGAGCTTCGGCTTCAAGGGGCGGGAGATTGAACTGGCGTGCAACGGCGAGCGCCTGGGTCCAACCATCGATGCACTTTTTGTCGCGAAGGCCGGCGTAGATGTCGCCGATTCCGATGAGAGCGGTGGCCTCGCCAGTGTGATCGCCGGCTGCTCGATATAGATCGCGGGCGCGGTTGGCGTAGTCAAGCGCCTGCTGCGTGTCTCCTACGCCGTTGTAGCCGGTGGCGATTTCGGCGAGGATTTCGGCCTGGCCGGCACGGTCGCCGAGGGACTGGCGAATGGCGAGGGCCTGGTTGGCGTAGTTGAGAGCTTGCTGGCCCTGATTCTGGCTCACGCTGAGAAGCGCGAGTCCGTTGAGCGCGTCAGCCTTGCCCGCGATGACGCCCTGGGCGGTGGCGACATCGAGGGCGCGCTGATAGTCCTGGGCCGCATCCTGTGGCTGATGCTGAGCGCGGGCGGCGTTGCCGAGTCCGTTGAGTGCGGCGACGCCCTGTTGCGCATCCTGTGCGAGCCGAGCCGCGTTCACCGCTCGGTTGTAGGCGTCGGTTGCGTTTTGGGCATTGCCGACGCGAAGCCACAGGTCGCCGAGCTGATTCAGGATTTTTGCGGCGGTGTGCGCGTCGCGCGCGGCGATGGCGGATTGCAGGGACGCTTGCAGCTGGGTGACGCGGGCCTGATCGTCAGCCGACAAGGGTGCGGGCGGTTGAGCGGCTGGAGTCTGTGGTTGCGAGGACGGGGTGGTCTGCGCCAGAAGCTGAAAGGGCAGAAGCGACGCGGCGGCGAGCGCCAGCGGAATGGCGCCGGCGAAAGGTCGCGAAAAGACGCAGGGCCCGGGCATGCTGACGACCTCGCACTCACGGAGGGTAGGGAGGCTAGCGGAGTGATTCGAAGTTTACACGGGGCGGAAGCAGGAAAGACACCGGAATGGTCAGGAGAGGGCGAGAAGGTTGCGGCGGAGGGCGTCGGGGTTGCTGTCGCCGAGGAGAGTTTCCACTTGCCGGCTGGTGCGCTCCCAGATGGGAACGGCACGGGCGAGGAGGGTTTTGCCCTGGGGGGTGAGGTGCAGGCGGCGGCTGCGGCGGTCGGAGGGGTCGGGGGTGATCTTGAGAAGTCCGCGACGCTCGAGGGGCTTGAGAGCGGCGGTAAGGGTGGTGCGATCCATGCCGAGGAGGTCCGCGACGGACGCCATGCCGGGCGGGTTGGGGCGATTGAGGGAGATGAGCAGGGAAAATTGACCATTGGTGAGTTGGACGGGACGAAGTGCGTCGTCGAAGCGGCGGGCTAACGCTCGGGCGGCGCGCTGCAGGTGAAGACAGAGGCAGGAGTCACGAACCCGGAGTGTAGTTTCGAAGGAGAAGGTTGGGGTTCTTGACATAGCTCCATTAACGTTGATATCAACGTATATTGTCAATCCCTCCCCAGGGAAGGACTAAGCGGGGAAGGACAACCCAGGGCAGAATGAAAGTGCACACGAGAATGGCGCGGCAGGCGTTGGATGGAGGAGGGAAATGTCTTTTCTTCGAGATTTGAGACTTGCGATGCGGTCGCTCGGGCGCGTACGCGCGCTGTGGATCACGGTGGCCCTGACGCTGGCGCTGGGGATTGGGGCGAACGCGGCGATCTTCAGCGTGGTGCGGGCGGTGCTGCTGCGGCCGCTGGCGAATCGCGACGAAGATCGGCTGCTATACATCCGGCAAAGCGCTCCGGGGATCGGGGAAGAGAACGCGAATTTCTCGGTTCCGGAGATCGACGATTTGGGAAAGGGACTGAAGACGATCCGGGAGCTGGGAACGTTTTCGGAGATCGACTTTACGCTCCAGGGGCTGGGCACGCCGCGGGAGATTCCGGCCGGGGTGGTGGACGGGAATTATTTCGAGGTGATGGGGCTGCGGCCGATTCTGGGGCGGCTGCTGGGTCCAGGTGACGATGGACCGAACGCGGCCGGCGCGATCGTGCTGACCTATAAGTTCTGGAAAGAGTCGCTGAAATCGGATCCTAGCGTGCTGGGGAAGACGGTACGGCTGGACAGCGTCAGTGGATCGCGGAACGCGGTCGTCGTCGGGGTGCTGGAACCGTCGGTGCCGTACCCGATGGCGACGGAGATTATCGCGAACGTGGTGACCAGCCCGCATCATCTCTCGGCGACGATGGTGACGGGGCGCTCGCATCGCATGACCGAAGTGTTTGCGCGGCTGGCGCCGGGGGCGAGTCTGGAAGCGGCGCGGGCGGAGTTGCGGACGCGGTATGCGGCGATCGTGGCGGCGCATCCGGATGTGTACAAGCCGGAGGATCATTTCCAGATCAGCGTGAAGCGGATGCACGAGCAGATCAACGCGCGCGCGAATACGATTCTGTGGATTCTGTTCGGAGCATCGGGACTGCTGTTTGTGATTGCCTGTTCTAACGTTGCGAACCTGGTGCTGGCCAGGACGGTGCGACGTGAATCCGAACTGGCGGTGCGCGCGGCGCTGGGAGCGACAGCACCAGCATTGCGGCGGTCGTTGCTGGCGGAGAGCATGGTGCTGTGCGGGACCGGTGTGGCGGCGGCTTTGCTGATCGCCTGGCCGATGGTAGCGGTGCTGGGCCGTTATGCGGCACGGTATTCAGTGCGAGCCGACGGGCTGACGTTGGATTCCACACTGGTGTGGTTCGGCATTGCGCTGGCGCTGGCGGCGTCGGTTTTTCTGGCTTATATTCCGCGGCTGCCCGCGGCGGACACGTCACGCGGGCTGGGGCTGAACAGCGGGGGGACGCGGGTGACGACGGGGAGCAACCGGCGGTTGCGCGTCTTCGCCATCACGCAAATCGCGGCGTCGTTCCTGCTGCTGGCCGGAGCCGGGGTGCTGATGAGGACGCTGTATACGCTGGAGCAGATGCGGCCGCCGTTCGACACGTCGAGGGTGCTGGCCGTGAATCTGCCGGTGGTTTCGTACGGGCGAACCGAGCAACAGGTGCGGGACTTTTATCACGAAGTGCAGCGGAGGGTAGGCGCTCTGCCAGGAGTGGAACAGACTTCGGCGGGGTTCAGCGTGCCATGGCGCGACGGACGGGAGCTGAGCATCAGCCTGGCCTTTGCGGCGCAGGGCGCGACGCGGAAGAACGGGCTGGACGATTTGCGGGCAAGGTTTCGCACTGTATCGCCGGGGTATTTCGGAACGCTGAGCGTGCCGGTTGTGGAGGGACGCGATTTCAGGGACACAGACAAGGGGGGCTCCGACCGGGTGGTGATCGTGAGCCAGAGTGTGGCGAAGCAGCTGTTTCCTGGACAGGAAGCGATCGGCCGCGAGCTGTGGTGGACAGATCCGGTGATCAAGTTTATCGGCATCAGCGACGCGCCGCGGAGGATTGTGGGGGTGGTGCCGGATTTCGACGATGAAAACATCATTCCGAATCCGACGATGACGGTGTATCAGCCGGCCGACCAGGAGGGCTGGTACGGGCGGTTGTTGGTACGCACGCGGCAGGCCGATCCGTACGCGCTGGTTCCGGCGATTACGCGGACGATTCACGAGATGGCGGTGGACCAGCCGGTGGAGCGAGCCAGCACACTGGAAGATATTCGGGCTGAGGTGCTGACACCGGACAAGCTGAACGCGGTTGTGTTCGGGGGATTCGCGGCGGTGGCGCTGCTGATTTCTGTGGTGGGCGTGGCCGGCGTGCTGGCATTTTCAGTGAGCGGGCGGACGCGGGAGTTCGGCATTCGCCTGGCGCTGGGCGCGCAGCCGCGCGACATCCTGACCAACGTGTTGTACGACGGGCTGATGATCGCGGGGATTGGCGTGGGCGCGGGCGTGTTGCTGGGCCTGGTCTTCACAGGGGTCGCCGGTAGATATGTCTCGGAGGTGCATCAGCCGGGAGCGCTGTCGCTGGTTGCGTCGGCGATTGTCATCCTGGGTGCGGCGGTGATCGCATCGGCGGTGCCGGCGGCGCGCGCGGCCAGGGTGAACGCGGTGGAGGCGCTGCGGGCGGAGTAGTCCGTCGGCCTTGGCCTGTTAACAGGGAATGCGGGTAACCCGACCAGCGGGCGGTGTCGCCAGCGTATGCCACAGCAATTCCCGTTTCTCATCCCTGCCGCACGACTATAACGCAACCAGTTTGCGCCGCGTAACGGGTTAGAAACGATGAATAAACAACAGTTGCAGCGACGGCCCGCTGGCGGTGTTGTGCGCCTCCATCTTCAAATAGAGATTGACGTTAAGCGTGTTGGACCTGGGAAAGTCGTAGCCGCCGCCCGGTCCAAGGTAGAACTGGGTCTCGCGCGCTCCGCCCACGTTCACGCCGTTGGTCTTGTCCGGGCTCAGCTGATACAGCCCATAGGCGTTGACGCCCATGTAGAGCTTCCTGGTGAACTTGTACGACGTGGTGTAGTTGTCGTACAGAAGCTGTCCCGCCTGCCGCTGGTGTACGCCAGGTGCGGGATGGGCGGCGGATTGGGAATCTTGTTGGTAGCCAGTTTGTACTGGTAGTGAAAGCGGGTGCTCATCTCCAGCCTCGAGACGGGCAGAAAGGTGGAGGCAATGTAAGGAGCCACCGCCCAGTAGCCGGAACCCTGATTGAGATTCCTGGCCGGGTCAAAGCTGCCGTTGGGAACCTGGACGAGAAACTGGAGGCGACAGGCGAAATAGGGATCCTGCCGCGATGCCGGGTTCGCCGAAGAGTCCTTCACACCCTGACCGTCAAAGATTTTCGATTGCCAGATGGGACCCGCAATGATGTCGCCAACGCCGAATCCGGTGTTCGACAGCGTTTTGGGGCTATCAGGCGCAAAGCTGGATTGCAATTCCACGAGGGGCACAAGCGCCGAGAAACCGGCAGTGCCGCCGAGGGGACGCCATTTGGTGGCCACAATCACTTGTGTCAGATCAGGAAAGGCATTGATCCGGGGCGCGATGAAAATCGGGTTCTCGCTACCGTTGGCGCCGTCGATCTCAGTGTTGCGCGCCCAGCGGAAGTACTCGAGCACCGTGACACCGGGCCGCGTGCGCCCGAAGCCGTCATAGAAGCTGGTGCTTCCCAGGTTGATTCCCGATGGAGGTTTGACCACGTCGGGCATTGAGGGCTGGGGGTTGGCCTGGAGCGGCGCAAGCAGCACAGCAGTCGATATTGTCAGCAACGGGAACTGCGTGAAGCGGCCAAACGGAGTGCGCATCAAATACCTTTTTCCGATCAGGTTCGAATTCTCAAAAACAAATCAGTCGTGGCCGGCCGCCAGAGCCAGCGTTGACGGGGCGGCATGGAGGGCGGAATAGATGACGCGGTTGCGTCCCGACCTTTTGGCCGCGTAAAGGGCGGAATCGGCGGTGGCAAGGAGATCGTCGGCGCTGAATTTGGCGCCCGCTTCTCCTCGAATGGCAGTGGCCCCGGCGCTGACGGTCAGCACCCTGCCTTGCGCAGCGGGCAGGCCTGTGGCTTCAATCGACTTTCGGATGCGCTCGCCGATAACGATCGTCAGCCGCTCGTCGGCGTCAGGAAGAATGGCGACAAACTCTTCTCCGCCATAGCGCGCCACCGTATCCAAGCCGGCGCGGACGCTCTGCTGCAACACCTGGGCCACCTGTTCCAGGCAGTAGTCGCCGTGCAGGTGGCCGGCCGTGTCGTTGATGGACTTGAAATGATCGATGTCGATCATGAGGACGCCGACCCAACGCTGCCTGTCCACAGCCACCTCGCATAAGCGGGAAAGCGCAGCATCCAGGTGGCGGCGATTAAAGACCCCGGTGAGGGCGTCCATGGTGGAGAGGCGATCAAGGAGCGAGTTCATGCGCAGAATGTCTTCCATGCGCAGGCGATTGGATTCGCTCAGCAGATACTCTCGCCTGTCGGCGTGTTCCCGGCTGTGCCTCTCATAGAGGGCAGGCAGGCTGAAGCCGATGACGAAGATCAGGTAGTCCCTGGAGATGGGTGGACCAAAATGTCCCGGCCAGGGGACCAGGGCGAGCGCGCAGAAAACGGCCAGCGCGGCCATCAACCCGCCCACGCATTGCCGGAAAGGCGCGCGCATCAGCAGCGTCTGGGCGAAGATCCCAATGCCGGCCGCCATCACATACCGGGTGGAGATCGCCGATCCGGAGAAACGTCCCAGCAGCATCACCAGCGCGGTTTCCGCAATCAGCGGAGTAAAGGCCGCCACGCCATGCACCCAGGAAGGGAGGGGACGCAGCAATAAGATCACGGCAATGGCGGTAAGGGGCAGAACAATGCCCAGGCGCAGCGTCATGGAGACTCGGAACACCTGCGAGCCGACCTGCAAATTAGCCACCAGAAACAGCAGCTTGGCCGCCAGGTAGACGAGCAGATATTGGGCTACGGCGCGGTTCCGGTTTTTGCCGCGCGCAGCCTCGTATTCTGCCTCCAGGAAGGGAGCAAAGCGGAGCCGATGGGCTTTGCGGGCCAGGGCCTCCTCGATCTCCGTTACCGGTTGAGCGCGCAGCATGGTCGCCAAATCAAACACCGGTTCTGTCGGCGAATGACACCAGAACCTATATCGGCTCTGGGGGCCTCGGTGTTCACTAAAAAAAGGCCACTTGTGGTCAGTTCAAAACCGGCCGGGGAAGCTGACTTTACGGAAGCAACAAAAAAAGGCAGAAAATTGTTTCCGCAGACCAGCTTTCCGGGGTGAGCGGCGTGCTTCCGGACGGGTGATTGGCGATGTGGCTTTCGATCTGCTTGCGGATGGATTCCACGGAAGCGTGGGTGCGGAGGAAGCGGTTGGTTAGAGCCTTGTCTTCGCGCAGGAGGCCAGGGAGGAGGTGGTCGGTGTCGATGCAGGGGCAGCCGAGCTGGCTGGCTTCATAGCGGGCGAAAAGGAGTACGCGGCGCGCCTTTTTCGGTGCAGCGTTCCAGCATCGCAGGGCGCTCCCGGACCGATTCCTGAAATGGGACCGACGTCGGGTCGATTCCAGTTTGAGACGGGCCGGGAGGGGACTGTGACAAATCTCACAGTGGCTTGTGGATGGAGGGGGTTACTTTCGACAGTACTACAACCTAATTACCACTATGGAATGGCGCAGGGATGCGTTAGGCCACTAAGGTTGCAACCAGGATGGGCGGTATGAATCGACGGAATTTTCTGAGGGGTTCCGGGCTGGCCGCCGCGGCGTGCGCGGTGGGCGGGGTGCGGGCGGTCGGGCAGGAAGTCGAAAAGCCCGCGGCGACGGCGTCGGGGAGCTTCACGTTCGCGTTCTTCACTGACGTACACATCGAGCCGGAGATGGATGCGCCGCAGGGCACCGAGCTGGCGATGGAGATCATTAACGCTTCGGACGCGGAGTTCGCTGTTTGCGGCGGCGATCACGTTTTCGACGCGCTGGGCGCACACAAGGAACGGATTATCGAACAGTATGGGCTCTATGCGCAGGCGGAGAAGACGCTGCGCATACCGGTGCGGCATGTGCTGGGGAACCATGATGTGGCGGGACTCCAGACCGGCATGAGCTCGCACGATGCGATCTACGGGAAGGCGATGTTCGAGCAGACGTTCCAAACGCCGACCTATTATTCGTTCCTGCACAAAGGCGTGAATTTCATTGTGCTGGATTCCATTCTGGTCGAGGGGCGGGACTGGCATCCGATGATCGACCTGCGCCAGATGGCGTGGCTGGAGCGGGATCTGGAGGCGAACGCCGCGTATCCGCAGATCGTGGTCAGCCATGTGCCGCTGGCAACGAGCATGGCCAGTTATGGGCCGGGATCGAACGACAAGAAGTACGAACCGGTGAGCAACGCCAACGCGATTGTCCCGCTGCTGGAGAAGTACAACGTAATTGCGCTGCTGCAGGGACACACACACATTGTGGAAAGCGTGCACCGGCATGGGATGCAGTTTGTGACGGGAGGCGCGGTGAGTGGCAACTGGTGGCGGGGGACGCAATACGGGGATCATGAGGGCGTGACGTTCGTGACGGTGGATAACGGAAGCATCTCGACGAGCTATATGCCGACGGGGTTTGTGAGTATTGAGCCGGACAACACCTAAGAGCAGCGAAGAGCGGTTAGCGAAAAACTCCTGGCGAGAGGCTTTTAGCGAAAAGCAGGCGAGAGGCGAGTCCACAGCGAGCGAACTGCGAGCAAAAACGAGCGCTCGCGCGTGAACGCCGGGGGTTGCTTCGATGATTACCAGAACAGATTGATGGTTAGCGGGCGGCGGATTTCTTTGCCGGTGCTTTGGTTGCCGGGGTTGGCTTACCCGCGATGGCTTTGACGCGCGCATTGAGGCGGCTCTTGTAGCGAGAGGCCGTATTGGCGTGGATGACGCCCTTCTGAACACTCTTGTCGATGACAGAAACGGTGGTACGGAACTCCGCGGCGGCGGCTGTGGAGTCACCCTTCTGGAGGGCTTCGCGCAGGGCGCGGAGAGTGGAGCGGAAGTGGGTGCGGTTGGCGCGGTTGACGGTGGTTTTTCGGGTGGTCTGACGGGCGCGCTTGAGGGAGGAAACGTGGTTCGCCATGGGTGAATCGGATCTCGCTTTCGGAAGTGAATGCGGGCAGAGGAGACAGATGCCGCGCATCCGCCGCAAAGAGTGAGTTTACCACGACAGTGATCAGAGTCTCCCATTCGACTCGCCGGCTTACGCCGACTCGCTCAGGGCAGGCTCCGTGCCCAGCTGAAGAAAAAGCCGGATTAGACTTCGTGGTTGTCGAAGAGCAGGATGTCGAGGTCCGCCAGAGACTGAGCGTGGGCACCGGCGGCACGGCCCTCGGGGCTTCCGAAGGCGGACTGCATGGCCTGCATGTTGTCGAAGTGCAGCGTGGCGGCCAGGTGATAAGCGGAGGGGCCGAAGGGCGTCACAACGGGACCCTGACTGACTTCGTACTTGCGCAGGCCGGGAATTTTCTTCGCCAGCGGAATATGGGTTGCGGAGTAGTCTTTGTCGAAAGCGGCTATGTCCTTCGGCGTTTTGTAGAGCACGAGCATCTGAGCCATTCGATTTCTCCTGTTTGAAGTCGCTGAGATCATACGCGGATTTTGGATGGGGCCCATGTCTCAAAGTCGAGACCCATTCAACTCCCCTCCTCTCAGGGTGGGTTCAGGATGGTGACCTGGCGGGGGTCAGTTTTTTACAATCCCGGTTACGCTCGGTTGAAGGACGATCGATACAGCCAGGGTCGAGGAGGGGAGCATCATGGCGAGTATTCCATCACAGACAATTTCGAGCCGCGAGAGAATTCACTGGGTGCGGATTCTGGTAGGCGGTTTTCTGGCGGAGGCATTGCTGATTATCCTGGTGATTCCGATTGCCATGAAGTGGGGACAGCATCCGTTGCTGTATGTTGCGCCGGTGGGGTCGCTGCTGACGTGCTTCGTGTTCGGGCTGTGGGTCGGGCGAGGGGTGCATTCCCGCTTCGTCGTGCATGGATTGCTGGTGGGCGTGGTCGCGGCAGTGATCTATGTCGCGCTGACCCTGGCTCGTCCCGAGCCGATGGCGTATGTGATTGCTCACGGCCTGAAGCTGCTGGGCGGGACGGCGGGTGGCTGGGTGGCAGGGCAGAGAAAGCCCCCGGGGTCCTGATTGGGCACCCGGCTTTAGTGGAGAACGTCGTCGTAGAAGCGGGTGAGAGTGGCGGTGAGGGCGGAGTCAGGGGAAGCGCGGAGGTCGAAGTACTGCTTCGGGTGGGAGGACGCTTCGAAAAGGGCGTGCGTGCGGGCAGCATTCCCGCGAACATCGAGGAAGAGACGCGGGACATGGGACCAGGCGAGATCGGCCGTGGGGTCGAGGCGCTCGTTCTGTAACAGCGACAGTGGCAAAATGCGGGCGCGGGCGTCGGACAGGAGAATCTGGCGTGCGGGCGGGTTGGGATCCTCGAGGATGGATCCGGCGGGGGCGAACTGCGCGGCGAGGTGGGCGGCGAAGGTGGCTCCCACGCCGTCTCCGAAGACGATGAGATTGCGCGGGGAGATGTGGCGCGTGTCGGTGAGATACGTCCAGGCGGCAATGGAGTCGGCGGTGGCGAGGCGTTCGGTGGGATGGGATCCGGCGCTCTGGCCGAAGCCGCGGTAATCGAAGGCGAAGAGGCTGACGCCGGTGGAGTGGAGAGTCGCGAGGGCGGGGACACAGCCGGCGAGCGAGCCGCGGGCGTCGTGGAGATAGAGAACCGTGACTGTGACGTATTTCGAGCCGGGATCGGCGGGAACCCACCAGCCGTCGAGTTGGGGAAGGCCAGCATCGGTGACGTCGAAGTGGATTTCTTCGTACGCGAGGCCAGCACTGGCCGGAGTTGCGGTGATGGCGCGCGAGGGATGGAAGAGGAGTTGCCACTGGCCCTGGTAGAAGAGCAGGCAGAGCGCGGCGTATCCGCAGAGCGCGGCGGCGGCGAGGGCGAGTGCGAGGGCGGTGAGGAGCCAGCGGGGGCTGATATCCGGCGGGGGCTCGGTGCGGAAGTCGACTCTGCTAGCTGGCGGCTGGCGGCGCTTCGGCATTGCGTTATCCGAAGGCAAGCTCGTCAGGGGATTCGAGGGTAGTTCCACAGACGCGGCAGATGACGGCGGAGCAATCGCCGCAGACGAGCGGATCGTCGACGGCGCGGGCGCAGTTCGGGCACCAGAGGCGAATGGGTTGCGATGCGGGCGGAGTTTGCGGCGGCACGGAAGACGACGCGGACATTCTGCAATCAGCGTAGCACCGCGAAAAGGATGGCTGGGCGGGGGCCGGATCGACCTCGGAATTGGTCTGGCCGCTGTAACTGACTCGCCATCGTTTTGGGCGCTGGAAATGGGATCTGGAAGGCCGAGGCGGGCACCCTGCTGAGCAATGAGGGGGCAGCAATTAACAGCGAAGGCACGTGCCAACTTTTGTTCGCGCCAGGAAAAAGGAGGCGAAATTTCCCGTATCCGGTTGTTTACTATGCATTAACGAGTGGATTAGTGCGCACTAGCGGGGGGCGGCGGCGGTGCTGTGATCCGCGGGAGGAAGGTAAGGTATGGCGACAGCAGGCCTGAATCGGATGATGTTGTGGGGCGATCTGGAGGGCCGGCAGCTGGAAGAGCGTTGGCTGCTGGGACGGCTGGTGCGGCCGGAGGGACGAACGGCGTGGTTCGAGGCGATCGGCCCGGACGGAGTGCCGGTGATGCTGAGCGTCACCGAGGCGCTGAACGACGAAGATGAGCTGCTGGCGCGGCTGAGCGCGGCGGCGGAGATACGGCACCCGAATGTGGTGGCGATCCGCGAGGCGACGATTTCGCATCTGGACGATACGCCGGTGGTGGTTGGCGTGATGGAGATGACGGAGGAGAACCTCGGCGACGTGCTGCGGGAGCGGACGCTGAGCGCGGCCGAGGGTCGGCAGGTGCTGGACGCGGTGCTGGCGGCGCTGGGAGCGCTGCATGGGCATGGGCTGATCCATAAGCACATGGAAGCGGGCAGCGTGCTGGCGATGGGAGAGACGATCAAGCTGCGCAGCGATTGCGTGCAGATGGGCGGTTCGGCGTTCGGGGCGGCGGCTGCGGACGATGTGCGGGCTGCGGCGCGGATGGCGACGCACGCAGTGACGGGCAGATATCCCGCGGGAGAGAACGACCCGGTGCTGCAATTGCTGCCGGAGCCGATGGCGCGTGCGATACGGCGGGCGCTGACCGGCAATGCGGGAGCGACGGAAGTGGCGGCGCTGGCGGGGACGCGGCTGGAACTGATGCCGGAGATTGCGCGGGACGCGACGCGAGTTGAGCCCCACCCAAAAGCGGCGACGAAGATGGCGGCGGCAGAGGGGGTTGCAGCGGAGGAGAAAACTGCCGCGGTGGGTGACGCGATGCAGGCGGAGTCAACCTCGAAGAAACGAGGCGGGGCGAAAGCAGCCGCCAAGGCTCCGCGGCTGGTCGCGATGAAACCGGCGGACGCGCGCGCGCAGGCGGCGCTGTTCGGGGATGATCCGTTCATGCTGCCCAACGAGCGGGAAATGGACGCTGGACGGGTGATGGAGCCGGAACCGAACGAGGGCAAATGGTCCGGAGCGGTCTACGTGGTTGCGGCCGCGATCGCGGTGGTTCTGGTAACGGTCTTCACGCTGTATGGATTGATGCATCGGGAGCCGGAGCAACGGCCGGCGACGCCGGCCACGAGTGCGGCGACGCCACCGGCGGCCGCGAAGGCGCCAAGCGCGGCGGCGGTGAGCGCGGTGGCGCAGGTGACAACGGTTTCCATGGCGGGATGGCGGGTGATCGCGTACTCGTTCAATCGTGAAGAGGAGGCGCGGGAGCAAGCGCGGGAGCTGGCGCAGCGTTTCTCAGAGCTGAATCCCGAGGTGTTTGCGCCGAAGGGCGGAGAGGTGTGGCTGGTGACGCTGGGCGGCATCATGAGCCGGGGCGAAGCGCTGGCCCTGCGCGAGAGGGTCATCGACATGGGCCTGCCGGAAGACACGTACGCGCAGAATTTCCGCTGAAGCGGGGTTGCGCGCGAGACGCGGGTTCGGCCATCCTGTTGTACCCAATGGGGAAGCGAGTTAGGATGGCCGGACAGCGCGCAAGCGGCGGTGCGTTTCGCCCGCCGCGTTGTGCGCCGTGAGCTCCGGCGAATTTCCGGGTCAACAAAGACCGCGTGCATGGAGTGGAGATCTCAGAAGCGGATGCGGTGCAGGCGAGAGCGATGGAGTCGAACTCTGCTCGGTTGCCTTCTGCTGGCCGGAATGGTGGCGGCGTCCGGGGCGATTCGGGCACAGGAAGCAGGGGCGGAGAAGCCGTCACGGGACGATGTACGGGCGGCCTACCTCTACAACTTCGGACAATTCGTGCGCTGGCCGGAGGGAGCTGGCCGGGGGCCGATTCTGGTTTGCGTTGCGGGCCAGGATCCGTTCGGGCAGACCATGGGAAAGCTGGCGGCGGGGAAGCAGATCAACGGGCGGGCGCTCGAGGTGCGGAATCTGGACCGGCCGGAGGCGGCAGGAGGCTGCTCAATCCTGTTTGTAGGGACACCTGAGCGCGGACACGCGGAAGCTTATCTGGCGGCGACGGCGGGTAAACCGGTCCTGACGGTTGGGGAGGGGCCGGATTTTCTCACGCGTGGAGGGATGATCGAGTTCGTGGTGGTGGAGGATCGGGTGCGGTTCTCGGTCAATCTGGATGCGGCTAACCGCTGTAGCGTGGGACTGAGCTCGGAGCTGCTAAAGGTAGCAGTGACGGTTACAGGTAAGCCAGCAACGGGAGGATCGCCGAAATGAAACCTGGCTCCTCCTCTATCTCAGCGAAGCTGATGTGGATGAACGTGGTGGTAAGCGCCACGGTGCTGGTGCTGGCGACGATCGCGTTCTTCTCCTACGACGCGATTTCGTTCCGGCGCGATCTGATTCACAACCTGGAGACGTCGGCGCAGCTGGTGGGAACGAACAGCGTTTCGGCCCTGCTGTTCGACGATCAGCAGAGCGCGGCGACGAGTCTGCAGGCGCTGAGCAGCTCGCCGGACGTAGTGTCGGCGACGCTGATGACGGAGGACGGCTCGACTTTCGCGGAATACCGGCGCTCGGCCAGCGTGGGGGCGACGCCGGTGCGCGCGATGGAAGCGGGAAGGAACGATGAACACTGGGTGAACGGAAGCCATGTGCTGCTGGCGCACCGGATCATTTCTGAGGGCAAGGCGGCAGGCACGGTCTATATTGCCGCGGAACTGACCGAGACAGGGCAGCGTGCGCGGCAGTATCTGGTGATTGCGGGCGGCATTCTGCTGATCTGCATGGCGGCGGGCCTGCTGATCAGCTCGACGGCGCGAAGACTGGTGGCGCGGCCCATGGTTTCCCTGGCAGAGACGGCGCGGCGGGTTTCGCGGGAGCGGGATTATTCGGTGCGTGCGGCGCCGCATCCGGACAAGGATGAGATCGCGGTGCTGATCGAAGCCTTCAACGAGATGCTGGTGCAGATCCAGGAACGGGATACGGCGCTGAACCGTGGGCGGGAACAGCTGGAAGCGCGCGTGCAGGAGCGCACGGCGGCGCTGCGAGCTGCGAATCGGGAGCTGGAGGCTTTCTCCTACACGGTGGCGCACGATTTGCGGGGGCCGCTGGATGCGGTGGACGGGATGGTCTACATTCTCGAGGAACTGGACCGCGAGGGGCGGGAAGGCGATCGCCGCCAGATTCTGGAGCATCTGCGGCAGGCCACCCGCAGCATGGCGGCGCTGATCGATGACCTGCTGCATTTGTCGCAGGCGAGTACGGCGGCGCTGAAGCGGATGCCGGTGAACCTGACGGCGATGGTGAGCCAGATCGCGGAAAACCTGAAGCGGGCAGAGCCGTTGCGGCGTGTGGAGTTCATGATCGCCGAGTTGCCGGAGGTCGAGGCGGATGAGGGGCTGATGCGGGTGGCGCTGGACAACCTGATCCGGAACGCGTGGAAGTACAGCTCGCACCACAGCCAGGCCTGCATTGAGTTTGGCGCCGTCAACCGGCGGGGAGAGATTGTCTACTATGTGAAGGACGATGGGGCGGGGTTCGATTCGAAGCTGAGAGATCAGCTGTTCCAGCCGTTTCGTCGGCTGCACAGCCGGAACGAATTCGCCGGCACGGGCATTGGTTTGGCGACGGTGCAGCGGATTTTGGCGCGGCATGGTGGGCGCATCTGGGCGGAAGGCGCGATCGAGAAGGGAGCGACGTTCTGGTTCACGCTGGAGAGCGGCGCCCTGGCAGCGGCCTGAGGGAGGCGCGCCCGCAGTTTCCTGGATCGATGAGCGAAGAACCCCGCGTTGCATGAGCCGGGGTTAAGAATTCTCTAATCGTTCTGTCTTCTTTTAGGGCACTGGCACGCTCGTGGGTGGGGGCGATGCCTCCTGAACCGGACAACATGGGAAGGGCGGCCTCTCCTGGGGGAGAGACGGGGATCCGTACGGCCACCCCGGCGGCGGGCGCGCGAGCAACCCCCGCGGTTTACCCGAACGCGCCGGCGACCGGCGCCGGAGGGACACCGGCTTTGCCCGCGGCGTTGCCGGCGGTCGCGGGAAATGCGTCGGCGCTGGTGCGCGCGGATGGAGTGGAAGAGCCGCCGCCGGAAGAGCCGGAAGGGGATCCGAGGCTGGGCCGGTTGCCCATGCAACTGGACGTGATGGTGAAGATTCATTCGTTTCGCGTGCAGGATCTGCTGTCGCTGGAGAAAGGAACCGTGGTGGAGACGGTACACGAGCACTCGCAGGATGTGCCGGTACGGTGTGGAGGGGCGCCTCTGGTGTGGGCGGAATTCGAGGTTCTGGATCAGCATCTGGCGGTGCGGATTACGCGGCTGGCGTAGAGCGGCGGGGCTGCCATGGGCGCGCATGCGGCGGGGATGAGCATACCCGGGGTGAAGGACGGCAGAGTGCGCAGAAAGAGGGAAGCGATGGGGATGGTACTGAATCCGGTTTTTGATGGGAGCACACCGCTTCCGCGCTACAGCTGGACGATGCGAATGGGACTGTGGCTGCGGCGGCTGATGAGCCTGCCGACGGCGGGCGAGATGCCGATCCGCCTCGAGGGGCGGCTGAGCCTGGGCCCAAAGAAGTCGCTGGTGCTGGTGAACTGCCGCGGCAAGAGCGTGCTGCTGGCGCTGGGCAGCGAAGGGATCACACCGGTGATGGAAGTTCCGGCGCACCGGCGGCGGAAACGGGAGCCTGGACAGTGAACGCGCTGCTGCTGGCCGCGGTGAAGGCGCAGGACGGGCTGCCGGGACTGGACCTGTCGGGGCACCTGAGCAACAACAATTCGATTCCGTGGACGATTGTCTTCACGCTGACGCTGCTGACGCTGTTGCCGGCGATCCTGCTGGCGATGACGCCGATGGTGCGGTTGCTGATCGTGTTTCACTTCCTGCGCCAGGCGCTGGGGACGCAGACCGCGCCGTCGAACCAGGTGCTGCTTGGGCTGGGCCTGATGATGACCTGGTTCCTGATGCAGCCGGTTCTGGTCGAGGTGGACCAGCAGGCGGTGGAACCGTTCCGGGCCGGGCAGATCTCGGGGTGGGACGCCATCGACCGCGGATCGGCGCCGGTGAAGACCTACATGCTGCGCTATGCGCGGGAGAAAGACCTGGCGCTGTTTGTCTCGGCGTCGATGACGGAGCGGCCGGCGAAACCGGAGGACCTGCCGATGCGCGTCGTGGTGCCCAGTTACATCCTGAGCGAGCTGAAAGCGGGATTCGAGATTGGCGCGGTGCTGTTTCTGCCCTTCCTGCTGGTGGACATGGTGGTGGCTTCGATTACGACCTCGATCGGCATGTTCCAGCTGCCGCCGGTGGTGATCTCGACGCCGCTGAAGATTCTGCTCTTCGTGATGGTGGACGGCTGGAATCTGCTGGCCGGTTCCTTGCTGAAGAGCTTCTGACCTGGGCGGGCGGGACCACCTGGGCGGGTCGGTGGGCGAGACAAGCTGGGCCGGGTGAAGCACGGATGGCGGGGTGGAGAGGACAGGGGGACGGGGTGAATTTTTCAGGGAGGGGACGCGATGGGACCGGATGAGGCGGCGGAACTGATGCGGCATCTGCTGCGCGAGGCGCTGATCCTCGGAGCGCCGGTACTGGTGGCGGCCTGCGTGACCAGCTTCATCATCAGCTTGTTCCAGACGCTGACGTCGCTGCAGGATCAGACGATCTCGACGGTGCCACGGCTGCTGGTGGTGGTGGCGTTGCTGATGGCGGCACTGCCCTGGTTTCTGGGCCGCCTGATGAGCTACACGCTCGGACTGTTTTCGGATTTTCACCGCTTTCTGGGGCTGGGATGACGCCGGATTTCGAAGGAACACTGGAGGCGATGACCCTGGTGCTGGTGCGGATCAGCGGGCTGATGGTCTTCGCGCCGGTGTTTTCCTCCGAGGCGATCCCGCCGCGGGTGAAGGCCGCGTTTGTGCTGGCGGTGTCGTTTCTGGTGGCGCCAGTGGTGGCGCAGTTTCCGCGCGCGCACGCGGAGCTGGGATTGCTGGCGGTGCTGGGGGAGCTGAGCGTGGGGCTGGTCTTCGGGCTGACGTTGTCGCTGCTGTTTGAATCGCTGGAATTTGCCGGACAGGTGATGGGCTTTCAGTTCAGTTTCACGCTGGTGAACCTGATGGATCCGAATGCGCCGGTGCAGACGCCGCTGATGGGGCAGATGTTCGGACTGCTGGGAACGCTGACGCTGCTGGGCGCGGGATTGCACCGCACGATGCTGGCCGCGCTGCTGCGGACCTTCGCCACCGCGCCGGTGGGGACGGTGACCCTCGACCCGAGGGCGGGTTTGGCGCTGCTGCCGATGGCGGGCGGAATTTTCGCAGCGGCGCTGCAACTCTCGGCGCCGGTGCTGGCGGCAACGCTGCTGGCGGAACTGGCCGTGGCGCTGGCCGGAAAACTGTCGCCGACGCTGCCGGTGATGGCGTTGACGGTGCCGGTGAAGACGCTGCTGGGGTATGGGGTGCTGATCGGAGCCCTGGCGTTGTGGCCGCACTGGATCGAGGGTCGCTTCGCGGCGCTGCTCGATGAGGCTGGCCGGATGCTCGCCGGGGCGGCGGGGACGGCGTAAGCGATGCCCGGCGACCGCACCGAGAAGGCGAGTCCGCGGGCGCGGCAGAAGGCCGCCGAACGCGGCGACCGCGCGCGCAGCCGCGACCTGATGGCGGGCGCCGCGATGCTGGCCGGGGTGGTGGTGCTGGGCGCGGTGGGGCAGAAATGGGTCACGGGATGGGCGCAGGCGTACCGAGCATGCTTAGCCCTGGGGCAGCCGGGGTTCTGGGAGCGAACAACCGCGGAACAGACGGCGGTGGCGATCCGGGGGATTCTGCTCGGGGCCCTCAAGCCGCTGGCGATGATGTTCGCGGCGTCACTGGCCGGCGCGGGGGCGGCCGGCGTCCTGCAGGGGGGCGGGTGGTCGCTGAACTTCGAGGCGCTTACGCCGAAGCCGGAAAGGCTGAACCCGGCGGAGAACGCGAAGAACGTTTTTTCTCTGCGCGGGGTGGCGAGGCTGGGGAAATCGCTGGTGCCGGTGCTGGCGCTGGGCTTCTTCGCGGTACGGGCGATCGAGGCGCAGACCGAGATGCCGCCCATGAGCACGGCGCAGTATCCGGATTTGTTCGCAGAGATGTACAACCTGCTGCTCGACGCCGCGTGGATTTTCCTGGGCTGGGCCGGGATCGACTACGTGATGGAATGGCGGAGCCGGGAGGGCCGGCTGCGCATGTCGAAGCAGGATCTGCGCGACGAATACCGGGAGATGGAAGGAAGCCCGCAGGTCAAGGCGCGCATTCGCGGGCTGCGGCGGCAGATGCGGCGGCGGCAGCTGAAGGCGGATGTTGCGCGCGCCTCGGTGGTGGTCACCAACCCCACGCACTATGCCGTGGCGCTGAGTTTCGATTTCGAGACCATGGATCCGCCGCGGGTTCTGGCCAAGGGCCGGGACCTGCTGGCGGCGCAGATTCGCGAAGAGGCGCAGTGGGCGGGGGTGCCGATTGTCGAGAATCCCCCGCTGGCGCGCTCGCTCTACCGGCAGGTGGAGCAGGGGCAGACGATTCCCTACGAGCTGTATGCGGCGGTGGCCGGGATTCTGGCGTGGCTCTACCGGCGCGAGGTTGAGGAGCGTGTGCGGCGGGAGAGGGCGGAGGCGGCGGCTCGGGGAAAGAAGTCCGGAAGCAGTGGAGGCGACAAAGCGACGCGATGAGGACAGAACGGCGGGAAGTGGGTTGAGGCAGGCGGAAGAAGGGCGAAACGGTGCGGGCGGGATGAGGACAGGACTGTGAGGAGACGACCATGAGTGCGGGGGCGATGACCCTGGGGACGGCGGGGCAGCGGGGAAGCGGCGCCGGGAAGATGCTGCGCAACACGGCGCTGCCGGTGGCGGCGATCAGCGTTCTGTTCGTGATGGTGGTGCCGGTGCCGGCCTTCGTCATGGACATGCTGCTGGCCTGTTCGATGGCGGCCTCGATTCTGGTGTTTCTTTCCGCAGTGCAGCTCAGGCGGGCGGTGGATTTCTCGGTGTTTCCCACCCTGTTGCTGCTGCTCACGCTCTTTCGCCTGTCGCTGAACATCGCCTCGAGCCGGCGCATCCTGCTGCACGGCAACGAAGGAACAGCGGCGGCGGGCCGGGTGATCGAGGCCTTTGGGCAGTTTGTCGTAGGCGGCAATTACGTGGTGGGCTTTGTGCTGTTTCTCGCCCTGATTGCGATTCAGTTTCTGGTGGTCAGCCATGGCGCGGTGCGCACCGCCGAGGTGACGGCGCGTTTTACCCTCGACGCGCTGCCGGGCAAACAGATGGCCATCGACGCGGACATGAATGCCGGCCTGATCGACGAGGCGACGGCGAGAAAACGGCGCCAGGCGATCGCCCAGGAGGCGGAGTTCTACGGAGCGATGGACGGGGCGGCGCGCTTCAATCAGCGGGACTCGCTGGCGACCATCCTGATTACCGCGATCAACATCATCGCCGGCTTGCTGATCGGAACGCTGCAGCAGGGCATCGATCTGGGCGAGGCGGTGCGCACCTACACGATTCTGACCGTGGGCGACGGGCTGGTGACGATGATCCCGTCGCTGCTGGTCTCGGTCGCGGGCGGGATGGTGCTGACGCGCGCCTCGTCGTCCGGACAGCTGACCACGGAGCTGGGCGCGCAACTGCTGGGCAAGGGCTCGACGTTGTATGTCGCGAGCGGCGTGCTGGGGGCGCTGTGCCTGATTCCCGGGCTGCCCAAGCTGGCCTTCCTGCTGCCCGCCGTGGCCCTGGGCTATGCGGGGACGCGGGTGGCGAAGCGGGAAGCGCCGGCGGCGGAGGCGGAGACGGCGCGCAAGGCAGCCGAGAAGCCCGAGAACGTGGCGGCGACGCTGCGGCTCGACGATCTCAGCCTCGAAATCGGATTCCAGCTGATCCCCCTGGTCGACGAAAAGCAGGGCGGGCAGATGCTGGGGCGGGTGAAGACGCTGCGGCGCCACCTGGCACAGGAGATGGGCTTCCTGATTCCCCCCGTGCATATTTCGGACAACCTGCGGCTGAAGGCGCGGGAGTACGTGGTCTCGCTGCGGGGCATCGAGATCGGGCGCTGGCAGACTGAAGGGAACTGCCTGCTGGCGGTGTCGACCGAGGCCCAGCCGCGGCCGCTCCCCGGGCGGGAGACGCGGGAGCCGGCCTACGGCGCTCCGGCGCGCTGGATCCAGCCGGCCGTGGAGGACGAAGCGCTGGCGGCCGGCTATTCGGTGGTGGATCAGGGGACGGTGATCGGGACCCACCTCGCGGAGCTGATCCGGAAGCATGCGCATGAGCTGCTGGGGCGCGGGGAGACCAAGCGGCTGCTCGATTCGCTGAATGAGAGCCATCCCAAGCTGGTGGAGGAGCTGGTGCCGAAGATCCTCTCTCTGGGCGAGGTCGAGCGGGTCCTGCAGCAGCTGCTGCGGGAGCGGGTCTCGGTTCGGGATCTGGGCACGATTCTCGAAGCTCTGGTGGAAACGGCGCCGCAGAGCCGCGGGCTGGCGCAGCTGGTGGAGGCGGCCCGTCAATCGCTGGGGCGGCGGCTGACGCAGCCCCTGCTCGAGGCGGACGGAACTCTGCGCGTGCTGGCTCTCGAGCCGGCGCTCGAGGAGGAACTGATGACGCTCGTCTCCCCCGAGCGGTCGCCACGGCAGCTTACCAGCGGGGGGAACACCCCCATCCTGAAGCGCATTTCCGATTCTTTGAAAAATCTCATCGGCGCGGCTCCTGCCTCGGCCCAGCCCGTGCTGCTCTGTTCCAGTCCGGCGCGGTACCACCTGAAGAGGTGGCTGGAGCCAGCTTTTCCGCGGCTGCTGGTGCTTGCGCCGGCGGAGATCCCGCCGGAAGTGCCAGTGCGGGCGGTAGGGATGGTGCGCCAGGGGTAAGCGGTTCGGGGTCAGTCAGCAGGAACGCGCAAGGCGGGGAACGCGTCGGAGTCGGGAATCAGCGGGAACGTGTGGGGCGGCGAACGAGCGGAGCCGGGAAGCAGCGGGGAAACGAGAACGATGGAATACGCAGGCCAGACAGCGGAGACGTGGAGACGGGCGGGGCGAAGCCCGGGGGCGGGAACGAAAAACCGGAGGACCGCGGAGCCGGAGGCAGCGCCCCCGGCTGCAACTGCGCTGAGCGAGGAGGAGCGCGAGCGGATGATGCTCGAGCACATGCCGGCGGTGCGGTGGATGGCGCGCCGCATTCACGAGCGCCTGCCCCAGCACGTCGACATGGAAGACCTGGTCAGCGCCGGCACGGTGGGGCTGCTCGACGCCTTCCGCAAGTTCGATCCAGCCAAAAAGGTGCAGTTTCGCAGCTATGCGCAGTTCCGCATCCGGGGAGCGATCCTCGACAGCCTGAGGACGCTGGACTGGAGCCCGCGCGATTTGCGCCGCAAGGGCCGGGCGGTCGAGGAAGCGGTGCGGCAGCTGACGGCGCGCTGCGGGCGGGCGCCGTCGGAGCCGGAGGTGGCCCGGGAGATGGATCTCGGCCTCGAGGAATATCAGCAGCTGCTCGGGGAGCTGAAAGGTCTGGAGATCGGCACGCTGCATCTGGAGCGCTCCGAGGATTCGGGCGAAGAGGAACTGGCCTATATCCCAACCCAGCCCGGGGACGATCCGCTGTTTCGCTGCCTGAAAGGGGAGATGCGAGAGCGGCTGGCGGGGGCCATCGACCAGCTTCCGGAGCGGGAGCGGCTGGTGGTAACGCTCTACTACTACGAGGAGATGACGATGAAGGAGATTGGCCTCGCGCTGGGAGTGGTGGAATCGCGGGTCTCGCAGATTCATTCCTCGGCGGTGGTGCACTTGCGGGCGCGTCTCCAGGAATTCGGCGCGGGGCGGAAATAAAACGGCATGGCGATGGAAAAAGAACTTGGCCAGGAGGAGATCGACGCCCTGTTTCAGGCGGCGCGGGCGCGCACCCAGGCGGTTCCCGAGGCGCCGCGCAGCCGGGTGCTGCCGTGGAGTTTTTCGCGCTCCGGACAGATCTCGAACGAGCAGCTGCGCGCCATCAGCATGATCAACGACATCTTCGCGCGCAACCTCACGCATCATCTGGGCGCATGGTTTCGCAGCCGCGTACAGGTCAGCCTGGTTTCGGCCGAGCAGATCCCGTTCAGCGAATTCCTGCTGCGCATACCGGAGCTCGCGTATGTCTCGTCGGTGCGCCTCGATCCGCTGCGTGCGACCTCGGTGCTGCAGATGGATCTGACCACCGCGCCCTCCATGATCGATCTGCTGCTGGGCGGCGAAGGCAAGCCCTCGGAGCCGCGCGAGCTGACCGATATCGAGGAGGCGATCCTCTCCGGCGTGGTCGAGGCCATCTGCCGGGAGCTGACCACGGCTTGGCAGCCGGTGGGGCTGAGCTTCAGCTTTGAGAAGCGACAGATGCAGACCCAGACGCCCAGGCTGATTCCAGTCTCGGAGAAGACGCTGTGCCTCAGCTTCGAGCTGCGTTTCGCCGAGACCAGCGGGTTGCTGAACCTGGCCTTTCCCGCCGTGGCGTCGAACACGATTCTGCGCCGGCTGGCCGGGGAGCGGTCGCGGCAGCGGCGCCACTCGGAGGAAACGCGGCGGCGCATGCGGGAACTGGCCGGCGCCTGCCGGACGGGGACGGCGCTTTATCTGCCCCCGGTCCGGGTGGCGGCCGGGGCATTGGGTGAGCTGCACCCGGGCAGCGTTCTGCGCCTGGGAATGACGGCGCGGACGCCGGCGCAATTTCGCGCCGGCGGCGTGGTGCTGTTTTCGGCAGCGCCCGTAGGGCGGTCGGACCACCGGGCGGCGCATCTGCTTACCGCCAGCGAGGGGCGGAAATGAAAGAGGGGGCGCGGTCGTGGTTGGGCAAGCTGGAAGCGGAGATCGCCCGGGAGCTGGGACAACCGGTTTCGCTCGCCGCCCAGGGCGACGCTCCCGAAGCATCGCGGAGCCTCGTGGACCGGATCGAAGTTCCGGGAGCGCGCCTGACCTTGGCCGTCGACAGCGAGGATGCGGCAGGGTTTCTGGCCGAGGCCCGGGTGATCGAGGCGGGCCAGGCGGATGCGGAGATGGTGCGGGAGCTGTGGTCCGGCATTGTGGCCAGCGTGGCGGCGCGGCTGGGTGGAAAAGCTGGACCGGCTGCCCCGGCGGCGGAGCCAGCCGGGGATCCCTGTGCGCTGCGCCTGGGAAACGCCGTCCTGCGCATGGCACTCGACGTGGAGGCGGCGGAGAGCGAGGGCGAGGCCCCGGTGCGCGACGCCGCTGGCTCAACGGGTGGGCGCCCGGTGGGCAATTTCGATTTGCTGCTGGAGGTGGAGCTCGATGCCTCGGTCCGCTTTGGATCGCGCGAACTCGAGCTGAAGGATCTGCTGGAACTGGGGCCCGGCGACGTCGTGGAGCTGGACAGGAACGTAGCCGATCCGGTGGATCTGATCGTGGGAGACAGGATCGTCGCGCGAGGTGAGGTGGTGCTGGTGAATGGGAATTTCGGGCTGCGGGTGACTGAGGTGGCGGAGCCGGTGCGTCGGCTGGAGAGCATCCGATGCATCGCCTGACCGGCAGGACCGCCGGGGATGCCGCTGGCGTGACGTCCCCGCCCGGAGCACGGGCCGGATCGTTGTTTCCCCATTGCGCCAATCCGCGCTGCGCCACCGGATGGATGCATCTGTGGCGCAGCCGGCGGGTCCCTGGATTCGAAGGGCGATGGGCCTGCTCGGGGGAGTGCATGGGAGAACTGGTTGCGGCCGCGGTCCGGCGGGAGATGGATGGGGGTGACGCGATCTCGCCTCCGCATCCTCATCGCATGCCGATGGGGCTGATGCTGGTCGAGCAGGGCGGCATCACCCCCGCCCAGCTGCGGGAGGCGCTCGAGGGGCAGCAGCGGGCGGCGGAGCAAACCGGGGAAACGGTTCGCCTCGGAGAATGGCTGGTCCGGAGCGGCGTTCTGGGGGAGCCGGCGCTGATGCGCGCGCTGAGCGCGCAGTGGAACTGCCCGGTGTTTCCGCTCGCGAGCTATCGTCCGGAGGAAGTGGCCGCCGCGATGCCCGGATTTCTCTCCGAGGCGTTCGGAGCGCTGCCGGTGCGCGCCGCCGGCGGCCGGGTGCTGTACGTGGCGTTTTCCGGACGCATCGATCGCAGCCTAAGCTATGCTCTGGAGCGCATGACCGGGATGCGGGTGGCGGCCGGGCTTGCGCGGGATTCCGAATTTGAAGGCGCGCAGGCGGTCTTGCTGGGGACGCCGGCGCCGGCGACACGGTTTCTGGAAGCGGCCAGTTCCTGGGTTCTGGTGAGGGCGATCACCGAGCTGATCGAGTCGGAGAGGCCGGTGGAGGCGCGGCTGGCGCGCATCCATGACTACTACTGGCTGCGGCTGTGGCGGCGCGCGGCGGATGGTCCGGGTCTGCCGGCTCCCGGGGCGGTCGAGGACCTGCTGGCGACCGTGGGGAACTCGGGAAAGAGCACCGGGTAGTGAAAATCGGAGCGCAGCCGATGAAGAAGGGTAGAGGGGACTGCGCGATGTCCGGAATGACGGTGCTGATTGTCGACGACTCTTCGGTGATGAGGAAGATTGTCGAGCGGGCCCTGCGCCAGGCGGGCCTGAATTTGACCAGGGTTGTGGAGGCGGGCAGCGGCCGGGAGGGCATCGAGGCGCTGGGCCGCGATCGGCCGGACCTCATTGTTTCCGACATCAATATGCCGAGCATGGATGGCCTCGAGTTTTTGCGCCAGATTCAGAGCCAGGGATTGGCGCAGGGAGTTCCGGTGGTGATGATCACCACAGAGAGCGGCGAGGAGCACGTGCGGGAGGCGCTGGCGGCCGGTGCGCAGGGATACATCCGCAAGCCGTTCACGCCCGATCAGGTGCGGGAGCGGGTTCTGCCGCTGCTGGCTCCGGCATAACCTCAGACCGCGGGCAGGGGACGAGGGCCAGGGGTCGAGGGCGAACGACAGGACCGCAGCGATCTTCGATGCCGCGGCGCAGATCGCGCGGCGGGGAGCTGAACCGCATTGTCCGGGGCGGGAAAGAATCGGGCACGGGAAGAGAGAAGGAGCGAAGGAATCCATGGCAGGGAGCAGAGGGATTGCGGCGTCCTCCGGCACGGCGAAGAGGATTGAGGTCGACCGGTTCGAGGAATTCCTCGACCGGGCTGTGGACGAGGTCTTCAGCACGATGGTCGGCGTGCCCTGCGCGCCGACGGAAGAGGCGGAGGACGGGGATCGGGGAACGATCTCGGCGGTCATTGGACTGGCTGGCCGGATGAGCGGATCGCTGGTGCTGCATGCGAGCAGCGCGGCGGCGCTGAGGATCGCGGGGCGGATGACCGGGATTGAGCCCACAGAGCTGGACGCCATGGTGCGGGACGCGATGGGTGAAATGTGCAACATGATTGCCGGAGCGTGGAAAGGTCGCGATCCGATTCTCGCGTCCGGGTGCCTGCTGTCGACGCCGACGGTGGTGGCCGGAACCAGCTACGAGCTGTTCAGCCAGCGTGCGCCGGTTCGCATCGTGCGGCGGTATCGTTTCGAGGAGCTGATCTTCACCATCAGCGTCGTCTGCGAGTTCCCCGGATGAGTCTTTTCTAATCTATTTCCGCCCTCCTGTGGCCCCATTCCTGCACCAACTCCCGCCGGGAGAGGCGAGGGCAGCGGTGGACAGCGGGTATTACGCAGCGTTTTCCGGGTGGCTCGCGCGCAGTCAGGCGCTCGATGTGGCCGCCGGCAATCTGGCCAATGCGGGGACGGCGGGCTATCGCGCGGAGCGGGACTACTTCCGCTCGGCGATTCTTGGCCCCGACGCGCTCGATTCCCAGCTGAACACGACCGTGAATGCGTTTGGAGTGCTGGGCGGCAGCCGGCTCGATCTCGGGCAGGGTGCGCTCACCCCGACCGGGAACCCTCTCGATCTGGCGATCGAAGGCGACGGCTTCTTCGCGATTCAGACCAAACAGGGGGTCCGCTACACGCGCGACGGGCAGTTCGAACGGGCGCAGGATGGAACGCTGACCACGCAGGCGGGCGAGCCGGTGCTCGGTGCCCGCGATCAGCCGGTCCGCCTACCGGCCGGAGAGATTGTGGTGGGCGTCGATGGGGCGGTGTCGGTGAACGGCGCCCTGGCAGGAAAGATTGCAGTGTACGGATTCGCGGACGGCGCGCAGCTGACTGCAGAGGGCGGGAACCGCTATGCGCCGCCGGACGGCGCTCAGCCCGCGGCGGCGGCGGGCGCGATTCATCAGGGTGCGCTCGAGAGCTCCAACCAGGATGTGATTGGTGGAAGTTTGCAGCTGGTGCTGATGCAGCGCCAGGCGGAGATGATGGAGAAGGCGGTTGCGATGTTCTCGAACGACCTGGACAAGACGGCGAGCGAAGATTTACCCCGCGTGCAGTAGCGGACCGGGTGACAGGAGGGGAATGTGATTCGAGCGTTATATACGGCAGCGAGCGGCATGAGCGCGCAGCAGCTCAATCTGGACACGATCGCCAACAATCTGGCGAACTCGTCAACGGTGGGGTTTCGTCAGCGGCAATTGCAGTTTCAGGACATGATCTACCAGAATCTGGTGACCCCGGGCGCGGCGCAGAGCCAGGAGACGGTTTCGGCGGGGCTGCAGATCGGTCTGGGAACGAAGTCGGCGGCCAGCGAGGTCATCATGACCCAGGGCGATATGAACCAGACCAACAATCCGCTGGACCTGGCGATTCAGGGAACGGGGTTCTTTCAGGTGTCGCGCCCGGACGGAACGCTCGCGTATACGCGCGCCGGCAATTTCTATCTGAACAATCAGGGGACTCTGGTCGATGTGCAGGGCGACTCCGTGGTGCCGAGCATCACGATTCCGGCCAATGCGACGGCGATCACGATAACCCAGTATGGGGTGGTGAACGCGACACTGCCGGGACAGCAGAATCCAGCGCAGCTGGGGCAGATTCAGCTGGCAACGTTTGTGAACCCAGGGGGACTGGAGAGCGTGGGATCGAACCTGTTTACGGCGACGCTCTCGTCGGGCGATCCGGTGCTGGGCAATCCGGGGGGAACGGAGGGACTGGGAACCTTGCAGCAGGGGTATCTCGAGAACTCGAATGTGGACGTGGTGGGTGCGTTTGTGCAGATGGTGCTGGCGCAACGCGCCTACGAGAGCAACTCCAAGGTGATTCGCGCGGCTGATGACATGTACAGCCAGGTCAATAATATGGCGCGGTGACCGATGAAGGCCTGGGCGATCGTGGCGGGGATGATCACAGGACCGGTGGCCGCACACGGTGCGTGCGGCGCGGGGAGCACGGTCCGGGACTTCGGTCTGCACCTCCAATGGGTGGTAGAGCGCGACTGCAAACACCCGGAACGCCCCGCAACGCTGGTGGAGGTTCCGTGGAGCGTGGACAGCTTGGTTCCGGTTGCCGGAAATGGGAGCGCGGAAGGGGCGGCTCCGCTGCCAGCTCCAGAGGTACGGAGCGGGATGCGCGTAACGCTGTGGCGGCGGGACGCGAAGGCGGACATCGATCTTTGTGGCACGGCGCTCGGAACGGCACGCATCGGGGAGAAAGTTCGAGTGAAAGCGGGACTGAGCGGGGCGATTCTCGAGGGGATCGTGGGCGGGCCGGGGCTGGTGGAGCTGGCGCCGGCGAAGGGCGGACAGTGATGCGAGCGGCAGGACGGAGCGCGGGTTGGATGGCGGTTGCAGCGATGGTGGCGCTGGCAGGCAGTGCGGGCGCGGCCAAACCCAAGCCGCCGCAGCCGGGGGACACTCCGCCGGACGTGGCGCTGAACCAGTACATCGGGCGGGTGCGGGCGGAGAAGGCGGCCGAGGTGCTGACGCCGGGTTCGATCTGGTCGGCGACGGGGAGGCTAACCAATCTGGTGAGCGATGTGAAGGCGGTGCGGGCGCACGATCCGATCGCGGTCGTGGTTTCGGAAAGCCTCGCGGCTTCGACCGACGGGACAGTAAAGAATCAGCGGGCTTCGGCGGCGGCTTCGCAGGTGTCCGCGCTGCTGGGCAAGCTTGCGGGCGGCAACGCGCTGAACAATCTGCTGAACCAGAATTCCTCGTCGTCGCTGAACGCGCAGGGACAGAGTGTGACGAACTCGACCATCACAACTACGCTGGGTGGCGAGGTGGTGGATGTGCTGCCCAACGGCATGCTGGTGATCCAGGTGGTGCGGCAGCTGACGTTTAACCAGCAGACGCAGCTGATCCGGTTGCGCGGCTTGGTGCGGCCCGAGGATGTGAACGCGCAGAACCAGGTAATGTCGACGGCGATTACCGACATGGAACTGGAAGTAGTGGGCAAAGGCATCGTGAATGACGCTACCTACCGGCAGAATTTCGTGGTGCGGTTTCTTGAGAAGATTTTGGTCTTTTAGGGCGGGATCGACGATGCGGCGAAGCGCTCGGTGGATGGCGATGGCGGCACTGGTGGTGACGAGTCTGGGCGCGGCGCGCGGCCAGGACACGCCCCGGATGAAGCTGGCGCGGGTGAAAGACGTTGCTTCCGTGGAGGGCGTGCGGGACAACCAGCTGGTGGGCTACGGGATTGTGGTAGGACTGCACGGCACGGGCGACAGCTCGCAGACCGTTTTTCCGCTGCAAACGCTGGAATCGGCGCTGGAGCGGATGGGGGTGAGCCTGCAGGGGAACGCGAATGCTTCGATGATGCAGACCCGGAATATGGCGGCGGTCTTTCTGGCCGGGACGCTTCCGGCGTTTGCGCGGCCGGGCAACAAGGTGGACGTGACGGTTTCCTCGGCGGGCGATGCGCGGAGTCTCGAAGGAGGCGTCCTGTTGCTGACGCCGCTGTACGGGCCGGATGGGCAGATTTACGCGCAGGCACAGGGACCGATGGTGCTGGGTGGATATGTGGTGACGGCGAACGGGAGCAGCAAATCGGTGAACTACCCGACCACGGCGCGCATCCCTTCGGGAGCGATTGTGGAGCGGGGCGTGCCGCTCGATCTCTCCCAAATGCGGACGCTGGCCCTGTCGCTGGACGACGCGGATTTCCGGACGGTGGAGGGGGTGACCGCGGCCATCAATCGCGAGCTGGGACGCCCGCTGGCGCATGCGGTGGACAGCCGCAGGATCGAGATCCAGCCGGCGGCGAACGAGGACATTCCGGCGCTGCTGGCGCGCGTGGAAGAGGTCGAGGTGGAGGTGTTTCCGCGCGCGAAGGTGGTAGTGAACGAGCGCACCGGAACGGTGGTGATCGGGGGGAATGTGCGGCTGCAGCCGGTCACGATCCTGCACGGCGGGCTGGTAGTCAACATCGTGAGCCGGGTCGAAGTTTCGCAGCCCAACCCGCTGGCCCAGGGCACAACCCAGGTGGTCGAGCAGACGACGGTGCAGGCGCAGGATAAGCCCGTTAATCGGATCGAGCTGAAAGAAGGCGCGACGGTCGACGATCTGGTAGAGAACCTGCAGCAGATTGGGGCCACGGCGCGCGACATCGTGTCGATTTTGCAGGCGATGAAGGAAGCTGGGGCTCTGGAAGCCGAGCTGGAGGTGCTGTAATGATCCCAGGAATGGCTGCGGCAATGGCAGGCGCGGGCGCGCCGGGGCCGGCATCCGGGCAGAGTGCCGGGCCAGGTGCTGACCCCAGGCTGAAGCCGGCGGCGCATGAATTCGAAGCTTGCCTGTTGAAGGAATTCCTTGAGCCAATGCAGAAGAACACACTGTTCGACGACTCGAAGGACGGGGACACGGGCGAAGGCAGCGGCAACGCGCTGATGAGTTTCGGGTCGGAGGCGCTGGCGAGGGCGATCTCGGACCGGGGTGGATTCGGAATTGCAACGAAGATCATCGGGCACCTGGGAACGGGAGATCCGGGACGGGGCGCGAAGGGAAATTTCTAAGAAGTTTCCTGGAATGGGGCCGAAAAACGTGGTTCAAGTCCTGTTGCGAACTGCCGATAAAGTGAAGCAAGGAGACCAGGCATGAACGTCAGCAATAACCTCCAGGCATTGCAGCAGCTTTTCTCGAGCCCGGAAGTGACAGAGGCGACAGACAAAACGAGCGCGCCGGCGTCGCAGAGGGCGGAGGCGGGAACGGATCAGGCAACGCTGAGCACGGCGGCCAGTATGGCTGCGGCGGCGGCGCCCGACTCGGACGTAAGGATGGATAAAGTGGCCGAGATCCAGCAGGCGCTGGCGAGCGGCAGCTACAACGTCCCGGCATCGGCCGTGGCGGGAAAGATGATCGATCAGATGCTGGGGAAATAGAACCCAGTCGCGGAGGTGGCGAAAGCGCGTGCAGGGCCATGCCGGCCGCGTTGCGCTGGAGGCGGACCTCTGCGCTCTGGTGTCGGAGAACTTTGCATGGCAGATTGTCGATCGGCGGCGGAGTTACTCGATGCGGGGATCAACGCGCTGGCGCACGTTGACACGGAGGAGCTGGAGGGGCTGGCAGAGGCAGCACGCGTGGCCCGGGGGCCGGAGACGGCTGAGGAACGGTGGGCGGTGCGTGAGCGGTTGCGAACGTTGCAGCTGCTGATCGCGATGACACGGCGCAATCTGCGGTTGCTGCGCGGTGCGGGGTGCGGCGGCTATGGGCCGCCCGGAGTCTGAAGCGCAGAGCGCGCGAGTGAGCTTGAAGCGGGCGGAGAGCGAATTCCATGGCCACGATTGGCACAGCTTTCGATATCGCGACGGGGGCGCTTGATGCAGATCAGGCGGCTCTGGACATCGTGGCCAACAATACAGCCAACGTCAATACGCCTGGCTACACGCTGGAGACGCCGACGTGGACAGAAAACGACACGGCTTTGCTGGGCGGCATCAACTTTGGGATGGGTGTACAGGAGACGGGAGCGCAGTCGCAGCGGGATCGCGTGCTGGAGCAGGCGATGCAGCAGCAGACCCAGACGGAAACCGCATCGGGAGCGAGGCTGACCGCGCTCGATCAAGTGCAGGCGATCTTCAGCGGAGCGACCAGCGCGGGCACAGACACGAGCGCCGCGAGCGGCATCGGCAGCGATCTCTCGAGTTTCTTCGATTCTCTCTCGTCGCTGGAAGCGAGCCCCGCGGATGACTCGCTGCGGCAAAGCGTATTGAGCGCGGCCGGCACACTGGCATCGGATTTCAACGGCGCCGCAGCACAGCTCGAGGGGCAGCGGCAGTCGCTCGACGAGCAGAGCACCAGTGTGGCGGGACAGGCGAATTCGCTACTGCAGGACATCGCGCAACTCAATGTACAGATCGAGTCAGTGAGCCCGAATGCGGATGCGGGGACGCTGGAGGATCAGCGGCAGCAGGATCTGACGGATCTGTCGCAATTAATTGGAATCCGCACGGTGCCGACGGAGAACAACGGTCTGACGGTGACAACGGTGGGGGGCGCGTTGCTGGTATCCGAGGGACAGGCGTATCAGGTCACGACGGGTGAAGACGCTGGGGTGACGCACTTCTTCGATGCCGAGGGGACCGACATCACCTCGGACCTGACGGCGGGCGGAGGGCAGCTGGGAGGAATTCTTACCACGCGGGACTACGATATTCCGCAGGTGGAGAGCTCACTGGATGCGCTGGCCTATGCGGTAGGGTCGAACCTGAATACACAGAACGAGGCGGGGTGGGATCAGAACGGGGCAGCGGGCACGGCGATTTTCAGTTTGCCGGCGAACGCAACGGGAGCCAACCCCGCCGGATCGGCGGCACAGATTGCGGTGATCATGACCGACCCATCGAAGATTGCGGCGGCAGGGACGGTTCCGGGTTCGACACCGCCGAGCGGCGAAGGCCCGTCGGACGATTCCAATCTGGTGGCGATGGCCAACCTCGAGAACGCCGGAATCGTGAACGGGACTTCGCCAACGTCGCACTTTTCGGACATGGTGACCAGCCTGGGCAGTCTGACCTCGGAAGTGTCGAGCGAGAACACGGCGCAGCAGGCGTCGCTGACGCAACTGCAAAGTCAGATCGGGTCAATCTCCGGTGTGAATCTGAACGACGAGGCGGCCTCCCTCGAGACGCTGGAGCAGTCGTACGAGGCGGCGTCGAAGCTGTTTACCGTGCTCGATCAGGTGATGGTGTCGGCACTGAATCTGGGAGTTCAGGAGACGTACTCGTAAGGAGCCAGGGGTAACGTGGGCCGGATCGGGCTGGCCGCGAGAAGGGGCCACGGGACCCACCGCTGAGTATGAGGGCGCGGAACGAAGAGGCGAGGGGAGTTCGGGGATGAGGGTCAATCCGCTGTACATGAATGACCTGGTGGGGTCGCTGGACGCGACGTCGGCGAGCGAGGAGCAGCTGACCGAAGAACTGGCCAGCGGTTCGCGGGTGAACCAGCTGAGTGACGATCCGGTTGCGGCTGGGGAGAATGTGCTGCTGAGTGCGCAGATTGGGAGCGACGATACGTTTTCGCAAACAGCATCATCGACGCAGAGCATGCTGCAAGTGAGCGACTCCGCGCTGAGCACCGTCGTGAGCCAGCTGACGTCGGCGGTTTCGCTGGCGACGGAGGCCAACAACGGCACGCTGAACGCCGGCGACATGGAGGCCATCAGCAACCAGCTGGTGGGGATTCGCGACGAAGTGATGTCGTTGGCGAACACGACTTACATGGGGCAGTACGTTTTCTCGGGCAGCCAGGGTGGAACGGCGCCGTACACGCTGAATACAACCACAACACCGGCGGCGGCGGCCTATCAGGGTGACAGCGATGTCAGCTACCTGGAGGCACCCAACGGACAGAAGATTCAGTTGAACATTCCGGGAAGCCAGATCTTCTCGGCCAACGGGAATGATGTTTTGGGGACGCTGAACACACTGATCGCGGATTTTTCTTCGGGAACGGCATCACCGACGGCGGAGGCGGACGCTCAGTCGCTGGATTCGGCTCTCAGCTATGTGACGCAGCAGAGGGTGCTGCTGGACAATTCCTTGTCGCGCCTGAGTTCGGCCGAAAGTTACACGCAGAGCGAGTCGACGCAGCTGACTGCGTCGCAGACCACATTGCTGCAGGCCAACGTGGGACAGGTGGCGACCGGGCTGAGCACGGCGGAAACGCAACAGGCAGCGTTAAGCCAGGTGATTGCGACGTTGGGCAAGCAAAGTCTGTTTAACGACCTCTGAGGCCGCAAGGCCGGAGTGGCCGACCGGGCGAAAGCGGGAGCAAATTTTGAAGTAACCGGGCGGCGGCACGACGCGAGCTGCCCTTTACGCTACTGGACCTGGAAATCCTGGGTAAGGGGCGTGCTCTCGGATGAATCGCCGACGAAGACGACGAACTTCCCGGGATCGACCTGCCAGCCTTTCCTCTCTTCGCTCCAGTAGGCAAGGGAGCGACGGTTGAGCGTGATGCTGACGTGATGGGTGTCGCCAGGACCGAGTCGGACCTTCTCGAATCCTTTGAGCTCCTTGACGGGGCGTTTGACCGTCGCCGAAGGATCGCCGACATAGACCTGCGCGACAGTGGCGCCCGCGCGCTGGCCGGTGTTAGCCACGTCGAAGGAGACGGTGATGGTTCCATCCCCGCGAGCCTGCAACGGAGATACCTTAAGGTTCGAGAATGAAAAGGTGGTGTAGGAGAGCCCATAGCCAAAGGGGAAGAGCGGCTTTTTGTCGGAGGAAGTGTAGTAACGATAGCCGAGGAAGACGCCATCTTTATAGGAGACGTGCGGCGTTTCGCCTTTGGGAACGGGAGGCGCGTAGTAGTTGTCGTGAACAGGATTCTCTTCCCACGAGCGTTCGAAGCTGACGGGCAGATGACCTTCCGGCGAATGCTCACCCGTAAGAATGTCGGCCATCGCGCGGCCGCCTTCCTGCCCGGGATACCAGTTGTGCAGGAGTGCGGGGACGCCCGAGAGCCAGCGATGCATGTCGACACTGCCGCCGGCGGTGATGCTGACGATGGTGTGAGGATTGGCCTGAGAGACGGCCTGGATCAGCTCATCCTGCCCGAAGGGCAACTCAAAAGTACGGTCGAAGCCCTCGCTTTCTGAAGAGGGATCGAAGCCCACAGCGACGACGGCAGCGTCGGCGATGGAGGCGATCTTCTTCGCCTCGGGAGTGACAAGTTCCTCGACTCCGCGAACGCCGAGGCCGATGCGTGGATACGCAGCGTCGGGCCAATAGTCGAGTTCGATGGAGGCCGTTCGTCCCGCGGTGAGGGGAAGTTCGACGTAGCGCGGCGCCTGGCCTTCGCGCGAGGGCTGGTCGATGACGATCTTGCCGTCGACAATGAGCTTGTATGCGTCAGAGCCGCCCGCGCCGGTGAGGAAGAGGTAGGACTCGGTCGTCGCCGGCATGTATTTCACGGAGAACCGAATGCTGCGGCGTTCGCGGGCGGGAGGAGTCCACTCTTCGGACCGGAACATTGCGATGCGGCGGGCGGCGGAGACCGTCGGCGTGCCGCTGAAATTTGGATTGTCGAAGCTTTCGATCTTCACCTGGGATCCAACCCAGGGATTGTCGGGCGTTTTACCGGAGGGGTCGTAGAACTCAGTTTGCTGGAAGACGTCGGCTACAGTGGGCAGACCGGCGGCGTAGAGGACTTTGACTTTACCGGCGAGCGCGTTGGAAAGACCGGTCATGATGCTGACGGGCGCATAGGCATCCACGTGGGAACTACCTCCGCCGCCGGGTTCGGCCGGCCACGCATCGGGGCCGAGGACCGCAATGGTATGAATTTTGTCGGGGTCAAGCGGAAGCAGATTGCCTTCGTTCTTCAGGAGTGTGATGCTCTCGAGCGCTTCCTGCATGGCGACGGCGCGGCCCTCCTGGCTGAATCGCGGAATGGCGGGATCAGTCTGGTCGCGATCGAGGAAACCGAAGCGGATGGCGGTGCGAAAGATGCGGCGCAGTTTTTCGTCGATGGTGGCTTCAGTCACCTGACCGCTTTTGACGGGCGGCAGCAGGTTTTTCGGATTCATGAATTTGCCTGATGGCATCTCGAGATCGAGGCCGCCATTGGCAGCGCCCACCGCGGAGTAGGTGGCGTCCCAGTCGGACATAAGGATGCCGTCGAATTTCCAGTCGCCCTTGAGGATATCAAGGTTGAGGTGGGTGTTCTGCGTCGCGTGCACGCCGTTGAGGAGGTTATAGGAATTCATCACGGCGCCGACGTGGCCCTCGCGGACCGCGGCTTCAAAAGCGGGGAGATAGATTTCCCGCAGTGTGCGCTCGTCCATGTCGGAGCTGACGTTGTGGCGATCATATTCCTCGTTATTGGCGGCGAAGTGCTTCACGGTGGCGATGACGCCTTCGCTCTGCACGCCGCGGATATAGGCAGCGGCGGTTTGGCCGGAGAGATACGGATCTTCGCCGAGGTATTCGAAGTTGCGGCCATTCATGGGGGCGCGGTAGATGTTGACACCGGGACCGAGGAGAAAGTTGACGCCGCGGGCGCGCGCGTCTTTCCCGATCGACTGGCCCATCTGGTTGGCGAGATTGGGATCCCAGGCGGCGGCGAGCGCGATGCCGCCGGCGTAAGCGGTGTCTGGGCCCCAGGTGCGCACGCCCTCTGGGCCGTCGCTCATCTTGAGGATAGGAAAGCCGGCGGAAGGTTCAGCACGAATAAACATATTGTCGAGGCCGCCGATGAGGTCGAGTTTTTGCTCGAGGGTCAGCTTCGCGATCATCGCGTCGACACGCTGCTCGATGGCGGGACTGTCGGGGGCGGGGCCCTGAGCCTGCAGTTGACCTGGGAGAGCACAAAGAACGCAGCCCAAAACGCTGGCTGCGATATGAAACGTTTGATTAGGCACGTGGGTACCTCAAAACCGGCGCCCACCAGACTCGCAGAGCCGTGTGCGTTTGTAAAGGAAGAAGAGCCCAACGCGAGTTACTTGTTGGGGGAGGGTGAGGGTCCGTAGTAAGATAAGGAAATTTTTCCCGGACTGTGTTTTGGCCCGAGCGGGAGCGCGATTGGGGCAGGAGAGGATCGTCGGCAAGCCTGTACTGCGCAAAGAAGGCGTGGCCAAGGTGTGCGGACGGGCGCAGTACATCGACGATCTGACGCTGCCGGAGATGCTGTACGGGGCAACCGTACGGAGCGGCATTGCGCGCGGGCGGATTCTGGGGATCGAGTTCGGCGCTGGCGTTCCCTGGGATGAATTTGTGATCGTCACGGCGACGGATATCCCGGGCGAGAACGAAATTGCACTGATCAATCACGACTGGCCGTGCCTGGCCGCGGAATTCGTCAATCATCCCGAAGAACCGATTGTGCTGCTGGCGCATCCGGATCGGCATCTGCTGCCGAAGGCGGTGGCGGCGGTGCGCGTGACGTATGAAGAGTGGCCTGCGGTGTTCTCGATGGAGGAAAGCGAGCGCGCGGATCCGGTGGTGTGGGGCAAGGACAACGTCTTCAAGTCATTTCTGATGGAAAAGGGCGATGTGGACGAGATGTGGTCGCAGGCGGACCGGGTCGTGGAGGGTGAGTATGCCACGGGTGCGCAGGAGCATCTCTATATAGAGAACAACGGGGCGATCGCGGCGTATTCGGCGGACGAAGGGCTGACGGTGTGGGGATCGCTGCAATGTCCGTTCTATGTGCACAAGTCGCTGGTGAAGATGACCGGGCTGGCGGAGGAGAAGGTCCGGATTGTGCAGGTGGAGACGGGTGGCGCGTTTGGGGGCAAGGAGGATTATCCGTCGATGATTGGGGCGCACGCGGCGCTGCTGGCGATGAAATCGGGCAAGCCGGTGAAGATTGTTTACGACCGCGCCGAAGACATGGCTGCGACGACCAAGCGGCATCCCTCGCGGGTGCGGCACCGGACGGCGGTGACGCGCGACGGAAAGCTGCTGGGAGCGGAGATTGAGATTGCGCTGGATGGCGGGGCGTATTCAACACTGTCGGGGACGGTGCTGTCGCGAGCAACGATTCACGCAGGCGGCGCTTATTATTGGCCGAATATTCGGGTGCGGTCGAAAGCCTTTGCGACGAATTGTCCGCCGCATGGGGCATTTCGCGGATTTGGCGCGCCGCAGAGCCTCTTCGCGATCGAGCGGCACATGGATCACATTGCCGAGGCACTGGGGATTGCTCCGGACGAACTGCGGCGCAGGAATCTTCTGAAGCCGGGGCAGACCACGACGACGGGTCAGGTGATCCAGGAGGACATCGATCTCGAGCATCTGATGAACCGCGCGCTGGCCGAGTCGGCTTACCATGCGAAACGAGAGCGCTTCGCCCGCGAGAATGCCGGCGCGGGCATGAAGAAGAAGGGGATTGGGCTGGCTGCTTTCCTTCATGGCTCGGGATTTACGGGTTCGGGGGAGCGGTATCTGAATTCGCTGGCCGCAATGGACCTGACGGCCGAGGGAAAAGCGAGGGTACTGGTGTCGAGCACGGAGTTTGGGCAGGGAACGAATACGATTCTGTGCCAGATTGCCGCGGAAACGCTGGGCATCGACTACGACGCAGTGGAGATGGGGCCTCCCGACACGAGCGTGGTGCCGAACACAGGGCCGACCGTGGCGTCGCGCACGTCGATGGTGGTGGGGAGGCTGGTGCATTCTGCGGCGGTGGGACTCAAGAAGACACTGCTGGCGAGCGGATTGCTGCGGGAGGGGTACTCGACGTCCGAGTTTGTAATGGCGGCGCGCACTTATGGTGTGCAGCATGGGACGTTGCGCTCGGAGAGCCGGTATGAGCCTCCGCCGGGCGTGCATTGGGACGATCAGCTGTATCGCGGGGAAGCGTACGCGGCGTATGCGTGGGCTGTCTACGTGGCCGAGGTAACGGTGGACCTGGCGACATTCGGGGTTGTCGTCGATGATTTTGTGGCGGTGCAGGAAGTGGGGCGCGTGCTGAATCCGGTGCTGGCGACGGGGCAGATCGAGGGCGGCGTGGCGCAGGGGATCGGGTGGGCGCTGTACGAGAAGGTGGTGTGGGGTCGCGGGCGAATGCAGAACAATCAGATGACGAACTACATTATTCCCACTTCGCAGGACATTCCGCCGATTCGGGTCTTCTTTGAGGAACGGCCCTTTGGGCATGGGGCATATGGAGCCAAGGGGATTGGCGAGCTTCCGATGGATGGGCCGGCGCCGGCGATCCTGAATGCGATTGCGCATGCGACAGGGAAGCAGTTCGACAGTGTGCCGCTGCTGCCCGAGGACATGTTTCGCGCGATGGCGGTGCGGGAGCCCGAGCGAGAGGTTGTGGCACTGTGAGCCTCCGGCACTATGCGCTGCGCGTGAACGGGAAATTGCGTGAGGTGGATGCGCATCCGATGGCGCGCCTGCTGGACGTGCTGCGCTGCGATCTGCTGCTGACGGGCACCAAGGAAGGTTGCGGCGAGGGCGAGTGCGGCGCGTGCAGCGTGCTGCTGAACGGCGAGCTGGTGAACAGCTGCCTGATTCCGGTGGCGCAGGCGGACGGTGCGGAGGTCGAAACCGTCGAAGGACTGGGCGGCGACGAGCAATTGCATGCAGTGCAGAGAGCGTTTCTGGAATGCGGCGGGGCGCAGTGCGGGATGTGCACGCCGGGGATGCTGGTGGCATCAGCCTATTTGTTGAGGAAGAATTCGTGTCCGGATCTTGCGGCAATTCGTGAGGGGCTGAACGGGAAT
>JBEKIN010000002.1:0-48831 GCA_050011735.1 Acidobacteriaceae bacterium | reverse complement strand
CGGACGCGGCGGCTGATCCACCAAACGGCCGGATGGAAGAAGAAGAGCGTCTCAACCATGGTCTGCAAAAGGTTCCAGAGATAGTCGGCGCGGCGAATGTGAGCGAGCTCATGGAAGAGCACGACTTCCAGCTGTTCGGAGCTCAGGCCGGTGAGCGCGGTAACCGGCAACAGAATCCAGGGGCGAAGTACGCCAGCCGTGAAGGGACTGGCGATGCGTTCGGAGAGGCGCAGATCGACGAGCCGGCGGATTCCCATCTGGCGGCGGAGAACATCGAGGCGGAGGAGCAGCGTGTGCGGGGCGCGCTGGTGCGTGCGCCGGCGCAGGCGGCGAATGAGCCACCATCCACCGAGGGCGCGCAAGGAGAGGAAGAGGACGCCGGCGAGCCAGAGCGTATCCAGATACGGCATGAAATGTTGCAGCGACATGGGGTCGAGGGATGCGGACTGGAGCGGGCGGGCGGTTTCCGACACAGGCGCGGCAACGGGCTGCGCTGCCAGAAGAAAGTGGGACGCTGCGACGCCGGTTCGCGGAGCGGACTGATAGTAGCTGGCCTCCTCGTACGAGAGGGTGGTAACGGAGACGGCCAGCATGCCGAGAAGTGCAGCGAGAGCGAGCACGTAGCGAGCGTTGGCGCTGTGGCGCGCCAGAGCGCGATCGGCAACTCTGTAGACGAGCGCGATGGCCGCGCCCTGCCAGAGGAAATGGACCAGCGTCCATCCGAGAGCTTCCCAGTGGTGTGTCATTGGCGATGCCTCTTTTGCTCGATGAGATTGTGGAGTTCTTCCAGTTCCCTGTCGTTCACCGGCTCCATAGCCAGGGCGTGCATGGCCAGCTGCGCGGCCGAGCCGGAAAACAGACGCTCGCTGATGTCGCGGACGAGCTGATCCTGGGTTTCGTGCTGGGCCGCGGCGGTGCGATAGATGTGGGCCTTCCCCGCCTCTTCGCGCTCCACCAGTCCCTTTTCCGTCATGATCTGGAGCAGCTTGAGCACGGAGGTATAACCGAGAGCGCGTTTGCTGCTGACTTCCTGATGCAGATCGCGAACCGTGGAGGGACCGCGCTCCCACAGGATGCTGAGGAGTTCCAGTTCTCCTTCGGTTGGCCGGGGCAAGGGATGCCGGTTTCGTTTCATGTTCGCGACAATATACGAAGGCATTCGTACTTGTCAACGAAAATCTTCGTAGGAGGTGTGAATTTCCGTCCGATTGCGGGATGGGTGACTTTCTCAGGCATTGCCGTTACGCTACGTGAGCTCCCGCGGTCTGAAAGGACTGGAGAATGCGCGCATGATAGCTGCGGCTCATGGGAACTCTTTGCCCGTTGACCAGAAGAACGGCAAAGTCGCCGCGGGATTCTGTGCGCACCTCTTTGACGTACTGCAGATTGACAATCGCGGAACGGTGAACACGCGCGAACATCGCAGGGTCGAGCTTCTCCTCGAGATCGGCCATGGTCTGGCGGAGCAGGTGCGTTTCGGTCCTGGTGCAGATGCGCACGTAGTTCTCCTCCGCACCGATCCAGCGAATATCGGTAACGGGAAGAAAGAGAATCCGACCCCGCGACTTGAATACCATGCGAGTGGTGTACTTTCCGCTATTGTGGCTCTGCCCTTCGCGCCGACTGGCAGGCTTTGCTGCCGCACCGATCTCTTCGATGGCCCTGGTGACCGCGGTGCGAAGCCTCTCCGCGGTAAAGGGCTTGAGCAGGTAGTCCACGGCATTCATTTCGAAGGCACGAAGCGCATAGGTATCCCAGGCTGTCGTAAAAATGACGCGGGGCGTGGCAGTGCCCGCCAGGGCGTTGAGCTGATCGAGCAGCGTGAAACCGTCCAAACCGGGCATACAAATGTCGAGGAAGAGCAGTTGCGGCGCAGTTTCGCGCACCACGTCGAGAACTTGATTGGCTGAGGCGCCCTCTCCAACCACGTCGACTCCTGGGATTTCCGCAAGCATCTGCCGTAACTTCTGCCGCGCGAGCGGCTCGTCATCGGCCAGGACCGTCCGGAGTACCATCGTGCCTCCTTGATTTCCAGGCGCGAGCGCTGATGCATAGTTCCGTCAGCACTGCTGGGCCAGTGTTGCTTTCCAACAGGAGAGCCCGTTCATGGCCAAACCGCGAGCGAGGGCAACCTGCTGAAAACATGCTGGCTGGCGTGGAGGTCGCGCCGGCGGCGGCAATGGTGGGTGCCCAAAACCGGACTGAAGCGTCCGAGTTCGAACACCTGTGTTCGCTCGCGCGGACCTTTTTCATCCCTTCCTAATAAAGGGATCGATTCGAAACTTGTGACGAACGGTGCAGGCTTGTGGACCAGCCGGAGATCGAGCCACTCCAATGGCCAGCCAGAAGGACGAGTGCTCCCGACCAGCGGAACCGAGCCGTTATCCTGCACGTACCGTCCGTTGTCTCAGGAGCATGCCCTCCCGGACTGGCCATCGTGGTTCCCGCGGAAGGGATCCACCACGCCGGCCAGCTGATCATGGTACTGCCCTCGTAAGACCTGGCCGCATCGCGGCCGGGTTTCACCGCAGCAGGAGGCTGACGAGCGAACGAAGTGACTCTGCCCGCAGATAGACACGAACCCGAGCAACCGTTCTTCATGCATCCGCTCATCCTGATCGGCGCTTCGGTGCTGGTCGGGATTTTGTTCGCTCTGCAGGAATGGATGAACGCGCACCGCTGGGGTTACAGGATCAGCGTGCTGTTTCTGATCGAAATGTGGGGGATGCAGTTTCTTATCTGGGGCGCAATTTGCTGGCTGATGTGGCGATTCCTGCGGCCCTTCATCGTACAGGCGAACGTCGTATCGCTGATTACACGGGCGCTGCCTCTCAGCATCGCGACCAGCATTCTGGAAGAGATGATCTGGGTCATGTTTTTTCCACGGGTGCCGGTGGATCGGCCGCCCATGGATTACTGGCACCGGCTGAGTTTCCAGCTGGGTGCGGAGTTCGTCGACAGCATGGCCATTTTCTGGTGCGCGTTCCTCTTCCTGCGCGGGGTTGCTTACTACCAGCAGTTTCGCGAGAAGGAGGGGGCTGCGGCGCGGCTCCAGGTGCAGCTGGTACAGGCGAGGCTGGCTGCACTGCGCATGCAACTCAATCCGCATTTCCTCTTCAACGCCATGAACAGCATCTCGAGCCTCATGCGCACCGACGTCAACGCGGCGGACCAGATGCTGGAACAACTGAGCAGCCTGCTGCGTATGACGCTCGAACGCGGCGAGGTGCAGCTGGTTCCTCTCCGCAAAGAGATGGAGTTCATCGAGATTTACATGGCCATGCAGCAGCAGCGCTATGCGGGAAGAGTGCAGCAGAGGGTTCTGGTTGAGCCGGAATTGCACGACGCCCTGGTTCCGGCATTGATCCTGCAGCCGATCGTCGAGAATGCCTATGTCCATGGGCTTTCGAGGTGTGCCGGCGAGGGAGAGTTGTCGATCGATATCCGCAGGGACGGCAAACGAATGAGGATGAGCGTCGTCAATAGTGGCAACGGCCTCAATCTGGAACGCGGAGAGCTGCCGCGGCGGGGGGTCGGACTGGCGAACGTGAGAGATCGCCTGCGGCTGCATTACGGCGAGCGCGGTTCGCTCTCGGTTCGTGAGATGGGTTCGGGCCGCGTGAATGTGACGATCGCGCTGCCCTTACAGCTGGAACGGAACGGCGCGCAAGAAGCTGCACGATTTGACGTATGACGATCCAGGTTGTACTGGCGGATGACGAGGTCCTGGCGCGGCAAAAGCTGCGCATCTTCCTGCGCGACGAACCCGACTGCGAGGTTGTGGGGGAGTGCGCAACGGCGGTGGAAACGATCGAACTGGTGCGCGCCGCTCGGCCCGATGCGGTGTTTCTCGATATCCGCCTGCCGGATATGGACGGTTTTGACGTAATCGATGCGCTTTCGTCTCATAAGGAATTGACTATGCCGCGCATCGTTTTCACCACCGCCTACGATCGGTACGCCCTGCGCGCCTTCGAGGTCCACGCTGTGGACTATCTGCTCAAACCGTTCACTCCCGAACGGCTGCGATCCGCTTTCGAGCGGATTCGCCAGCACGCCAACGGTAGTTCAGCCAATGAGGCGGAGGACGGCGGGTACACTACGCGCATTGTCTTCAAATCGAAGGGACGCATACTGTTTCTGCCGGTTTCGGAAATCCGCTGGATTGCCGCAGAGGAGAATTATGTGCGAATCTCCACGTCGGATGAGACGCACCTGCTGCGAGAGACGATGGCCCACCTGGAGGAGCGGCTGGACCCGCGGGTATTCCTCCGCGTCCATCGCTCCTCCATCGTGAACCTGCAATTTGTGAAGGAAGTCAGGATGGATGCAGAAGGTGAGGCCGCGGTCATGCTGGTCAACGGCCAAAAGGTTTCCATGAGCCGCAGTTACAGATCGCGGATTCAGCGGCTGGTCCATCAATAGGCTGGATTCCGATTTCTGGATCGAAAATTAGGCGATTGCGCTTAATACCCGCCCCATCTCATCGATTCGCCCTGGACAGTGTGCGTTTCGCCTTGCGGGAATGTCTTTCCGTCACTGAATACGAAAAAGCAAAGAGCGAACTGCGCTAATTCCATGAACGGCATAAGCGTAGCCGGAGGCGGCACGCCTGCCAGCGATGATTCCGAGAACCGTCCTGGGGCGAGGACGGCCCGTCCCAACTATCGAGCCTCCGTCACAAAACCCGGGAAGTGGCCTCGTCTGGACTCGCACCTGCTTTAGCTGGTGCGGAGAGATTCCCCGATGATGAACACCGAGTGCACAACAGACAGGAAGTTGACGAGGTACTTTGGCGGCCCGGATCAGGAGAGTGGCGATGCACTCAGGATCGCGATCCGATTTACCGTTCCTACCGACGCGGCCCGCATTTTTCAGGCTTTAACAAAGCCCGAATATCTCGAGACCTGGATCACTCTGCCCGGCGACGATGCGGAGAGTTATCTGGTTGCATGGCGGCAACCGAACGGCTACCGGCTGGATCATTACCGGGGCGGCCGGCGGGACCTGATCATCCGTGGAACCTATCGCATCTGCCGGCGGCGCAAGATGCTTTTCACCTGGACGATGGCTGGTGACTGGACCGCGCCCGATAGCCTCGTCTACGTTCGCCTGAATGGAAACTTCCGCAACACGATTGTGGAGCTCCACCACCGAGGGATTTCTTCCGCTTCGGACTGGTCGTGGCAACAGGAAATGTGGCAGAACTCCATCGATCGCCTCGTCCGCCTGTTTCCCAACTGAATCGCGCGCCTGCACCGTTTGGCGGTCCTGGAGCCCCTCGGGCAGCCCCGTCAGCCCGCCTCCCGTGGGGCGACATATTCCATAGAATCAATAGGTTGGGTCATGGCCGGAGCGATCCAGGTCCGGCGCTTTATCTTTGATCTTGAGAGAATTAGTTGTTATGGTAAACAATATCCGCGATCCATGAGCGGGACCTTGCAGTGTGCAGCGCTTTCGAACCCCGGGCAGCGCAGCTGTTAGCCCTCAGACAAGTTCTCGTCTGGTCAAAGGTTGTGCGTGTGTGCTCAGGGTGACCGGGAGGAAAAGCTATGCTGCCGGAACAGTGGGAAACGTTTAAGCGAGCCGCGCGCCGCGAGAAGATGGACAAGATTCCGATGGCACTGATTGTCGACAGCCCCTGGATTCCAGGGTACCTCGGCATTAAGCATCTGGATTATTTCCTCGATCCGGAGCTGTGGTTTCAATCGAACCTGAAAATCATGCGCGAGTTCCCGGACATCATCTTCATCCCTTCGTGGTGGATGGAGTACGGGATGGCAGCGGAGCCGTCGGTGCTGGGGGCAAAGATCAAGTTCTGGCAAGACAACACCCCGAGCGAATACCACACTCTCTATCACCTCGAGGATATGGATCAGTTTCCCGATTACGAAGTGGAGGCCGACGGTTTTGCCGGGCTGACGCTGCATCGCATCGGCATGGCGCGGCAACGGATCCTCGATGCGGGCTACATTCTTCCCATGGTCACATCGCGCGGGCCGCTGTGCACGGCGGGATTTGTGCGCGGCACCACGAATTTCATGATCGATCTGGTGGAGAATCCAGAGGGCGCGCACAAGCTGATCGACCTGTGTACACGCGTGATCATCGACTGGCTCAAAGCGCAGCAAAAAGTTATGGGCGACACGGTCGAGAGCATCTTCATCCTCGACGACATCGTCGGGTTCATCAACGAAGAGCATTACCTGGAGTTTGCTCATCCTTATTTAAAGCGCATCTGCGATGCGTTTCCCAAAGACTGGGTGAAGGTGTACCACAACGACGCGGAAGTCGACGCGTGCCTTGACCACTTGCCGGACACGGGTTTCAATGTGCTGAACTGGGGCAAGCAGCGGCACATCACCGAGGTAAAACGGCGCGTGGGCGATCGGATGTGCCTGATGGGGAACGTTAATCCGCTGGAGATTGGGGTGCGCGGCACACCGGAAGAGGTGAAAGATGAGACGCTCGAGGTGCTGGAGGGTTCCGGCGGCGAGGGGATCATTCTCTCGGTCGGCGGCGGCACCAGCCCGGGCATGCCGCGCGAGAATATCGTGGCCATGCTGGAGGCCCTTGAGGAATTCAATGCGAAGCGTAGTGCGAGCGCGATTGCCAGCGCTCGCTAAGGAAGAGGATCGATGCCCGACTATGCCCAGATGAACCAGCACCTGTACGAGGGGAACGCCGGCGAGGTGGAGCGGATGACGAAGGAGGCGCTTGCCGAGGGGCGGACCGTGCAGGAAGTGCTGAACGAGGGTCTGATCGCGGGCATGAGCGTAGTCGGCGAGGACTTTAAGCATAACGTGCTGTACGTGCCGGAGGTGCTGATCGCGGCGCGGGCCATGAAAGCGGGCATGGCGGTGCTGAAGCCCCTGCTGACATCGAAGGACAGCACGACCAAACCCAAAGGGGTTCTGCTGATGGGCACGGTGCGCGGCGATCTGCACGACATCGGCAAGAATCTGGTGGGCATGATGGCGGAGGGCGCGGGTTTTGAGCTGCACGACATCGGCGTGGATCAGAGTCTGGATAAATTCATGGCAGCGGCCGAGAAGTGCAAGCCGACCATCATCGGCATGAGCGCGCTGCTGACGACGACCATGATGTACATGAAGACCGTGATCGATGGGTTTAACGCGGCGGGACTGACCCATATCAAGATGGCAGTCGGCGGGGCGCCCATCAGCCAGATGTTTGCCGACGAGATCGGCGCCGATGGGTATGGAGCGAACGCTTCCGCCGCGGTGGATTTGTTTTTGCGGCTGGCGGCACAGGTGTAACGGAGTGGCGACCTACAGGATTCTCTACTGGCAGGAAATCCCGACGCAGATCAAGGCCGAGGACGATGCGGATGACGTCACGGTGATGCTGGATGAGAGATTCATGCAACAGATCGATATCCTCGCCGCGAAGCGAGGGCTGCAGGCCGCCGACGACTACCTTGCCCAGTGGAAATGGAGCGAGGAAGAGGAACGCGAGGGTTCGGCGCGCGAGGTCGCGGAAGCACTGAAGGCCGAACTCGAAGCGAAGGGCTGGTAAGACTCCACGGAAAATGGCCGTCACGCTCACCATCAACGGGGAATCCATCGAGGCGAGGAGCGGGCTGTCGCTGTTCGAGCACGCCGAGACCCTGGGCATCGATGTTCCCACGTCGTGCCGCAAGCAGGGCAAGTGCAGAGAGTGCATGGTGGAAGTCGTGGAAGGGATGAGCGCGCTTTCGGCGATGACCGAGCCGGAGCGTCATCTAAAGGGAGAGTTTCGCCTGTCATGTCAGACGTTTGTGACCGCCTCGAGCGGCCACGTGCGCTGCCACACCATGCGGCGCGGACACATGCGCATCGAGCGCCACGCGCTGGGGCTGCCGGTGAGCAGCCGTCCGCTCGAGCTCAATCCCGCGGTCACGCGCGAGGGCGATCGCATCCTGATCGATGGTGTCGAAGTGGATCGATCTACCGGACCGATCCATGGGCTCGCCATGGACCTTGGGACGACGACGATCGTTCTGCGCCTGCTCGACCTCGAAAGCGGCGAGCTGATCGCGGACACCTCGTTTGAGAATCCGCAACGTTTCGGTGGCTCGGAAGTGATGTCGCGCATCGCGTACGACACGGAGCACCCGGGAAGACTGCTGCTGCGCACACTGGCCGGCTACCTGACCCACGCGATTGAGAAGTTTCCCGTGGATCCGAAAACCATCTACGAAATGGTGGTGGTGGGCAATTCCACCATGCGCGATCTTTTTTTCCGCCAGAGCGTGTATTCGATCGGGCAAACGCCGTACCGGTCGATCACGGAAATTGAGATGGCGGAAGGGAAGCGCACGACGACGAGCCTCGTTCAGACCGGGCTGCGCAGTCTGCTGCCGATTCATCCCAAAGCGCGCGTGTACGGCGCGCCGATCATCAGCGGCCACGTGGGCGCGGACGCGGCTGCCGCCATGCTGGCCGTGGATCTGGCCCACGAAGAGCGGCTGATCGCCATCATGGACATCGGCACGAACACCGAGCTGATTGTCGGTAACAAGCACGGCATCGTCGCGGCATCCTGTCCCGCGGGTCCGGCTTTCGAGGGCGGAGCGATCACTTGCGGCATGCCGGCTCTGGATGGAGCGGTCGAAGAAGTGACGATCGCCGACGATGGAAGTTTTCGTCTCGGCGTGATCGGCGATGTGCCGCCGGAAGGCATCTGCGGTTCCGGGTTGGTGGATGTGCTGAGCGAACTGCTGCGCACCGGCCGCATGAATGATAAGGGTCGCTTTGAAGACGGCGCGTCGCGCGTGACGCTGCACCACGAGCAAGGGCGCAACGAAGACCAGGACATCTTTCTGTCGGAGAGCGACGTCAGCGAGCTGGCTCAGGCTAAGGGCGCCAACGTCGCGGGACTGCATGTCGTCTTCTCGAGCTACGGCATCGACTTCGACGACATCGACGTTTTCTATCTGGCGGGAGGGTTCGGGCGGCATCTCAGCGTGGAAGCGTCGAAGCGCATCGGGCTGGTGCCGAGCCTCGATTCCGCAAAGATCGTGCAAGCCGGCAATACCGCGATCGAAGGCGCGACCCTCTTGCTGTTGTCCATGTCGAAGCGCGAGGAGCTGGAAGAGCTGGTGAAGAAAGTGCAGCACTGCCGGCTCGAAACCCACCCGAGCTTCTTCGACTTCTTCGTGGAGGGCTGCCAGTTCAAGCCCGTGGAGCCGATGTCATGCGCGAGATAGCGGAGAGCATCGAGCTGACCTGCACGCTTTCCGAGCCGAATGTTTTGCCGGAGGAGTACGTGCGTCTGCTCGGTTATCCGCGCGGCTTTGTGCTGGAAGACAGGGCGCTGGAGTTGGCGGAGCAGGCACGGGACTGGTATGGGGAGAACGGACGGCCGTGGTTCTATGCGCGCCAGGCGGAGACATTCGAACTCTCCGAGGGCTCTATCTATATTGATGGACTGCGGTTCGTGAGCAAGCGACTGGAGAGCACGCTGCGGCAAGCGGAAGCCCACAGCGTGATCCTGGTGGCGGTGGGCGCCGGCAGGGAAGCTGAGGAGGAAGCGCGGCGGCGCTGGGCCGACGAAAAACCGGACGAATATTTCTTCCTCGAGATGTATGCTTCGGCGGTCGTCGAGCATTTGACCACGGCGACCGGAGCGCGACTCTGTGACTGGGCGGAGCAGCATGAGATGGCAGTGTTGCCGCACTACAGCCCTGGGTATCCGGAGTGGGACGTAGCCGAGCAGCCGCGGTTGCTGGAGCTAATGAAGCGAACACGCAGAGAGCCGTTCCCATCCTGCGTAGAGGCGCTCGACTCCGGCATGCTGCGGCCCAGGAAAACGATGCTGGCGGTCTTCGGGTTGACGCATCACACCGAGCGCCTGCGCAGGCTCACCGATCTTGTTCCGTGCGAGAGCTGTTCCTTCGGTCCCTGCCAGTACCGGCGCGCGCCGTACCGGCGTGCTCCGCGCTCGAATACGGAGCAGGTGACGGCGCCGATGACGATGCTGGACGAGGACGCCGAGTACAGCGTGAATCGAAAAGCCCTGAAGCGATGGACCGAGGAGCGTCTCTCCATGGGCATGAATAAGGATGGGTCGCTCGACGTGGTGTTCCGCTATGACGGCACCACCTGCACGAATATGGGGCGACCGCTGACGTTTCACTACAACGTGAAGCTGGGCCCGCGGTCGGAGGGGTATCCGATACGGGAGCAATACTGCGCGCCAGTCACGGGTGATACCGGCCATACGTACATGTGCCAGTACATCGAAGACCCCACGCGCCTGATGGGAGCCATCGACCGCGAGAAGCCGCTGCACGGAGAACGGTTGAACGCCGTGCTGTCGTGGCGGCGCGAGCTGAGCGGCGCGGGGTGCTTTTGCGAGGCGTCCAGCCGCAATCACAAATGGGGCCTGGTGCTCGAAACGATTCACTACGCGTTGGTACAAAGAGAGCTGGCACAGGAAGCCGAGGAACGATGAAGAAACTTCTACAGGACGCGGTCCGGGATCGGCCGCTGCTGTGCGACGGAGCGATGGGAACGCAGCTGATGATCGCCGGCCTGGAACAGGGCAATTGCGGCGAAGCGTGGAATCTCACGCATCCGGGGCGCGTGCTTGCCATCCAGCGGCGCTATGCGGAAGCTGGGGCCGAGTGCATCCTGACCAACACCTTTGGCGGATCGCGCATTATGCTCACGCGCCACTCCCAGGGAGATCACGTAGCGGCCATCAACAAGGCGGGCGTGGAGATCACGCGCCAGGCCTTCGGCAACAGCGACGGTTACGTGATTGGCGATATCGGCCCGTTCGGCGGCCTGCTGGAGCCTTACGGCGACTTCAGCGAAGCTCAGGTGCGCAGCGCGTTCGAGGAACAGGCCGCGGCTCTGGTGGAAGGCGGCGCGGACGCGATCATCATTGAGACCCAGACCTCGCTGGAGGAGTTGTTGATCGGGATCGAAGCGAGCCAGGCAGCAGGCGCGCCATGCATCATCGGATCGATGGCCTACGACGTCACGCTCGACGGCTCGACCTTCCGTACCATGATGGGGATCGAGCCCGAACGGGCGGCCGCGTTCATGGAGGAACACGGCGCGCACATCGTGGCCCTGAACTGCGGCACCAGGATGGATATGCAGCGCGCACTGACCGCGGTGGAGCGTTACAAGAGCGTGACCAGCCTGCCGGTGATGGTGCAGCCGAATGCGGGACAGCCCAGACTGGTGGATATGAAAGTGGTCTACGACGAGACGCCGGATGAGATGGTGAAGGGCCTGATGCCGCTGCTGGAGGCGGGCGCGAATATCGTCGGCGCATGCTGCGGCAGCACGCCGGAGCACATCCGCGCATTCAGAAAAGTCATGGACGAGTTTCTGGAATCGAAGCGAATGGAACTGCAGCGGAGCCCAGCGTGAAAGTCAAACTTTGCGATGTCAACGCGGCGGCCCTGGACAAGCTTCCGCAGCACACCGACGACAAGTCCGGCATTGGCGTTCACTATGTCGACGCGTACATCAAGCCGATGAACGTGAAGTTGGAGGACGGGACACCAGTCAAGTGCAAGCGGCGCGGCCTGAAAATCGTCCTCTCCGCGGGCGGCAAAAAGGGCGAAGGCCTGATGCGCCGCCTGGAGGTGAGTACCGATCCGGTGGTCATGCTGAATGCGGCACTTCAGGAAGCCGCCGGGGCCGCGGGCATCGAACTTGCGGTCGAAGGCGGAGCAATCTTCATTACGCTTTGATTACGGCCCAGCCGGCTTCTGCGGCCGACTCCCCCATCCGGGGTACTACGCATCTCCCCCTTGGTGACACCCTAAGGAACCATCGGCCTCCAATGCGAATAGAGCTCCGATGGCGCCATTAAGCAGTGAAAGGACTTCTTCCTCTTCACATGGCCCGCCGGTAACTCCCACCAAAGTGACACAAAATGGGGTTCCGCAGTGCCCTCAAACAGGCGACCAAAGATTCGTTGACCTGCACCGCATCGCACACTAAGGTACGTCGAAGGACTTCTCCTTTCAGCGCGTTGTGGTCAGCACCCGCCTTGCGCTTCCCCTGCGCACCGGAAGGACGTTACCACGCCGTCGGCACAAGACCCGGCGGCGAAACACAATTTCAGTTGCTGAGGGTCTTCTATGTCTGCCAATGGTTTTTTGGGTTCCACCCGCCGCTCTTCGTCGTTCCGTTTCTTTGCCAAAGTTGTGGCCAATTGCGTTTGGCTCGCGCCGCTGTGTCTGGCGCCGGCGACCGCGGCCTTTGCGTCGGACACCTACACGGTGACCGTGAACACGGACGACTACAGCGGCACGCCGACCACGCTCACCGGGACCGCTTCGCACTGCCCGGCCAACGGGACGGGATCCAGCTGCACGCTGCGTGACGCGATTACCGCGGCGCTGGCCGATCCGGGCAGCACCATCAAGTTCTCAGTGAAGGGGGTCGACACGCTGAATTTCGTGTTGCCCATTATCACGACCAGCACCAGCATCGTGGGCCCGGGCGCGAATGCACTAACCATCTCGGGCGGGTATCAGCAGTTCTATGTGTCCGGCACGGCCGCGACGACGGTGACGATTTCCGGGCTGACTCTTGCCAATGCGAACAACACAGTAGTGGCCACCGGGCTGATGCCGTCTTACGGCGGGGCCATATACAACGTCGGGGCAACGCTGACCGTGGATCACATGGTCTTCGCGAACAACACCACCGGGCAACCGTCTCTGGCGGGCGAAGGCGCAGCGATCCTGAACAACAGCGGATCGCTGACCGTGAATGACTGCTTCTTTATCGGCAATTATTCCCAGAACACGACATCGGACAACGGTCTGGGCGGCGCCATCACCAACATCGGCACACTGAACATCAAAGGCAGCACGTTCGCGGGCAACATTGCGAACGACGGCAGCGCCATCTACAGTCTCACGGGCTTGTCGATCACGGACAGCCTTTTCACGGGGAATTATGCAGCGTTCTCCGGAGCCGTGACCTTCACCAGCGGGACGCTCACCGTGAAGAACAGCACCTTCGTGGCCAACACGGCGGTATTCGGGCCCAATGACGGCACATCGATCTACAACGACGGCAATCAGGCGCTTTCTCCGCCGACGACGATGGTGGTTACCAACAGCATTTTGGACGTTCCCACGACGGGCGCGGCCTGCGTCACCACGGCCACTCCGAGCGATTGCCCGGTGAACGGCCAAAATGGCAACGTCGTTGCGACACTGGCGAATCTGAAACTGGCTTCGCTGGGATACTATGGCGGGCCGACGCCAACCATGCCACCACTGCCCGGAAGCGCGGCGCACTGCGCCAGCTCGTCATCGAACTTTCCTGGCGCCGACCAGCGCGGCTTTGGAATGGACATCTCGTGCGGAGCAGGTCTGGCCGATGCCGGATCTGTACAGGCGAACTATCTGACAGTGAACACCGCCGCGGATGATGCCGGGTCGACCATTACGACTTGCGGAGCGACCTGCACGCTGCGCGACGCGATTAATACCGCTTTGGCGGATGGCAACGGCGATATCGACTTTGCTTCCGGCCTGAGCGGCACCATCACTCTGGGCGGATCTCTTCCCGCCATCAGCACGACGGGCAGCGTCGACATCGTGGGTCCGGGAGCGAATCTGCTGTCGGTTTCGGGGGCCCTCACTTATCCAATTCTGAATATCGCTGCAGGGACGGTCGACATCTCCGGGCTGACCATCACCGGTGGGAAAACGACCGCGTCCGGTGGTGGCATCGACAATACGGGTGGAACGCTGACCCTCAGCAACAGCGTCGTGAGCAGCAACTCGGCCACAAATGACGGCGGGGCCGTCAACAATGGCGGCTCGATGCTGGTGAGCAACAGCACATTCGCGGCTAACAAAGCAGCCAGCGGCAGCGCGATCTACAACACAGGCGCGCTGACGATGACCTACAGCACGGTTGCAGGCAATACCGCCAGCGCGAGCGGGGGAATCTACAACGCCAGCGGCGCCACATTGAAAGCGGCCAACAGCACCTTCGCGGGCAATACGGGCACGGGCAGCGGCATCTACAACAGCGGTGCGCTGGCGGTGACGAACAGCATCCTCGATGCCACTACCGAGTGCTCGGGCACAGGATGCCCGGCAACCGGCAATGGCAACGTCGTCGGGGCTACGAAGCTTGCGGCGCTGGGTTCGTACGGTGGAGCAACGCTGACCGTCCTGCCGCAACCAGGCAGTTCGGCGATCTGCGGTGGCTCTGCGGTCTTGATTCCGTTGTTGGTGAATACCGACCAGCGCGGATTTGCCAACGAGAACACCACCTATACGGGATATTCGGCAACGGCTCCGTGCGTCGATGCAGGCGCGGTACAGACGAATTACACATCGGCGCAGTTTGTTGGAGCGCCCTACGTCGCCAACGCGAACACGCCGGGCACAGCTCCGCCGGTCATCGTTTCGGTGACGGAAAGCGGCCAGAACATCGGCGGCGTGCCGGTAACGCTGAGCTTCAGTGGAACAGGAACGGCTACTGGGCTGACCTCAACAACCGCCGGCGGCACAGGCGCGAGCTTTGCTCTGGAAGTCACCCAACCTAGTGCGCCGACAGACACACTTTCTGTAAGCATTCCGGTTGTAGGCACGGATACGCTGACCGCTGGTCCGGCCCAGCTCACGGTTGTTCCCCAGGGTGCGGCCACTTCGATCACGTCCGCGGCCTCTTCGGCGACAACGCTGAGTACCAGCGTGAGCCTGTCGGCGACGGTTCTGAGCGGCGGAAAGCCGGTGACCGCGGGACAGGTGAGCTTCACGGTGCAGTATTCGTCGGGGACTGTGCCCACGGTTACCGGGACAGTCAGCGGCAGTGGAGTTGCCACCGTGCCCTATCCGCTGCCTCAGCATCTGGCGGCGACCTCGTATTCGGTGAGCATCAGCTACTCGGACATCGGCGGATCGTTTGCTCCGAGCAGCACTACAGTACAGCTGGCAATCAGCAAGGTGACGCCGACGGTATCGACGTTGCCGACCGCCAGCGCAATCACCGTTGGACAGACGCTCGCCTCATCGACGCTGACCGCCGGCGCGGCATCCGTGCCCGGTAGTTTTGCCTTCACAACGTCGACGACCGTTCCTCCTTCTGGAGTCTCCTCGCAGAGCGTGACCTTTACGCCGACTGACAGTGCGGATTACGCCACGGTGGTGGGGTCCGTCAGCGTCACGGCGATTGGCCCTCCCACCCCGATCGTTCCTTATATCGAGGTGAACGGTGGCGCCTGGCAGACGACCGCCAGCGTCACGGTGCAATTCAGCGACTCGGTGAATCTGGGTCCGCAACCGCTTACCGGCGGTTCATGGAGCTGGACCGGTCCCAACGGTTACACTTCCACCTCGCGGCAGATCAACAGCATCCCGCTGACTTTGCCCACGAATGTCTTTGTAGCGACCTACACCAACCCGTCGGGCGCGAAGAGCACGCAGACGTTCACCATCACCGTGGCTCCGACCGCCATTACTCCTTATCTCGAAGTGAACGGGGGAGCCTGGCAGACGACCGCCAGCGCGACCGTGCAGCTCACAGACCTGGTGAATCTGGGCCCGCAACCGCTGACCGGCGGTTCGTGGAGCTGGACTGGGCCAGGCGGGTTCACTTCCACCTCGCGGCAGATCAACAGCATTCCGTTTACTTCGGTCACGAACGTCTTCGTGGCTACGTACACCAATCCGGCCGGCGTAACGAGCACGCAGACGTTTACGATCACCATTGCCCCCACGCCGATCACTCCGTATGTTCAGGTGGACAATGGAGCGTGGGTCTCGGGCAACACCATCATCGTGTTCCTGGGGAGCTCGGTGAACCTCGGGCCGCAACCGCTAACCGGTTCGTGGAGCTGGACCGGTCCCAATGGTTACACTTCGACCTCGCGGCAGATCAACAATATTCCGTTGAGTCTGGGCTTCGATGTCTACGTGGTTACGTACACGAATGCCGTCGGAATCAAGAGCACGGAGACTTTCACGATCATTGCTCTCTAGAGGAACGGAGCCCAGGGAGCTCGGCGAGCTCCCTGAGTTCCGGCGCGAGTCCAGCCTAGAAGATGAGCTTCACGCCTCCCTGAAAGACTCTGGCGGCGTTGCCCCCGGCGGTCGATGAGATCTGGCCGAAGGTGGATGATGAGAAGCCAGCGGTTGGAGCACCGAAATCCGGATGGTTCAGCACGTTGAAGGCTTCCAGTCTGAGATCCAGATTCAGCCGTTCGTGAAGCGGAAACAGCCGCGATACCTGGCCATCGAACTGGAAGTAAGGCGGCGTCCGGAATTCGTTCCGGCTTACATCGCCGAACGTTCCTACCGCGGCGCATCCGTTCGTACTGGCACCGCACGATGCAGTCACCTGAGCAAAAGCGGCTGGGTTGAGATACTCCCGGTTCGCCTCGCCACTGGCCCTCGAGAATTTCACTTCTGCGTAAGGACTCACTCCCGCCACCAGATTCGGGCGATCCTGGGCCTCGTCGGTGAGGGAGTTATCCACTCCGGAAGTTACGTTGACGGCGGCCCCGGTGGTGATGTGCACCAGCGGAGCAAACTCCCAGTTGTCGACGAGCAACCGCCCGGCGCGGGGGAGATCTTTGAAGTTGCTGCGCGCAACAATGACAAAGTTTTCGATATCGCGATAGTCGAAGCCGCACGGTCCCCAGTCCCCCCTGGGATTGTTGGGATTTTGATAGAGGCCCGCCGCAATATCGCCCTGGCCGTCGGCGATGTCCAGGCACTTCGACCAGGTGTAGTTCGCCAGCAGGCTGAAGGTTGCTGACAATCGATGCTGCAGTGTGGCTACCATGCCGTTGTAGCTGGCGTAGCCCACGTCATTGACGATGACCGAGCCGGCGCCGCCGCCTATGATCTGGTTGCCCTGAGCAGGGTTCGCAATGGTCAGCGCAAAGCGTGAGTTCTGGTTCTTGGTCGTCGAACAATTCGTTCCCGCAGCGCCGGGTTTGACCGCTGCCGGCCCGGTCGTCACGATGCCGGCGCAGCCGGTGCCGCCCGCCCCCCACACTCCGGGGATGAACACCGCCGGACTCAGTGGGGTGCCCATAGGATCGTGCACAGTCCGGTTTCCGATGTAGTCGACCTGAGCCTGCCAGCCATGGCTGAAATCATGCTGAACGCTGAGCGTCCACTGGATGGTGTAGGCGGGGTGGAACTGGCTGGGCATGAAGATGTACTGGGACTGGGCGTAGAAGTTCGCCTGGGACGGAGTTGGAATGATGGGTTGTGGGAATGGACTGGTTGTAATAGAGCCTACCGACCAGGGTGCGCCGAAGGACAAAGGTCCGGACCCCGACGTCTGGGTATTGCTGATGGCGGTGGCAAAGGGAGGATTCTGGTTGGTGCGCTGGCCGGTGAAGAAATTGGGCTTGTCATAAGCCAGCTCGCCGCCTGCGCGGATCACCGTCTTACCCGTGCCAAATGGATCCCACGACACGGCGAGGTTGGGCGAAAACTGCCAGGGGGAGTTCTGCGTGAATCCTCTCGTCACGCCCTTATCCCCGTAGAACAGAATGCCGGCGGGAGCGTTGGGGTAGACGGTGCTGATGGTGTTGTTGAGGAAATCGGCTTCGTTGAAAACGCTGCCGCGGTTGAAGTAATCCACGGGCATGTAATTCGGTCCCCAGCGCACTCCGCCCACCAGGGTCAGCCGTGGCGAGGCGTGGAATGTGTCCTGGGCATAAAGGCTGGGAATCGGTCCACGCAGCGCGTTCTGCTCCTGTTTGCTCTGCTGGAAGGCACTCAGAGTCCCCCACAGAAAGTCCAGGGCCTGGTCGCCGATAACGCTGCCTCCGTTCGGCCCGCTGCCGCTGTATTCACCGTTAAAAGTGAAGGTGCCGTTGGACTCGTATCCGTTGGAAATATTCAGCTCGTTCTGTACCCACTCCCCGCCCCAGATAATCTGATGCTTCCCGCGCACTATGGTGACGTCATCGTCGATGGCCAGCGTGTTGTCGTTGAAGTGGGCAACTGAGTTGGTCCCGCCTCCAATGGTGAACTTGCCCTCGGTGATTTGCAGGCCGTTCGGGATGGGCTGAAAAATAGAGACGCCAAGGGTGCCGGCGTTGATGTCGCCAGCGTTGTAACCACGATTATCGACGCGCCGCAGAACCGTGGCGTGCGCCGCGTTCACGAAGTTCGGAGAGAATGCGTCGATCCAGCCGAGCGTAAGAGACTGCGTCCGCTCGATGTTCCCGGACTGCGTGGTGATGAGGATGTTGGTTGGAGAATAAAAGGCGGGGGCCTGATAGCCGTCGATGAAATACCGGCCGTACAGACTGTTCTTCTGGTTGAGGGTGTAGTCGACCCTGGTGACGAACTCATTGTCAGACGTCTCCGAGGGGATGGAATAGGAGACAAGCCCGCAATTCTGGGTGTCCACGGCCGGGTTGATGGCGGGCAGGTGACCGTCGAGCGCGAGCGACTGCTTGATATAAGCGGGAGGGGATGAATATTTGTCCCCCGCCAACTTTGCCCCGGTCAGCGGATCGACCAGTTGCACGAATTTCCCGGACGATTCGCAGGTGGGTCCGTCGGTCACGGAAAAATCGCCTGCCAGGTTCGCCGCCGTCGGCACGAAGGCCTCCGTGCTGGACTGAGTCTGGTCGGCATGAAGGTGCTGGTACCCGGCAAAGGCGAACAGCTTGTCGCGGATGATTCTGCCGCCGAAGGTGCCGCCGTATTCATTCTGGTGCAGGGTATCCGGCGAAACCGAATAGAAGTTCGTCGCGTCGAGGTAGTTGTTGCGGATGAACTCGAACCCTGTGCCGTGGTACGTGTTGGTCCCGGAGCGGGTAACGGCGTTCACATAACCGCCGGTATGCTCGCCATCTCCGGCGCCGAGCACAGTCGATTCAACGCTGAACTGGCTGACCGCATCGGGGAATGGGAACGGGAGGTTGCCGTTGGCCATGTAGTCCTGGTTATCGCCGCCATCCAGACGCCACAGCGTTGTGTTCCCGTTGCCGCCGGCGATCGAGATAGAGATGGTCTGGTACGAGTACTTGCTGCCCGTAAAGTCGTTGCCGGGCGCGGTACTCGATCCTCCCGAAACGGTCAGCAAACCCGTGATTTGCCGGCTGCTCGAGTTCAGCGGCATCTCTGTAATGTCTTTCTCGTCGACGGTTTGTTTGAACGAGGGGTCCTCAGTCTGCAAAGCGAGACTTTCCGAATGGACCTGTACCTCGGTGCTCGCCGCGCCCACCTGAAGGCTGGCATTGACCGCTATGCTGCTGCCGACTTCCAGCACGATGTTCGTCTGTTCGTACGTCTTGAACCCGCTGGCAACGATGCGCAGGGTATAGGTGCCCGTAGGCAGCCCAGGGAAGACGTAGATCCCGGCGCTGTCGCTCCTGTTGTGGTGCTGTACCTGCGTTGCTGTATCGGTGATGGTGATCGCCGCATTCTGGACCACGGCTCCAGAGGCATCCAGCACTGTGCCCTGCACGTTGCCGGTTCCGGCGATCTGCGCTTTGCCCTGGGTGGCGAACAGCACCAGCGTCGCCAGACAAAGGGCGCCCAACCAGCGCCCGAGGATTGCCATTGCGTTGGAACGTGTGCTCCTCATAGAAGCCTCCAAAGAACTGCCGATTGCATTTTCTGTGTGAAGAGGTCTGACCTGTGCTTAAAAACCGCACCAGTATCGTGGACCCAGAATGGACCTGTCAAGGGGCAACCACGGGCCGATCCCCCGAGGGGAATGACGGAACGGGTGCGGGGGGCGATTGTCGTGGGCCCAGTGCGGCCGGCTACTCTACGCCAGGGCCTCTTGTTTCTTGGCTTTGCCGATTCATCCTATGTTCCCGGAACAACTCAAAAGCGGGCAGGGGCGACGCCAGGTGGCAACCCCTCTGCAATCGTTTCCAGTCCTCGTGGGAACTCGGTCCTCTGTCCGCAATCGTGTCACCAATACACCGTCCGCACCATCCCCCGGTCCTCATCGAAGAGGTGCCCGCGCGGCTGGTTGGTCAGACCACGCATCGATCGATGTGCGGATTTGAGCGACGACTGCGGGAAATGAAAACCATGCTCCCTTGTCCGGTCACAGGGTCTGATTGTCGGCGTTGTCCAGCTGCGTATCCTTCGCGGCGCGGCTCAGCAGAATGCGCAGATCTGTTACTTGATCCAGATGGAACGCGGAAACCCCCTTCGGCGCGGTAACGGCGATGAAGTCGGCGCGATCCACTCCGGTCAGGTAGAAGCTGGGACGCGGATCAGGGGACGCAGCGGCGACCTCCACATGACTGACCTCGAGGTTGCGGATGTGGCGGAAGAAGAATCCCTGGGACGGCATCGGGCCGAACATACCGGGATCCGGATACTTGCTCTCCAACTCCAGCGGGCGAAGGGCAACGGCATCCTGCGATGCGCCGCCGAGTGAGTGTTGGTAAATATCGGAGAGCTTGACGTCCTCGATGGCGTAGCCGGGAATGCCACTGAGGATGGAGCAGAGCCTGGAGGCCGCGTTGTAACTCGTCAGATTACTGATGAGGATGCGCCGCATGGTGCCGACTTTGGTGGTTTCCTTCGGGCCGCGCAGGCGAACACCCAGCCGCACGAAGATGGGCCCGGTCACGATATCGCGCATGGTGATGTTCGAAATCGCGATGTCTTCGCAGAGCGCGCCGTCTTCGCTCTCCAGCGCAAGCCCATTGCAGGCGTCGAAAACGCAGTTGGAAATGGTGATGTTTTTGAATCCGCCGTTCGACTCGGTCCCGCATTTGATGCGTCCCGTGCGTCCCACGCGCACATCCGGAGCAAATCGTTTAAAGGTTCCGTCGAGAACGCTGCCCAACTCATAATCTCCGGTCACGTAGCAGTTGGTGATCGTCACATTTTCGGTCGCTCTGGCATAGCCCAGGGCGTAGCTGCTCTTCGGGCAAATCCCGTCGTCCCAGGGCGAGTTGACCGTGCAGTTGGAGACGTGAACATTGCGGCAGCAATCGATGTCCATCCCATCGCGATCGGTGTCAATGGTGAGGTTGTCGACGGTCAGGTTATCGACGCCCGTAAGCAGAAGGCCGAAGTGGCCGCCCTTCAGGATGGAGAAATCGCGCAGCAGCACATTGTGGCAGTTTTTTAGCGCGATACTTTTGTTGCCCACGCCGGCCTGCTCGGCGACATAGATGGGGTAGTTTCCGCGCGCCGTGCGGTTGGCGCCAAAGCTGAGACCCTTGCCGTAGATCGTGCCCGGCCCGGTGATGCTGATATCGCTGATGCCTTCACCCCAGATCAGCGAATTGTGCCAGTGATTGTGACCGTAATCCTGATAGTCCTCCCACGGAGCATTGGGCTCAGCCGCATCGTAGGTCCCACCGTTGTAGCCGGTGGCGCCGCCGGGCAGCGGCGAATCAGCGGCGACGATTATCGCGCCCTGCGCAAGATAGAGTGCAACGTGACTCTTCAGGTGAATCGAGAAGCTCAGCCATGTTCCAGCGGGAAATACCACCGTGCCCCCGCCTGCGGCCGCAGCCGCGTCGATGGCTTTGTTGATGGCGGGCGTGTCGACGGCCTTGCCGTCGCCGACGCCGCCATACGCGCGGACGTCGAAGATTCCCGGTCCCGCTGCAGGCGACGGTCCATGAGAAGCGGCATGCGCTTTTGGCAATGCGGAGCCGACGACCGCGCCCAAACCCAGGGCGCTGAAGCGAAGAAGGTCTCGACGATTCGACTGGATGGAATTCATAGCGGCACGATCCTTGCAAAAATCTTGCAGAAATAATGTCCCGGTTGCAAATCGGTTCTGAGTTCCAGTGGTATGACCACTGGGCCCGTTCCAGCGTATCATTGGCTTCGCAATCTGACTTGTCCGCTGGTGAGGAAACCTCGTGATTCGATCTAAATTGCTTTTCTCATGGCTGCTAGCGGGGATCGCGTTGACGGCTGTTTCTGTGGCGTCTCCGGCAAGCGCCCTGCCGTCGTCAACAAACTGCGATCCGCATTCTTACGGTGCGAAGGTCGATGGCGTCTCGAAAGACACCGCCGCGATCCAGGCAGCCATCGATGCCTGCGAACAGCGTGGAGGCGGCACAGTGCGGCTCAGCACAGGCACGTGGCTCAGCGCGCCTGTTGTCCTGAAGAGCAACATCACTCTCGAGCTCGACAAGGGCGCGACGCTGCTCGGCTCCTCCGATCACCAGGACTATCCCGCCAAAACCGAATTTCGTGCGCCTGGCCGGCAGTCACTGGTGAGCGCGACCGACGCGACGAACGTCTCCATCACCGGCGAAGGCGTGATCGACGGAGCCGGAGAGAGCTGGTGGCAGGAGGCGCGCACTTTCGGCGATCACGGCGTCATGGGGTCTGACCACACGAGGCCGCGGCTGGTTGTTTTTGACCACTGCAGGCACGTGCTGGTCGAGGGCGTAACCATCCAGAATTCGCCGATGTGGCAACTGGTTCCCTACTACTCCGACGACGTGACGATTCGGAATATTAAGGTCCTGGCTCCTCAACATTCACCCAACACCGACGCCATCGATCCGTTCTCTTCGTCCCGCGTCGTTATCGATCATGTCTACGCGGATGTCGGTGACGACAACGTTGCCATCAAATCAGGAAAGGCTAACTCGGAGGGCCCCGACGACCCAAGCCGCGATATCACCATCACGGACTGCACGTTTCTGCATGGGCACGGCCTCTCGGTGGGGAGCGAGATTGCCGGCGGCGCGCAGAACATCCGCGCCGAGCGCATTCACTTTGACGGAACCGACAACGGCATTCGCATCAAAGCGAATCGCGACCGCGGAAACGACGTCGGTTCGCTGGTCTTCCGCGACATCGACATGAAGAACGTAAAGAACGCCATCATTATCAGCGAGTATTATCCAAAGATTCTGCCTCCCGATCCGGATCCGCCGCAGCTCGTTACCCGGCTAACGCCTCATTTTCACGACATTACGCTGGAAAATGTAACAGTTACTGATACCGTTTCCGCTGGCGCCATCGCGGGATTGCCTGAGGCTCCGATCCGCGGCGTGATCCTGAAGAACGTCAGAATCGAAGCGCAGCACGGCCTGGCGATCAGCAACGCCGACGTCTCCGGCAAAGGAGTCACGGTCCAGGCAAGCGACGGATCGTCCATTACCAAGGCGGCCGGAGGCAACGTCACTTTCCAGTGATGACGCAACGATCCTTCCTCGCCGTCACCAGGAAATGCGGACGGCGTAGGATGGACCGCTGTCGGGGTTTTACCTATCGATGACTGGCTTCCTTCGAATCATCGGCTGCGTGACGGCGGCCTGCCTGGCGCTGGTTCCCGCCGCCTCATGCCAGCGGAGCAACGAGGCGCCTTTCCCCGTCGCGGCACCCGGCGATTCGCTCACCAATCTCCGCCGCGGCTTTGACGTGCCCCCGCCGGACGCTCGCCCGATGATGCGCTGGTGGTGGTTCGGCCCTTCCGTCGAGCCCGACGAACTCGCGCGCGAGCTGCAAACGATGAAAACCGGCGGCATCGGCGGCGTGGAGATCCAACCTGTCTACCCTTTGGCGCTCGACGATCCGCAGACGGGGTTCCGGAATATGAAATTCCTCTCGCCGGAATTCCTCAGGATGGTCAGCTTCGCCGCGGATACGGGCCGCAATCTCGGCATGCGCGTCAGCATCACGCTGGGCAGCGGCTGGCCCTACGGCGGAGCGTGGGTTCCCGTGACAGAATCGGCGGGACGCCTGCGCGTCGTTGCCGCTCCCGTTTCCTCGGAGGAGCATTCGGTTGCGGTGCCCTCAACCGAGCACGGCGAAAACCTGCTGGCGGCGTTCGTCGCGGCAGGAACAGCCGAGCATTACGATGCAGCTCACACACAGCGGATTGAGCAGATAAGCAACGGGCGGCTGACCTTGCCCCGGGGCCTGGCCGGGCCTCAGGTTGCGTTGTTCTTCATTTCCAGCCGCACTGGGCAGCAGGTGAAGCGGCCCGCATACGGCGCCGAGGGCTTCGTGATCGATCATTTCAGCGCGCCGGCGGTTCAGGATCACCTGAGGAATGTGGCCGAGCCGCTGGTGCGCGCTTTTGGCGACCATCCGCCTTATTCGGTCTTCAGCGACAGCCTCGAGGTGTACGAATCCGACTGGACCCCGGACTTCCTCACTGAATTCCGCAACCGCCGCGGTTACGATTTAACTCCGCACCTCCCGGAGATGATTGGCGGGACTGGACCGGAAGCTGTCGACCTGCGTTACGACTGGGGCCGCACGCTGGCGGAACTGATCGACGAAAATTATCTGGGAGCGATCGACGCGTGGGCGCGCGCGCACCGCACCCGGTTTCGTTCGCAGAGTTACGGGATCCCGGCTGTCACGCTTTCCAGCAACGCCCTTGTCGATCTTCCCGAGGGTGAAGGCTCGCAGTGGCACGGACCGTTTTCCTACACGCGCTGGGCGACATCGGCGAGCCACGTCTACGGCCGTCCGATCACCTCGTCGGAAACCTGGACCTGGCTGCATTCGCCCGCCTTCCGCGCGACTCCGCTGGACATGAAGGCCGAGGCGGACACGTTTTTCCTGCAGGGTGTTAACCAGCTGATGGGCCACGGCTGGCCATACTCGCCGCCGTCGGCCGGCGAGCCCGGATATTCCTTTTACGCCGCGGCTGTTTTCAATAACCAAAATCCCTGGTGGATTGTGATGCCTGAGGTGACCGGCTACCTGACCCGTATGAGCTGGTTGCTGCGCCAGGGTAAGCCCGCCAACGACATCGCCGTTTTGCTCCCGGAGGAAGATGCGCAGGCGCGCTTCCGTCCGGGCGAGGCGACCGTGAGCGATCAGATGCCTGATCTGCTGGGGCCGGAACTTGTGCCCGCGATCCTCGACGCCGGCTACAACTTCGACTTCATCGACTCGGCGGCCATCGATCACGCTGGCATTCACTACCCAATTCTGATAATCCCCAACATCGAGCGCCTGCCGCTGGCCACCTATCGCAGGATCGCGGACTACGCTCGAGGGGGAGGGGTGGTCATCGCCACACGAAGTCTGCCTTCGCGCGCGCCGGGATTTTTAGAGTCGCCGCGGGATACCCCCGCGGTCCAGCAGGTCTCGCACGAACTTTTCGCTCCCGATGCGAAGAACGCGAAGCTGGTCGCGAACACTTCCGCCCTCGGCGCAGCGATCGCCGGATTTCTGAAGCCGGATGTTGCAATCGATCCAGCCACACCCGACGTGGGGTTCATTCATCGCCGGCTTCCTGACGCGGACATCTATTTCATCGCGAACACCGGCAACCGCGCGCAGAGCTTCACCGCGACTTTCCGTACGGAAAAGAGCGGAGCCGAGTGGTGGGACCCATTCAGCGGAACGAGTTCGCGCGCCGGCAGCGGTCCTGTGCTGAAGATGGCTCTTGCTCCTTATGAGTCGCGGGTGTTGGTCTTCACCGATCATGCCCAGCCCGGCAAAGTGCAGCCGACCGTTACACATTTCGATCCAATCGACCTGAGCCACGACTGGCAAGTCACATTCGACAAGACCAGCGTCAGCGAAATAATGCAGACACTGCACTCGTGGGCTGACGATGAGGCAGGCAAATACTACTCCGGCACTGTTACGTATCGACGGACCGTCAATATCCCGCAGAACGTCGCGCACGCCGACTCAGCCGTTTTCGATTTCGGCGTCGGAACGCCCGTCGAACGCACGAAGCTGAACCTGCCCGGCATGCGCACCTGGCTTGACGCGCCGCTCCGCGATGCGGCTCTGGTCTATGTCAACGGCACGCTGGCCGGGTCGGTGTGGCATGCGCCCTTCACGCTGAAGGTCGGACGCTTTCTGCGCCCCGGCTCCAACGAACTGAAAATCGTGGTCGCCAATACCGCCATCAACGAGCTTGCAGGACGCGCGCCCACAGATTACCGGCTGCTCTGGCTGCGCTACGGCAAACGCTTCGCGCCCCAGGATATGGAACAGCTTGAGCCGCTGCCCTCGGGAATTCTGGGGCCGCTGCGCATCGCCCCTGCAAACGAGATCACCGCATCTGAAGGGAATTCGGCCCAATGACTTCGCGCAAGAGGATGAGAACCACGATGCAAAGATTCTTTCTCCTGGCCGCTGCACTGCTTGCGGCTGCGCCGCTGCTGGCGCAAACACCGGGCGCCGCGCAGGCAATCTCCCCGCAGGATCAGAAAGGCATCGACGGGGACATCGCCAGGCATTTCGGCGATGTTCCCGCCGATCCCGGCCCCAGGGCGAAGCTTTCCGGATCGCTGCGTCCGGCCGACGTGCGCGCCGCGACACGCAAAGTTGCCGATTGGGAGCTGGGCTGGTCGCAGCCGTATTTCGACCGCATCTGGACGTGGAGCGTGCTGTACGCCGGATTTATGGCAGCTTCGCCGGCGCTCGACGACCCGCGCTATCGCGATGCAATGCAGGCGATGGGGGAGAAGTTTCAATGGCAGCTTCGCTCCGAGCATCCTAATGCCGACGATCAGAGCGTCGGCCAGACCTGGCTCGAACTGGATTTGCTGAAGCCCTCGCCGGAGAAGATCGCGCCCACAAAGGTGGCGCTCGACGATCTGCTGGCCGGCGGAGCGGCGCGCATTCCCGAGGGGCAGGCGCAGATACCGTGGTGGTGGTGTGACGCCCTGTTCATGGCGCCGCCGGTGTGGTCGCGCATGTATGCGACTACGCACGATGCGAAGTATCTCGATTACATCGACAAGCACTGGCAGGAAACATCGGACCTGCTCTACGATCCGCAGCGCCATCTTTATTTCCGTGATGTGACTTTCCTGCACAAAACCGATGAGCGCGGCAATCCGATCTTCTGGTCGCGCGGCAATGGCTGGGTGATGGGCGGCATTGCGCGCAGCCTGGACTACATGCCGAAGGATCGCCCCAGCCGCGGGAAATATGAGACGCAGTTGCGGGAGATGGCAGCAGCCGTCGCCGCCCTGCAGGATCCAGAGACCGGTTTGTGGCACTCGAATCTCCTTGACCCAGCAGACTATCCGCAGCCGGAGACCTCCGGTTCCGCGCTGATCACGTTTGCGCTGGCGTGGGGAGTGAATCACGGCGTGCTCGATCGCGCGACCTACCTGCCGGTCATCGTCAAAGCGTGGCGTGGGCTCGTCGGGCAGATTTATGCGGACGGGCGGCTGGGAAATATTCAGCAGACCGGCGCGGCGCCCGCGCATTACCTGCCCTCGTCGAGCTATACGTATGGGGTGGGCGCATTTCTGCTGGCAGGAGCGCAGGTCGAGCAGCTCTCCGCTCATTCCCGCCATGCTACGAAGCGCGAGCCGTGAGCCCTCGCCGTCGCTCCTCAATCGAGGTGGAACACTTCATTCAGAGGCGCCATGCTCGCGTCGGCGGCTCCATGCTCCAGCGATTCGAAGAATGGCGCCATTTCCGCCTGCCATCGTGCGTTCACCGGATGATCTCGCATGCGGGCACGGGCCTGCTCAAAGTTCGGCGTCTCGAGGTAGCCAATCAGCAGGCCATCGGGACGCAAAAACAGCGAGTAGTTGTGCCAGCCGGCAGCGCGCAGCGCGTCGAGCATCTCAGGCCAGACCTGCTGGTGACGTCGCCGGTACTCGTCTATTTTGTCGGCTCGAACCTTAAGCAGGAAACATACCCGCGTCATGCACAACGCTCCCTTCGCTTCGCCCTTCCCCCTGCTGGCCCTCCCGAGATACTCTGCGCCAGCCACCAGGTTCTTCTTTCTGTTGTCCAGTTCCGGGAGTATTATGCGGCTGGGCGCATTCTAAGTGGGAACTTATTTCAATGGGGAGAACCAGGCATTGAGCGCGCACCAGGACCGCATAATTCAGGCGCTCGATTCGCTGCGGATTGAGATCCCCTCCTGGGGATTCGCCAATACCGGGACCCGCTTCGGCAAGTTTCTGCAGCCCGAGGCGGCGGCCACCATCGAGGAGAAGTTTGCCGACGCCGCGCAGGTGAACGCGCTCACCGGCGCCACGCCTACCCTCGCACTGCATGTGGCCTGGGATTTGCCGGGCGGCCTCCGCGACGCGAATAAGGTCCTGGATTTGGCCGCCCAGACTGGCGTCCGCGCCGGTTCCATCAATCCCAATCTGTTCGAGAGCCAGTGTTACAAGTTCGGATCGATTTGCAATCCCGATCCCGGAATTCGCAGGATGGCAATCGATCATCTGCTGGAATCCGTGGCCATCGCGAAGGCGCTGCGTACGCGCGACGTCTCCGTGTGGCTGGCCGATGGTTCGAATTACCCGGGCACGCAGAGCATCCGGCGGCGCATGGAATGGATGGCCGAGGCGCTGGAGGAGGTGCATGAAAGCCTGGGTGCCGACCAGCGGCTGCTGGTGGAGTACAAGCCGTTCGAGCCGGCCTTTTATCACACCGACCTTGCCGACTGGGGCATGGCACTGCTCATAGCGCGCCAGGCGGGCCCCAAAGCGTGCGTGCTGGTCGACACCGGACATCATTATCAGGGCCAGAACATTGAACAGATCGTGGCTTGGCTGCTCCGGGAGAGAATGCTGGGCGGCTTTCACTTCAACGACCGCCGTTACGCCGACGACGATTTAACCCTCGGCTCCATCGATCCGTATCAGGTCTTCCGCATCTTCCACGAACTTCTCTCTGACAGCACCAGCATGGCGACGACCGCGTTCATGATCGATCAGAGCCACAATCTGAAGGGGAAAATGGAGGCGATGGTGCAGACAGTCTGCACGGCGCAGGAACTTTTTGCGAAAGCCGCGCTCGTCGACCGCGAACGGCTGGCGATCCTGCAGGATGAATGCCGCCTGGTCGAGGCGGAAGAGTGCTTGCGGGATGGGTTCTGGTTCGACGTGCGGCCTCTAGTCCGGGAGTGGCGGGCTTCGCGAGGTCTCCCGGCCGATCCCCTCGCCGCCCTGCGCGCCAGCGGCTACGTGGAGCGCATCCGGGGCGAGCGCCGGGAGCGCAATGCGCGGTCGGTGGCCACTTACGCCTGATCACTCACCCATTTCCAATCCGCATAAGTCATTTTGGATTCAAAGCTGGGAATGATTGCCCTGTTGATATCGCTATGTCATCATTTGGGACGGTGCCTCAATGAAAACGCTAACTGCCCTGCGCTATCTGCAGGACCTGTGGGATGAAAAAGCAGCCGCAAAGCTCGATGAGCCCGAGTTGCTGCGCTATCGCTCCAATTTGCTGGGAGCCGATCTGCGCATTACCAACTTCGGCGGCGGCAACACGAGCTCGAAGGTCGAGCAGCCCGATCCGCTGACCGGGCAAAGGACCGGCGTACTGTGGGTCAAAGGCAGTGGCGGCGATCTGGGCAGCATCAAACGCGCCGGTTTTGCCACGCTTTACCTCGACAAGCTGCTCGCTATCGAATCGCAGTACAGGGGCGTAGCCGAGGAAGATGCGGTGGTCGACCTGTATCCTCTTTGCACGTTCGGCGTGAACCCCACGGTCGCCTCGATCGACACGCCGCTCCACGGTTTCCTTCCTTTTCGCCACGTCGATCATCTGCACCCGGACTGGGCCATCGCCATGGCGGCGGCCGCCAACGGCAAAGAAAAGATGGAGGAGTTCAATCGCACCTTCGAGCACTCCCTTGTGTGGGTGCCGTGGCAGCGCCCTGGTTTTGAGCTGGCCATGATGATGCGCCGCACCGTGCTCCAGAATCCTGGATGCGATGGAATCGTGCTCGGCGGTCACGGCCTCTTCACCTGGGGCGAAGCGCAGCGCGAATGCTATCTGAACACCCTGACCATGATCGATCATCTCGGCCAGTTCGTTCAGGAGCATATCGAGCGCAAAGGCGTTGCGATCTTTGGCGGGAGGGCGCTGCCGGCTCGCGAGAATCGCAGGGAACTCGCCATGGAGCTGCTGCCCTTCGTGCGCGGGCGCGTCTCCGAACAGAAGCGGCTGATCGGAAGCTGGTCTGATTCCGCCGACGTGCTGCGCTTCGTTAATTCAAAGGACGGCGCGGCCCTTGCGCATCTCGGCACCAGCTGCCCCGATCACTTTATCCGTACCAAGATTCGTCCGCTGTTTGTTCCGGCGACAGCTGCGGACGATGTCGCCACGCTGCAGAAGAAGATCGAAGCGGCCCTCGACACCTATCGCGCGGACTACGCCGCGTACTACGACATGCACAAGGTCGCGTCGTCGCCGGCCATGCGCGATCCCAATCCAGCCGTGGTGCTCATTCCCGGCATCGGCATGTTCTCCTTTGGCAAGAGCAAGACCGAGTCGCGCGTTGTCGGCGAGTTCTACACGAACGCCATTCACGTGATGGAAGGCGCCAGCGCGCTCGTCGGAGCAACTGTCGTCAGGGATGTGCCGCAGGCTGGAGCCGCCGCACCCTGCGAAGCTTTCGAGATCTACACCAACTATGTGGCTCTGCCCGCTGCGGAGGCCTTTCGTATCGAGTACTGGCTGCTGGAAGACGCGAAGATTCGCCGCCAACCTGCTGAGAAGGAGCTGAGCCGCAGAATTGCGCTGATTGTCGGCGGAGCCAGTGGCATAGGGCGCGCAACCGCTCTGCTGGCGGCCGAACGCGGAGCGCACGTCGTGATTGCCGACCGTGACCTCGCTGGCGCCGAAAACGTGGCGCAGGAGGCTCGTGCAGGCGCGGGAAAAGAAGCCATCGCCGCGACCGCCGTCGATATTCGCGATCGCAATTCGATCGCCGCAGCGCTGCGCGACACGGTGGCGCACTTCGGCGGACTCGACATCCTCATCAACACCGCCGCCATCTTCCCCTCCTCGCCGCAGGGCGCGATCGACGACGGGATGTGGGCGACGACTCTCGCCCTCAACGTGACCGCGAATTATCTGCTCGCGGAAGAAGCCGCGAAGCTGTTCGCCGCCGAGCAACTCGATGGCAGCATTGTGCTCACCAGCTCCGCCAACGCCGTGGTGCCCAAGCGCGGCAGCGAAGCTTACGACGTGAGCAAAGCGGCGCTCAGTCATCTGGTGCGTGAGCTGGCCGTTTCGCTTGCGCCACGGGTGCGCGTCAACGGTATCAGTCCGGCGACGGTCGTCAAAGGTTCGACCATGTTTCCGCGCGACCGCGTCATCGCCTCGCTCGCCAAATACGGAATCGCATTCGACTCCTCAGCGACTGACGATGAGCTCCGCGACCTGCTGGCGGGCTACTACGCGAATCGCACGCTGACGCATCAGCCCATCGAACCGGACGACTGCGCCCGCGCGATCCTCTTCCTCGCCGGCGCGCACACGCGCTGCACGACAGGGCATCTCATTCCCGTCGACGGCGGGTTACCCGAGGCGTTCCTGAGGTGAGCCGTGGCTCCGACCCGGAGAATCCGGCCCTCATCGCGATCGACCTCGGCGCGGAGAGCTGCCGTGTCTCTCTGCTGAACTGGCAAGCCGGCCAGCCCCGCATTTTCATGGTCCGCCGCTTCGAAAATGGCCCCGAGGATCATGGCTCCGGACTGCGCTGGAACCTCGATCGAATTTGCAGCGAGCTGGACCGCGGCCTTCGCGCCTGCGCGGAAGTGGCGCCACAAGGCATCGCGAGCATCGGCGTAACAGGCTGGGCGGTTGACTACGTGCGCCTCGACGATTCCGGCAGGCCGCTCGCGCCGCCATTCTGCTATCGCGACGAGCGGACGCAGGACGCGTTCAAGGCCGTCCATGCCATCGTTCCCGCCGCCTCTCTCTACGGAGAGACTGGCGTGCAGATTCAGCCCATCAACACGATTTACCAGCTCTATGCAGACAAAAGCAGCGGCGTCGCGAACTCCGCGCCGTGGGTCAATCTGCCGGAGTACATCCTGCTCTGGCTCGGCGCTCCACGGATCGCTGAGTACACCAACGCCACGCACACCGGACTCATCGGCGCAGAGACGCGCCAGTGGTCGGGCGAAATTTTCCGGGCTCTGGGCCTGGATCTCGCCGCCGCTCCCAAACTGGTTTCGCCCGGAACAGCTCTCGGGCCTCCAAGGGATGACCTGCGCCGTCTTCCGGCTTTTGCGACAACGCAGCTCATCGCGCCCGCCTGTCACGACACGGCTTCGGCCATCGCCGGAATTCCCGAGCGCCCGGGCGCCTGGGCCTACATCAGCTCCGGCACGTGGTCGCTGGTGGGCGTGCCGCTGATCCACACCCTGCGCAGCCACGAATCGTATTCACGCGGGTTCACCAATCTCGGTGCAGCGGACGGCGGCATCCTCTTCCATCGCGGCATCCCTGGCATGTGGCTGCTGCGGCAATGCATGAACATCTGGGACCCCGATCGACGATGGAGCGTGGTGCAACTCATCGAAGAGGCGCAGCGCCTCCCCGCGCCCGATCACCCGCTCGACCTCGATGACGCCGCTCTGCTCCCACCCGGCGACATGACCGCGCGCATCAGCGAGCAGCGCAAGCGGCGAGGCCTCGTTCCGCTGCCCGCGGGATGCGAAGCGGCCCCGCACTACGCCAACCTCATCTTCCACAGTCTGGCGCATCGCTACGGCGTCCTCCTCCGCGAAATCGAGGAGATGACCGCGCATCGGCCGGACCACATCTGCGTGGTCGGCGGCGGTAGCCAGAACGAGTACCTCAACGCGCTCACCTCGGCAAGCACCGGCTTGCCAGTAAGGCGCTGCTCCGTCGAAAGCTCCACGCTCGGCAATTTCGCCATACAATGGGCGCGGATCGAGCAGCCCTCAGGCTCGCTCCAGCCCCAGTCGATCGCCGATAAAGTCTCCGCGCTCGCCGAAGTCCAGATCGTTTAGGCCAGGAAAGGAGTCGCAATGTCCTCTGCCATTCTTGGCGGAATCGGATGGCATATGGTCGGTGCGGCCTCTGCTGCGTCTTTTTACGCGCCCATTGAGAAGGTGAAGAAGTGGTCCTGGGAAACCACCTGGGCGGTCGCCGGCGTTTTCTCCTGGGTCCTGCTGCCGCTGATCGTCAGCCTCATCCTGCTTCCGGATTTCCATGGCTTCTACGCAGGCATCGCCACCGGCGATCTCACCAAAACTTTTCTCTTCGGCTGCATGTGGGGCATTGGCAATGTGAACTACGGCCTAACCATGCGCTATCTCGGCATGTCGCTCGGCATCGGGGTGGCTATCGGGGTCACGCTGGTCGTCGGCACGCTCGTTCCTCCCATCCTGCACGGGCAACTCGTCTATCTCCTTACCAGCCGCAGCGGTCATTTCACGATGTCCGGCGTCGCGCTGGCTCTGGTCGGGATCGCCATCGTCTCCTGGGCCGGCCATCAGAAGGAATTGCGGCTGGGAAAACGAGCCGAGGAATTCAATCTCAGCAAAGGCCTCCTGCTTGCCGTCATGTGCGGCATTTTCTCGTCGGGCATGTCCTTTGCCATCGACGCCGCAAAACCGATCGCCGCAGCCGCGCAGCATGTCGGAGTGAAACCGCTCTATGCCGCGCTGCCCAGCTACGTCATCATCATGGGCGGCGGAGCGCTTGTGAATTTCGGCTACTGCTTCACCCGCCTCGCATACCGTAAAGACATCTCTCTCCGCCGTGACTGGTCGCAGACGCGGTCGACCTTGCTGCTGAACAGTTCTTTGGCCGCCGCGGGCGGCATCATGTGGTATCTCCAGTTTTTCTTCTACGCGTGGGGTGCGGCGAATATTCCTGTCCATCTCAGCTTCGTCAACTGGATGCTGCACATGAGCGGCTACGTGCTCTTCGGCGGCATCGTCGGCCTGGCGCTCGGCGAATGGCGTGGCGCTCAGGGCAAACCGGTGCGCCTGCTGTGGACTGGGATGCTCGTCATCATCGCGGCTGCGAATCTTGTAGGACTGGGGATGGCGTCGTAACTTCGAAAATGCGCTTACGCCACTACGACCCGACGGTGAACGTCCCCACCGTCGTCAGCGCACCGACGGAGTCGCCGAGATAGACCGTGTACTCACCCGGCGCCGCTGTCCACGCGCCCGATGTCTCATCCCAGAACGATAGCGGGTGTGATGAGTCATTCTCATCCACTTCGATTGTGACCGCCTGTGATGCCCCGGGCTGCAGCGTCACCTTTTGCCAACCCACCCTGCGATGCGGTGGCTCACCGGTGCTGGCCGGCAACCCCAGATACACCTGCGCAACCTCGGCGCCGGTCACCGCTCCGGTATTCGTAACCGTTAACGTTACCTGAATATTCGGATTGCTCGTCGAAGCAAGATTGTTCACGATCACGGAATTGGCGAGGGAAAACGTGGTGTATGACAGCCCGAACCCAAACGGAAACAGGGGCATCAGCCCCTGGGAGTCATACCACTTGTAGCCGACGTTGAATCCCTCAGAGTAGTTCACCTCGAACGGCGTCGTAGTGTCCGGTGGCGTAGGAATCGTCGGCCGAGGCAACTGACCCACGCTGGCGGGAAACGTGATGGGCAGCTTGCCCGACGGATTCGTCCTGCCGAAAAGCAGATCGGCGATCGCCGGGCCACCGCTCTGCCCCGGATACCACGCCTCCAGCACAGCCGACACCTGGCTCAGCCACGGCATCACCACGGGGCCGCCGCTCTCGATCACAACAATGGTGCGCGGATTGGCCGCTGCCACTGCGCTCACCAGAGCATCCTGGTCGATGGGCGTGGCGTCGGTCAGGTCCGTCAGGTTGAGACTGGGCAGGTCCATGCCTTCGCTCTCCCACTGGCTCACGAAAACGATGGCCACCTGCGACGACGCAGCCAGCGCCGCCGCCGCACTCGCGTTGGTTCCGTCGGCAAACTGCACGTTTGCTCCCGGCGCCATGGTCTCGATCGCCTTCATCGGCGACGAAGGATCCCAAATCGCTTCTGCCCAGCATGGCGGGCAGGGGTAGCCGCTGGTCAGCGCGGGGCCGCCGACAGGCTGCACCTGCGCCGACCCGCCGCCGGAGAGCACGGCCACGTCGGCATGCGAGCCGATGACGGCGATGGACTGCAAGCCCGCGCTGAGTGGCAACGCCCCAACGCTGTTCCTCAGCAGCACGGCTCCGTTCTCTTCCACCTGCTGTGCGATGGCGGCGTCGGCTGCCGTCGGAATGGGCTGGATGGTCTGCGGATAATCGAAGAGCCCCACCTGAAACATGGCGCGCAATACGCGATGCGCCATGTTGTCCAGCCGCGATTGTGGCACCTGCCCGTTCTGGATCGCCGTCCCCAGCGACCCAAAATATTCCTGATCGGGCTGCTCCTGATCGAGGCCCGCATTGGCCGCGTTGACCGTGCTGTGCGTCGCCAGCCAGTCCGACATGACGAACCCGGTGAAGCCCCAGTCGGTTTTCAGAATATCCGTCAGCAGGTGCGAGTTCTCGCAGTTGTACGTGCCGCCGGTCAGGTTGTAGGAGCACATCACCGACTGCACGTTCGCGTCATTCACACCGATTTCAAAGGCCAGCAAATCGCTCTCGCGCCCGCCGCGCTCGTCGATGACGGCGTTCGCCGTCGTGCGCCCGGTCTCCTGGTCGTTATAGGCGTAGTGCTTGATATCGGCGATCACATGCTGCGCCTGTACGCCCTCCAGATGCGCGGCGGCAATCTTCCCGGCCAGAATAGGATCCTCACCCTTGGTCTCGAAGGTCCGTCCGTCGCGCGGCTCGCGCCCCATCAGATTCGTGTTGCCGCCAAGGTTGACGTCGATGCCGTAGTCGCTCAGCTCAGTCCCGATCACCGTGCCGTATTGAACGGCGGCCTGCGTATCCCACCCGGCGGCGCTGGCGATCGAGGATGGCAACGCGGTGGCGGGTCCAATGCCGTTGCCCACACCCACGCTGCCATCGGCGAAATACAAAGCAGGAATGCTGAGTTGCGCGATGCCGGGAATCCAGCCCGCCGCCCCGCGCTGAAAGCTGTAATTCAGTTCAGGATCGCTTGCCACCCCGCCGGCCACCATCTGCAGCTTCTGCGCCTGCGTCATCTGCGCCAGGAGCGCATCGGCGCGCTGATCCGGCGTCCCCGACGTCGGAGGGCCGCTCGGCGAGCTGGTTTGGGGCGGAGTCGACGAGCCGCATGCAGCCAAAATCGCGGCCAACGGCAAAGATAGAATGATTATGGATTCCGATATTTTCACGGAGGGCTTCGGGGCCTGGCTATTTCCCAATCGTTGAACAAAGCGCAGAGGCATAAACACTACCGATTACTTCCAAACAAACCCCTAGTTTAGTTCTTTTGCTCTGAAAAGTTGTCGCACGCCTGCTGCTTCCATAAGATCGAACTTGACTCCGGTCATGCCTGAAAAACTGCCTCGTGTTCGCTTCGCGCCCTCGCCTACCGGTTTCCTTCACGTAGGAAATGCGCGCACCGCGCTCTACAACTGGCTCTTCGCGCGACATACGGGCGGGGCATTCCTGCTGCGCATCGAAGACACCGATCTCGACCGCAGCGAGATGCGCCACGAAACCCAGCTGATGGAGGACCTGTTGTGGCTCGGCCTCGACTGGGAGGAGGGTCCCGGGGTCGAAGGCCCGCACGCGCCCTACCGGCAGTCGGAGCGTCTTGGCATTTATCGCGAGCACACCGACCGTCTGCTCGCCGAGGGCAAAGCCTACCGTTGCTTTTGCATCGCGGAAGAGCTGGAGGCGGAACGTCATGAGGCCGCCGCCGCGCATCGCCCTCAGGTTTATTCCGGACGCTGCCGTGCTGTCTCTGGCACCGACTCCGCCGCGCGCGCTACCGCCGGTGAGCCTTTCGCCGTGCGCCTGCGCATCCCTGATCACCCGCTGCGCTTCCACGACCTGGTGCGCGGCGCAGTGGAGTTCCCCAACGAGACGATCAGCGATCCGATCCTCGTCCGCTCTTCGGGCATGCCCGTCTACAACTATGTCGTCACCCTCGACGACGCGCTCATGGAGATCACGCACGTCATTCGCGGCGACGACCACATCTCGAATACCCCGAAACAAGTGGCGATTTACGAAGCCTTCGGCTGGAAGCCGCCGGAGTTCGCGCACCTCTCGACCATCCTGGGCAGCGATCGCGAGCGGCTCTCCAAGCGACACGGCGCCACCTCTGTCGCCAGCTTTCGTGCCATGGGGATTCTGCCCGAAGCCCTCGTGAACTACCTCGCCCTGCTCGGCTGGGGCGCAGAGGGCGGCACACGCGAGCTTTTTTCGCTCGAGGAGCTGGTCCGCGAGTTCCGCGTCGAGCGCGTCACCGCCTCGCCCGCCGTCTTCGACTGGGAAAAGCTGCACTGGCTCAACCGGCATTACCTCAAAGCCGCCGACCCGGAGCGGCTCGCCGACCTCGCGTGGTCGCATTTCGTCACCGCGGGCCTGCTCCCTTCCCACAACGCCATCTGGCAAGTCACCACCGCCTCCGTCGAAGCATGGTTCGGCAAACTGCTGGCACTCTTTCTGCCCGCGGTCAACCAGCTCGACGAGCTGCCCATGAAGGCTGCGTTCGTCTTTCGCTTTAGCCCCGCGGCGGCCCGCGCCAATGAAGAGAACGCCGCATTGCTGGCGACCGAGGCATCGCAAAAAGTCCTCACCGCCTTTGCCGCGCGCGTCGCCGCACATTCCGGCCCCGTCGCCCCGGAGCAATTCAAGGCGTGGATGAACGAGATCAAAACGGAGACCGGAGCGAAGGGCAAAGACCTTTTTCACCCCGTCCGCATCGCACTCACCGGAGCGCACTCCGGCCCGGAATTCGACAGGTTTATTCCCATCGTTGAAGAGGGCAGCCGCCTCGATCTGCCCGTCCATGTTCTGAACGTCCGCGAACGAATCGAACAATTCATGGACTGCGGACGATGAAGACGGTCCTCTGGATTGAAGAAGCCAACCCCTCGCGGCTTGCCATCGTCCTGCGTCCGCGCGGCGATGAGGGTCTGCAGGCCGATCTCGAGCTGGTCAGGGAAGCCGGCATTGACGTCCTTGTCTCGCTGCTGACGGCCGACGACAATGAAGATCTGGACCTCACCGGCGAAGGCAAAATTGCCGAGCAGCTGGGAATGAAATTCATCTCGTACCCGATCCTCGATCGATGCACTCCCTCCGACCTCGCCTCCTTTCGCGCGCTCGTCGCCGATCTGCGCGATCAGGTCCGAGCTGGCAAACATGTTGGCGCTCACTGCCGCGGATGCATCGGACGTGCTACTGTTCTGATCGCCTCGGTGATGATTGCGCTCGGCTGGGATGCCAGCCAGGCCCTGCAAGAGATTGAACGCGCCCGTGGATTCCCCGTCCCGGACACACCGGAGCAACTGGAATGGATCCTGAACTTCCATCCCGGCCCGTGACCCTCGCCTACCCGCACTCCTGGGAAGCCGAGGTCCTGCCGAAGAGGCCCCTCATCAAGCCTCTGCGCTGCTTCACCTATCCTCGGGAAGCGGAAGAGGTGGAGCGAGGCGCGCTCGAAGTTATGGTCCGTCCCGCGGGAAAGGGCGGCAAATTCCTCGCCACCTTTGCCCTTGGATTTGCCGATCCGTCCGCGCCCTCCGGCCTCTGGAGCTGCCCCAATGTCGACGACTTGTGCGCCGTCTCTGGCGGCTATGGGTACATTGTCAACACGCTCGACCCGGCGCAGTTCGCTCACGTCCGCCCGGTTCTGGAAATTTGCCCGGTGACCAAGCACAACCTGCTGCTCTTCGTCGGCCACTACACCCTGCTGGCCTGGGGTGCAAACGGTGCGGAATGGCAGAGCCCGCGCCTCTCTTCAGAAGGGCTACGCATCGTCGGGACTCGCGGCAACGAGCTGCACGGCTTCGGCTGGGATTTGCAAACGGACCGCGAACTCCCCTTCACTATTGACCTGCACACGGGACAGCGCACCGGTCCTCATTCCGGTTGACGCCTGTAGAAGCTCAAGGCCGCATCGCCCTGCTTCAGGATCCGGTACCGAACCAGCCCACCGTACAGCTTGTCCAGCTCGCGCCGCTTCTCGTGTTCGGTGACCACCAGGGCGTCCGGCGCCAACACACAGCTGCACTCTCCTCCCAGCAGATTGAGCGTCACCGCATATTCGTCGACCCGCGCGTACGGCGGGTCCAGAAACACAAGATCCGCCTGGCGCCCTGCCTCCGCCAGACGCCGCAGCCCGGCGCTTACGCCGCGCGGCTCCAGCGCATAATTCCCCTGGATTCGAAGCGCGGCCAGGTTGCTGCGGATGACGCGCAACGCCGTCTCTGCCTGCTCCACAAAGATAGCCTCGCGCGCTCCCCGGCTCAGCGCCTCAATGCCCACCGCGCCCGATCCCGCATAAAGATCGAGGAACACCGCCCCCTCGATCCGCGGCCCCAGAACGTTGAACAGCGTTTCCCGCAGGCGATCGCTGGTCGGTCGTGTGTCCAGACCACGCGGCGCGTGCAGCACCCGCGACCGGTACTCCCCGGCAATCACCCGCATCGCTTTCCCCCTGGCAAAATCCGCCGACCCTCTACAATAACGGCAAGGGACATCGAGATGCGCGCCTGGTCACTGCCGCTCGGACGCTGGTTTGGTGTGCATCTGCGCATCCACTATTTCTTTCTGCTCCTGCTCCTCTTTTGTTTACTCTCCACGAATTTTTCCGGCATCTCGGCCTGGCGCGGCATCTTTTTGTGGTTCCTGCTCTTCGGCGCGGTGCTGGGACGAGAAGCTGCGCGCGCCATGACTGCTGCCTGGCACGGTCTCGCCGTACGCAGCATCCTTCTGCTTCCCATCGGCGGCCTTTTCTCCTATTCCAGCCCGGATATGGCAGAACGCGCCGTGGAGGGCTCGACGCAATGGGCTCTCACTCTGGCCGGCCCCATCTCCAATCTGGCCTTCGCCGCCCTGGTCGCCGCGCTTATCGAGGGCGCCACCTCGCAGGTCCCCATCGTCACTCTGCCCCTGGTCACAGCCGCGCACCTGATGCGCTCCATCGTGTGGCTCAACGTGGCTCTGGCGCTCATCAACTTCATACCCGCCTATCCGCTCGACGCCGGCCGCATGGTGCGCAGTGGAATCTCGCGCACCCGTGGCGTGGCTCAGGCCACCCGCGCCGCCTCCGGCCTCGGCCAGATGCTCGGCATCGGCGCCGTCGTCGCCGGCCTCGCGCTGCTGGCCATTCCCAATACCCATCTCGCTGCCGCCATCAGCCCCTGGCTCATCATGGGCGGATTCTTCGTCTTCATCGGCGCCCAACTCGAAGATCAGGGCGTGCTCTTCCAGTCCGTCGTCGAAACCGTGCGCATGCGCGACGTTATGCTCACCGACTTCGACACGCTTTCCCCGTCGGACACGCTCTCCGATGCTCTCTACAAAGCCATCCACAGCCTCCAGGATGACTTCCCCGTGGTCCGCGGCGCGGCGCTCGTCGGCGTCGTCTCGCGTCAGGGCATCATCCAGGCGCTGCGCCACGGCGGCAACGGATACATTCAAGCCATCATGTCGCGTGCCTTTCAGGTCGCGCAGCCCGACGACTCCCTCGGCGCGCTCATCCGCCGCATCGGCAGCGGGCGCCTCTCGCTCATCCCCGTCGCCGAAAGCGGACGCATCGTCGGCATCGTGACCTGGCAGAACCTGAGCAGCAGCATGGGCCTGCTCGCCGAGTATCGCCGCATCGAGCGCGCCGACAACGAACAGTGACTGACGAACCTCTCGCCCCCGGCCTCTACATCGTCGCCACGCCCATCGGAAACCTCGAAGACATCACCCTGCGCGCGCTGCGTGTCCTGCGCTCCGCCGATCGCATCGCCTGCGAGGACACCCGCCAGACGCGCAAGCTCCTCGACCGCTACAACATCGCCACGCCGACCATCAGCAGCCACGAGCACAACGAGGCGGAACGCGCCGGCGAGCTCGTCGAAGAGCTGAAAAACGGCGCGCGCATCGCCGTCGTTTCCGATGCAGGAACGCCGGGCATCTCCGATCCCGGCATGGTCCTCGCCGCTGCCGCCATCGCAGCGGGTGTCGCGGTTTATCCCATCCCCGGCCCCAGCGCTCTTCTTGGCGCGCTCGTTGCTTCAGGGCTCAGCACCGATCAGTTTTCCTTCGTCGGATTCCTTCCCCCAAAGGCCGGAGCCCGCCGCACCGCGCTCGAAGACCTGGCGGCGGGACTCTCGCGCCCGACGACCCTCGTCTTCTACGAGGCTCCGCATCGCATTGCCGAAACGCTGGCTGACGTCGAAGTGATTTGGGGTCCAGACTGCCGGGTCGTCCTCGCGCGCGAGCTGACCAAGCTCCATGAGGAATTCCTCCGCAGTACGGTTCACGAGGTTCGCCAACAGCTCGCCGTGCGGGAAAGCATCCGTGGCGAGATGGTGCTGCTCATCGACGCCCATCCGCCCTCGGCACCCGCCGCAACCAGCGTGCAAGCCCGGCTGGTGGAACTCGAAAAATCCGAAGGTCTGACCGAAAAAGACGCGCTCAAGCGCATAGCCCGCGAGCGCGGCATCTCCAAAAGCGAGCTGTGGCGCGAATTGCAGCGCGAGCGCGCAAGAGCGAAATGAACCGTTGAGCTACGCCCCCGGCACCGTCACGCCCGAACGCCGAACCCACTGCTTGCCGTGCTTCTCGAGATACACCCAACTCCCAGCGGAGCACAGATGCGCGCACCAGTCGTTCATGTACACCAGCGCCGCCTGGTGCTTGCTGTCGAAATACACTTCGCTGAAGAACGTCACACCCGCATAGCCCGCCCACTGCGACTGCGTCTCCGAGCTCACCTGCGCCGCCGTCCTTGAAGCACGCAACGCTGCCACTTCATCCGGACGCAGCAGCGAGAACGCGTGGCTCAGCTGAAACGGGTCCTTCGTCAGCTGCACACGCACGTTCCTGTTCGCCGCGAAATCCTCGACCGCCTCCTGAAATCCGCGTGGATTCTCCGGCGGCGGCTTCAGCTCACCCTGCGGAGGAACCGCCGGGCTGCGATCCGTTTCATTCACGGTGATCGCGGCAATCGCCCACCGCGCGTTCTGCTCCGGAGCCATGCTCGCGAGTTCATCGCCCGGCATGAGCTTCGAATAGATCGCGTAGGAATCGTCGGCCCGGTCGTCGGGCATCGGGATCGCGCCCAGGTCGGAATAGCGTGTTGACGGTGACGGTGCCCTGCGGTTGTTCGCCGTCTGCGGGCTTCCCGCAAGGATCAGCGGCAGCACCAGCGCAGGCATCATTCCCGAGACCAATCCCGGCACGCCACAAAATCGCATGTCTGCATAGACGCGTTCTGAAGCGAATGCGTTCTCTTTTTTCTGCGAATTAGCTTCCCTGCGGCCGATCCCACGCCGGCACAGGTCGCTCGCTCTCCGGCAGATCGCGTCCCTTCACCCGGTCGTACAGGTACGCGTCGCTCGTGGTGCCCAGCGCCTCGTTGTACAGCGTCGCCGAGCCGGTGACTTCCTTCAGCTCCTCTTCAAACCGATGCAGCGTCTGCAGCCGATCCGCGGTCGCCGGAAATTCCGCCCTGCTCGTCCGGAAGAATTTCTGAAAGCCCCGATCCACGAGTTGCGCAATATCCCCGCCGATCACCAACCCTGGCCGCACCGCCGCGCGCGCTCCCTCGTTCTGCGCCTTTTCGAGCACAATGGCGCAGCCGTGCTTTGCGATGCGCTTCTGATTTGCACCGCCCGGAACGTCCTGAACATCGAACTGAAGACGGCGCAGGTCGCTGAGAATCTCGTCCCACGTGCGCGGTCGCGGCTGTTTGAGCATGGTGGCTGTCTCCCCGGAGATCGGGCCACCCGCTACACTGAACAGTAGCTGCAACCCTTGTTGCAAGGGTCGCACAACCACGCACCGGCTGCAATTTGCGGCTGGTTCCGTTGGTAACGGATTGAAATTCGCCATGGCTGCACTGGCCGCAACCAAACCCGGCTCCACGCTCCTCGACCGCATCGGTAATACGCCCCTCGTGCGCCTGGAGCGCCTCACGACTGAGCTGCCCGGCATTCAGATCCTCGGCAAAGCGGAATGGACCAACCCCGGTGGCTCCGTGAAGGACCGCGCCGCCACCGCCATCGTCCTCGATGCCCTCAAGCGCGAGCAGCTTTGCCCCGGTATGCGCCTCCTCGACGCCACCAGCGGCAACACCGGCATCGCCTACGCCATGCTCGGCGCGGCGCTCGCCTTCCCGGTTACGCTCTGCATGCCCTCGAACGTCTCTCCCGAACGCAAGCGAATTCTCAACGCATATGGAGCCGAGGTTATCTGGACGGATCCCGGCGAAAGCTCCGACGGCGCGATTCGCAGAGCCCGCGAGCTTGCTGCCGACCCGCAATATTTCTACGCCGACCAGTACAGCAACCCGGCCAACTGGCGCGCGCATTACACCGGCACCGCGAATGAGATCCTCGAGCAGACCGGCGGCCGCATCACCCACTTCGTCGCCGGGCTCGGCACCACCGGCACCTTCATGGGCGTCACCCGCCGCTTGAAAGAGGCGAACCCGGAGATCGAGTGCATCTCCATGCAGCCCGACTCGCCCTTCCACGGCCTCGAAGGCCTCAAGCACATGGCCACGGCCATTGTTCCGGCCATCTACGATCCCAAACTCGCCGACCGCAGCCTCGAAGTCGAAACCGAAGGCGCCTACGCCATGGCCAAACGCCTCGCCCGCACCGAAGGTCTCCTCGTCGGCATCTCCGCTGCCGCCGCCGTTGCTGCCGCGCTGCGCATCGCGGAAGAGCAGGCTGCTCTCGGAAAAGAAGCCGTCGTTGTTACGATTCTGCCCGACGCCGCCGACAAATACCTCAGCGAGCGGTTCTGGGAGGAATGACGTGCTTCGCCTGAGCCTGCAGCTCTACGACGCGATTCGCGAGCATGGCGAGCAGACCTGGCCGCATGAGTGCTGCGGGGTGCTCCTCGGCCGCTTCACTTCGGAAAACGGCGGCTCCGTCAACGAAGTCGAGGACGCCATCCGCGCCGGTAACACCCGCACTGACTCCGCCCACAACCGCTACCACATCGCCCCCCAGGAGCTGGTGAAAATCCAGCGCACCGGCCGCGAGCGCGGCCTCGACATCGTCGGTTTCTACCACTCCCATCCCGACCACCCCGCGCAGTGGTCGCCCACCGACTTCGTCGAAGCCCACTGGATCGGCTGCAGCTACGTCATCACCGCCGTCGAAAAGGGCGCGGCCCGGCAAACCAATTCGTTCCTGCTCACCGGCTCGACTGAAGATGACAAGGCCTTCCAGAACGAAACGATCGACGTCACCGGCCAGCTCGATCCTGGCCTCGAACCGGAGCTGAAGCAGACATTGCCCAGATTTTGAGGCAAAATAGAGATGTCTATGGTCATATCCCTCTTGGCTGCGAGACCCTGCGCCCTCTGTACCATGGCACGACGCCCGTCGTGCCGCTAGCGCACCCTCGTCCCTCCGTTCTCCCGAACCCCGCACCCTGACTGAGGATTGAAAGAAAATGACCATCGAGATTCCGACGCCCCTGCGTGTCTATACCGCCAACCAGTCCGTTGTCGCGGTCGACGCCGCCACCGTCTCCGAGGCCGTCTCCGCGCTCCTCACCCGCTATCCGGAGTTTAAGAAGCACCTCTACACTCCCGACGGCAAACTGCGGTCCTTCGTCAACCTTTACCTCAACGACGAAGACGTTCGCTATCTCCCCCAGCGCGAAGACAGCTCAGTCCAGCCCTCTGACACTCTTTCCATCATCCCTTCCATCGCCGGCGGGGACTAGGCCGTCCAGGCGAAGGCGCTTCGCGCAAAAGACTCGATGGCCACAATTGCGCCAATCCGAATCGCCGCATGCATCGTCGTCTCTGCAACGTTGCAACTGTCCGCGCAGACCGTTCGCCTCGTCGATCCCTCCACAACGCAGTTCACCGACCCCCGGTACGGCGTGACCTTCCGCTATCCCGCGACCTGGAAGTTCACCATCGCCTCACAGTTTTACTCGATCGACGCAGCTCTCACGCAGCCCACGCCGCAAAGTGGCGAGGGATTCTCGGCGCGCGCTATCGTCGTCGCTCCCCGCGAGTTCTGGCCGGAACTGAAGGATCGCACGGACTTCTCCGGAGCCGAGTTCATTTTCAATGTTCTTCCTGGCGCGACTCCGGCCGCATGCCTGGAACAGATGCATGCCGTCGTGAGTTTCGATCAGGTCGATACCCGGCCGATCGACGGTGTGCCGTTCAGCCATACCGAAACCGGGAGCGCGGGCCTGTGCCATCAGGTTTCTGAGTCGCTCTATTTCCACCAGGCTCAGGGTTCGTGCTACCTGTTCGATCTCGCCATGCACACCGTCTGCCCACCCGAAGACGAAAGGCACTTTTCGACCCCGATCGATTTGCACCCGGTGCAGGACCAGCTTCGGGCTATTCTGGCCACTGTGCGCTTCAGCCCGCCCTTGCACCCAGCGGCCCCCACGCAGCATCCTTAAGGAAGACCACATGGCCGCCACCACCGAACCCATCACCCTGCCGCAGCTCTCCAACGACGAAATCGCGCGCTATTCGCGCCACCTCATCCTGCCCGAAGTCGGCATGGAGGGCCAGCAGAAGCTCAAGGCCGCTAAAGTCCTCTGCGTTGGCACTGGCGGACTCGGATCGCCCCTCGCCTTCTATCTCGCCGCAGCCGGCATCGGCACCCTCGGCCTCGTCGACTTCGACGTCGTCGACTCCAGCAACCTCCAGCGCCAGATCATCCACAGTACGAAAGACGTGGGCCGGCCGAAAATCGACTCCGCCGCCGAGAAGCTCACAGCGCTGAATCCGTTCATGAAGATCGTCAAACACGAGACCATGCTCACCAGCCAGAATGCGCTGGAGATCATCCGCGACTACGACATCGTCGCCGACGGCACTGACAATTTCCCCACCCGCTACCTCGTCAATGATGCCTGCGTGCTCACCGGCAAACCCAACGCCTACGGCTCCATCTTCCGCTTCGAGGGCCAGGCCAGCGTCTTCGCCACCCAGCACGGCCCCTGCTACCGCTGCCTCTATCCCGAACCGCCGCCGCCGGGCCTCGTCCCCTCCTGCGCAGAAGGCGGCGTGCTCGGCATCCTGCCCGGCCTGGTCGGCATCATCCAGGCCACTGAGGTCATCAAGTTCATCCTTGGCAAAGGCGAGCCGCTCATCGGCCGCCTGCTCCTGGTCAACGCGCTCGACATGCGCTTCCGCGAGCTGAAGCTCCGTAAGAACCCCGACTGCCCGGTCTGCGGTACGCATCCCACCGTGACCCAGTTGATCGACTACCAGCAATTCTGCGGCATCGTCCCGGAGGCAAAAATGGCGCCCGTGCAAAACGGCATCCCCCAAATGAGCGTGAAAGAACTAAAACAGCGCCTCGACGCGGGCGACGATCTCTTCATCCTCGATGTGCGTGAGCCCTTCGAATATCAGATCGCCCAAATCGGCGGACATCTCATCCCGCTCAACGATCTGCCGAAACGCATGAATGAGCTCAACACCGCCCAGGAAATCGTCGTCCAGTGCAAGTCGGGAGGCCGCAGCCAGCGCGCCGCGGAATTCCTGGCAAAGAACGGCTTCAAAAAGCTGCACAACCTCGCTGGCGGGATCACCGCCTGGTCCAGCGAGATCGACCCCAAGGTGCCAAAGTACTAAGAACGCACACCGGGCCTGCCTTTTTCTCGCTCCTGGATCACCAACATCTCTCTCGCCTTTGGCCCGGGAGCCACGCATTTCTGCATGGCCTTTTGTGCGTCTGTCAATACACGTTTCGTTCGTGACCCTGTGAATATCGTGGCCTTTTCCTGCCCCCTGGCCCCTGCGTATACTCCGGTTGCCTGGCAATGCTGACTATTTGTGTTTCCCCCATCTAATCCTCCCGCGTTGCCTGGCGCACGTTGTCGGGGGCCATATGGATTTATTCGCTCTTCGTCTGCTCTTCATACTAATTTTTTCGGCTGCTTGCTGGTTCTTTCGCCCCTTTGGCATCGATCAGCGGACCGCCGCCGGCGTCGGCGCCGTCCTGTCCGGGCTCATCATCCTTTTTGAGCTGCGCGTGCGCGCCCTCAGCCTGAAGCGTCTCTTTGGAGCCGTCATCGGCAGCCTGCTCGGCATCGTCGGGGCCTTCCTCTTCTCTCTTGTTCTCCGCAACAGCCTGCCCGATGGCCGCACCCGCAGCCTGCTGCAGCTCGTTGTGCTGTTGCTCATGACCTATATCGGCCTGGTGGTCGGCGCCAGCAAGGGCGACCTCCTCAACCTCGCGGCACTCGGCGGGCTTTTCTCCGGCGAACGCGCCGGCAAGCGCAACATCAAAGTCATCGACACCAGCGCCATCATCGATGGCCGCATCGCGGACATCTCCGAGACCGGCTTCCTCGAAGGCGTCCTCGTCGTTCCGGAATTCGTCCTGCGCGAACTGCAGATGGTCGCCGACTCCTCCGACTCCTCGAAACGCCAGCGCGGCCGCCGCGGCCTCGATGTCCTTCAGCGCATGCGCGGCAATGCGCAGATCACCGTGCAGATTACCGAAGAAGACTTCCCGCACGTGAAGGAAGTCGACCTCAAGCTCATCGAGTTGGCCAAACATCTCGAAGCCAAAATCGTCACCAACGACTTCAATCTGAACAAAGTCGCTCAGGTCCGCGGCGTCTCCGTGCTCAATATCAACGACCTCGCCAATTCGCTCCGGCCTGTTGTCCTGCCGGGCGAGAAGATGCGGGTCGTCATCATGAAAGAAGGCAAGGAATTCGACCAGGGCGTCGGCTACCTGGACGACGGCACCATGGTCGTCGTCGACCACGCCCGTCGCCTCATCGGCCGCTCCGTCGAGATCGCCGTTACCTCAGTCCTCCAGACCACCTCTGGCAAGATGATTTTCGGCCGCCTCGACGACAACTCGCGCCCCGAAGCGGTGCGCGCCTCGGTGGAAGTTTCGAATTCCTAAGCCGTCGGGCGACGCCACGCCCACGATTACGTAACTCTTACATTGCAACGGGGCCTCGTACCTTTAAGGTGAAAGGTGGAGCACTGTTTTCTCATGTCCACCCTCGTTGAGATCCCCGCCGATACCGTTCGCGCCGACTCCGAGTCGCTTGAGCAAACTCGCTCTGCGAAGCTCAACGTGATCTTCGCCGTCACGCTCACCATCTTTCATATCGGCGCCGTCGCCGCGCTCTTCTTCTTCAGCTGGAGCGCGCTCGCAGTCTTCGCCGTGCTCTGGGTGCTCGGCCAGAACGTCGGCATCGCCATGAGCTACCATCGCCTGCTCACCCATCGTGGCTACATCACTCCCAAATGGGTCGAGTACGCCATGGCCCTCTGCGCCACGCTCGCCCTGCAGGGAGGCCCCATCTACTGGGTCGCCGTGCATCGCATGCATCACCAGCTCACCGATCGCCCCGGCGATCCGCACTCGCCCCGCGACGGCAAATGGTGGTCGCACATGGGCTGGATCCTTAACGGCTCCCTGCGCAATCGCAACCCCCTGCTCACGCGCTACGTCCCCGACCTCGCCAACGACCGCTTCTACGTTTGGCTCAGCCGCTGGCACTGGGTCCCCATCACCGTCGTCGGCATCGCGCTGTTCCTCATCGGCGGATGGTCCTGGCTGCTGTGGGGCATCTTCCTGCGCATCACGCTCGGCCTGCACTCGACGTGGCTGGTCAACTCCGCCACGCACATGTGGGGCGCGCGCCGCTTCCAGACGCGCGACGATTCGCGCAACAACTGGTGGGTCGCACTCATCACCGGCGGCGAGGGCTGGCACAATAACCACCACGCCCACCCTGTCTCCGCCAGCCACGGCATGGCCTGGTATGAGCTCGACTTCAACTACTGGGGCATTCGCCTGCTCGGCTGGCTGGGCCTGGCGAAGAAGATCAAGGTTCTCGGCCCCGACGGCGGCCCCGCGCGCATTCTGTATCCCTGATCGGCGTAGCCCTCCCCCTCCCCCATCGTTCTTTTGCTTTACGCGCCCTGGTTGCTACACTCACGGGGATGATCCTCAGGAAATTCGCACGTCTTCTCGTTCTACCGTTCTTTGTTGCTCTCGCCTGCGCCCAGACCCCATCTCATCTCTTCTTTCGTGTGACGCTCGACCCTGGCATGCAGCCCGCATCCGGCCGTCTGCTCATCTTCCTT
>JBEKIN010000001.1:0-57234 GCA_050011735.1 Acidobacteriaceae bacterium | reverse complement strand
CAGAACATGATGGACCAGCTTGGGATCAAAGCGCTGCGCCCGGGCCCCAGCGGTGACGAGAAAGCGCCGAACCACGCGAACTATGACGAGTCGAAGGCAAATCCGTATCCCAATGTGCCGGACGCGCTGACGCTGAACAACGGCACAAAGGCGACGTCGGCGGAAATGTGGTGGAAACAGCGGCGACCGGTGATTGTGGAGGGACTGGAAGAGTACGTTTACGGGCGAATGCCGAAGGATGTGCCGAAGGTGACGTGGTCGGTGACGGCCAGCGAGCGGGAGATGGTTGGGTTCCATCCTGTGATCGCGAAGGAACTAGTGGGTCGAGTGGACAACTCCTCGTATCCGGCGATCAGCGTGAATCTGCGGATGACGCTGGTGACGCCGGCGGATGCGAAGGGGCCGGTCCCGGTGCTGATCATGTTCGGGCCGAGCGGCTTTCCATCGCCGGTACAGCCTTCGCCGGCGGAGCTGGAGCGGCTCAACACAGCGATGAAGGCGCTGTTGGTGCAGCAGGATCCGTCGCTGAAGGATGTGATTGCGCAGCACCCGGGGTGGGATCCAGTTCGGGCGGTGCCGTTTCAGTTTCCGCAGATGAACGCGGATGGCGACCCGCCGAATGAGTGGGAGCTGATCGCGGCGGGGTGGGGATTCGCGAAGCTGGATCCGGCGAGCGCGCAGCCGGACAATGGGGCGGATATTACGCGAGGCATCATCGGGTTGGCGAACAAAGGGCAGCCGCGCAAGCCGGATGACTGGGGTGCGCTGCGTGCGTGGGGATGGGCCGCGGGACGAGGTCTGGATTATCTCGAAACGGATTCCGCGGTGGATGCGAAGCACGTTGGGATCGAGGGCGTATCGCGATACGGCAAGGCGGCCCTGGTGACGATGGCGTTCGATCAGCGGTTTGCAATGGTGCTGGTGGGGTCGTCGGGCAAAGGCGGCGCGACCCTGCTGCGGCGCAACTACGGCGAGGCGGTGGAGAGCCTGACGGGCGGCGAGTATTACTGGATGGCGGGGAACTTTATCAAGTATGGAGCGTCGGAGGCGACGTTCGGCAGCATGAATCCTGGAGACATTCCGGTCGATGCGAACGAGCTGATCGCGCTGTGCGCGCCTCGGCTGACGTTTATCAGCTATGGGATTCCGGAAAAGGGCGACGCGCATTGGCTGGATCACGAGGGAAGCTGGATGGCGACGGTGGCGGCGAGCCCGGTGTGGACGCTGCTGGGCGCTCCGGGATTGAGTACGACAGATTTGGATTACCGCACGGCGAACATGCCTGCGGTGAACGACGGGCTGCTCGGGGGAAAGCTGGCGTGGCGGCAGGATGACGGTGGGCATACCGATGCGCCGAACATGAAATATTTCATTCAGTGGGTGGATCAGAACATCGGCTACGGACATGCAGGGGCCCAGTAACGGGGTGACTCACCAGGCATTCATTGGCGCCGCAGGAGTCCTTCGGCAGCTTAGGAACGTTGGGCAACGTAATTACCGCAGATGCTGGCGGCGGGTATTCGCCGGAGAAAGACGCGATACACTTGTGCCACAGCTTGACCTTTCCCTCTCGAGGAAATTGAAGAGTCCATGTCGAAAACTCGCTGCGCGTGTGTTGCTTCTTCAGTGTTGGCTGCCAGCGTTCTCTTCTCGTGCTGCTTTCGGCTAACGGCCCAGGCCACTCCGGCTTCGCCAGGTGAGGCGCGGGCAGAGCGCGCGTTTGAGGAGGCGAGGAAAGAAGGTCCGGCGGCGCTGCGGGTTTTCTTGTTCAGGATGCCGAAGGGCGGCGATCTGCATAACCATCTGGGCGGGGCGGTGTATGCGGAGACGTTCATCCGCGAGGCGGGCGAAGACGGGATCTGCGTGGACGCGGTGCGGCTGAAGATGGATGCCGAGCATCACGCTCCGGATTGCCCGGCCGGCGAGCCCGCGGCGAGGGATGTTCCCTCGAATCAGCATCTCTATGACGAACTGATCGACGCGTTTTCGATGCGGACGTTTGTGCCGGTGACGGGCGAGTCGGGACACGATCACTTCTTCGATGCGTTCGGGCGTTTTGGCGACGATAAGCGATTCACCGGGGAGTGGATCGACGAAGTGGCATCGCGGGCGGCGGCGCAGAACGAACAGTATCTGGAGCTGATGCAGACGCCGGGATTCAGACCTGCAGCGGCGGCGGGAACGCGCATCGGCTGGGACGGCGACGGGGCGCGGCTGAAGGCGGCGCTGCTGGCCGATGACGGATTTCGCGGCAACATAGGGAATGCGCGCGAGGAGTACGGCGATGCGCTGCGGAAGCGGAACGAGATAGAACATTGCGGGCTGGCAGACGCGCTGCCTGGGTGCAGGGTGACGGTGCGTTTCCTGTATCAGGTGCTGCGCGGATTTCCGCCCGCGCAGGTGTTTTCTCAAACCCTGCTGGGGTTCGAGGTTGCCTCTGCTGATCCCGATGTAGTGGGAATTAATTTTGTAATGCCCGAGGACGGGTATATTTCGATGCGGGATTATGCGCTGCAAATGAAAATGCTGGATTATCTGCATGGGCAGTATCCGAAGGTGCACATCACGCTGCATGCGGGCGAGATTAGCGCCGATATGGCCCCCCCCGACGGGCTGAAGTTTCACATTCGGATGGCGGTGGAAGAGGGGCACGCGGAGCGAATCGGGCACGGCGTGGACGTGATGTATGAGGACCGGCCCGGGGAGCTGATGAAGGAGATGGCGGACCGGCACGTAATGGTCGAGGTAAACCTGACCAGTAACGACGTGATTTTGAATGTGAAAGGAAACGATCACCCATTCATGCTGTACCGGAAGTCTGGGGTGCCGGTGGCGCTGTCGACGGATGATGAGGGCGTCTCGCGGATCGACCTGACGCATGAATACGTGCGCGCAGCGGCTACATATCCGCTGAGCTATCACGATTTGAAGTTGATGGTGCGGACTTCGATCGAGCACAGCTTTCTGCCGGGGGGGAGCATTTGGGAGCGCGTGACGCCGGAGAAGCTGGAAACGCCCGTCGCAGCGTGCCGAGGGCAACTGGGGAGGGAGACGCCTGCTGGAGAATGCGCGACGCTAAACCACGGCAGCGAGAAAGCGCAGGAGGAATGGGAACTGGAGCGCAGGTTCCACATCTTCGAGGCGAGCTTCTGAGCAAGACAGCAACCAACGCGCGATGAGAATCGTTTTTTCGACCTATGGCACGTTTGGCGATGTAAATCCTCTGATCGCCCTGTCACTGGAGCTGAAGCGGCGCGGGCACCTCCCGGTGCTGGCGGTGCCGGAGATGTTTCGGCCGAAGATCGAGCCGCTGGGTATCGGGTTCGCGCCGGTACGGCCGGAGCAGGACCCGAACGACACGCGGCTGATCGCGATGATCTACGACATCAAGCATGGGACTGAGACGGGGCTGCGGAAATTCCTCTTCCCTGCCCTGCGGGAGAGCTACGAGGATTTGCTGGCTGCGGTGGAGGCGGAGGGTGGTGCGGACCTGCTGGTGACGGGCGAGCTGGCGTACGCTGGCCCGATTGTCGCGGAGAAGACGGGGGTGCCGTGGGCCTCTTACGTGCTGGCGCCGTTTTCGTTTTTTTCGGGATACGATCCGCCGGTGCTGCCGCCGTATCCGGCGCTGGCAAAGATGCAGGAAGCGGTGCCTGCGCTGGGACACGTGGTGGCGCGCTTCGCCAGGTTTGTGACGCGGAAGTGGCCGGAGCCGGTGTATGCGCTGCGGGCCGAGCTGGGGCTGGCGCGGGGAAAGGATCCTGTCTTTGATGCGAAGCACTCGGAGAGCCTGGTGCTGGCGCTCTACTCTTCGGTGATGGGCGCCCCGCAGCCGGACTGGCCACCCTCAGCGAAGATCACCGGGTTCGCGTTTTATGACGGCACGGGTGACGAGGGGCGGTTGCCGCCGGAACTCGCGGCGTTTCTGGGTGCGGGGCCACCCCCATTGGTGTTCACGCTGGGCTCGGCAGCCGTGATGCATGCCGGGGATTTTTACGAGCAGAGTGCGCAGGCGGCGGAGACTCTCGGGCAGCGCGCGGTGCTGCTGATTGGGGCGGATGATCGGAATCTGCCGAAGCGCAAGCTGCCGGAAACGATTTGTGTGACGCGCTATGCGCCGTACTCGCAAGTTTTTCCGCGGGCGTCGGTGATCATCCACCAGGCGGGGATTGGGACGACTGCCCAAGCTCTGCGCGCGGGGCGGCCGATGCTGGTAATGCCGTACAGCCACGATCAGCCGGATAATGCGCGGCGGGTAAGGCGGCTGGGCGTAGCCGAGGTGCTGGGGCGAAAGCGATACAGGGCGAAGCCGGCCGCGCGGCTGATCCAGCAGCTGCTCTCTGACAGTGCTTATGTGTCGTGCGCGGGCGCGGTGGCGGCGAAGATCGCGGCGGAGAATGGGGCGGTCACTGCGTGTGACGCGCTGGAGGCCATGCCGAAACGGCGTTAGGGTTCGGCCGGTTGGGCTGCCCAGACCGCGACGTGGACGTTTTTCCCATCGAGATAAAACGTACAGAGGCCGAGCGTGTCGGTGCGGAAGGTGAAGACGTGCGCAGCTTGGAGCTGCTCGAGGACTTCCGGGCGGGGATGGCCGTAGAAATTGCGCCGGCCGACGGAAATCGCGGCCCAGGAGGGTGACACGGCGGCGAGAAAATCGGGGGTGGTCGAGGTTCGGCTGCCGTGGTGGCCGACTTTGAGGAAATCGGAATGGAGACCGCCTTCGGCCAACATGCGGTCCTCGCTGGGCGACTCCGCGTCGCCTTCGAGCAGCGCCGTGGTGTTTCCGTAGCGCATTTGTAACACCAGAGAGTCATTATTGCCCGGTGCGGCGGCGGGGTGATAGCCGGGCTCGGGTGCGAGGACACGAATGCGGATGCCGTCGAAAATGAAAATGTCACCGGCGGTGTGACGAATGATGATTGTGCCGGTGGTGCGGGCTTCAGCGAGGACCGCGTCATAGAGCGAGGAGTGGGGATTGATGCCGATCCACAATTCGCGCGGGCGAAAATTCGCGACCACCGCCGGCATTCCGCCGATGTGGTCGGCGTGGGCGTGCGTGATGGCGACCGCGTCGAGGCGACGAATCCCGCGCGACCAGAGAACGGGCGAGACGACGTCTTCGCCCACATCGAAATTGGAGGCATGGGCGCTGGGGTCGATGACGTTGGGACCGCCTGCCCCCACAATGCCGCCGGCATCGATCAGCAGGGTCTTGCCGTGGGGTGTGACGACGAGAATAGAGTCGCCCTGGCCGACGTCGATGGTGGAGACTTCGAGGGTTTCGGCGCGATGCAGGATCGGTCGCGGAGAAACTGTGACAGCGGTTGCGACAAGGAGGGCGGTAGCAGCGGCGGTCAGGGCAAAGCGTTTCAGGCGGACGAGCAGCAGGGCGGCCGTGCTGAGGGCAATGATGGCGGCAATGGCGAAGGGCGGCGGCGGGGGAATACGGAGATCGCCGAGACGCATGGCTCCGAAGGTGAGGACGAGCGCGTGGACTCCGTGCAGGAGGAGCGCGACGGCCATGGCGGAAACCCCAGCGAGTTTTGGAAGGATGATGACAAGCAGCAACGTGAGGAGCGCGAGAGGTAGCAGGATTCCGAGCAGGGGAACGATGAAGATGTTGACCGGCAGAGCTACAGCCGTGACGCGGTGAAAGTAGATGGCCATGGGGAGGACCAGGAACAGCTCGATAGCGAAGGAGGTAGTGACGAGTTCGGCGATAAGAAGGAGGGTACGAACTGTTTTCGGCAAGATGCGCAATGCGAGCCAGCTACCGGTGAGGGGCAGCATCGCGGTCGCGAACATGCGGACCGTCACGCGGAATTGCGCGATGCGCGGTGGGAGTGAAGGGTCGAGGGGAAGCAGCCAGAAGTCGCGGGTAGCGTGAAGGTATGGGCCGAAAGTCTTCTCAGCGACGCGGACGGCAATGCCGGCGACGGCGAGGACGGAAAGCAGCGTCATCTGAAAGCCGGCGTCGAGGATTGCGGCGGGATTAGCGGCGAGCATGACGAGGGCGGCGAATCCGATGGCGTTGAGCCGATGGCGTTCTCGCCAGAGCATTCGGCCGCAGAGGTAGAGAGTGACCATCCAGAAGGCGCGCTGGACAGGCTGACCGAAGCCGGTAAAGAGCGCGTAGGCAAGCGAGAGGACGATGGTCGCGAGGGATGCCGCGACGCGCGGCAGGCGGAGGCGGCGGGTGATCCAGAAGACCAGACCGGCAAAGATGGCGAGGTGCATGCCGGAGACGACGAGCAGGTGGAAGGAACCGGTGCGCTCGAAGCCGACGCGCAGGCGGTGACCGAGGAGGGTGCGGTCGCCGGTGAGCATGGCGGTGAGCATCGCGGCGTCATCGTGTGAGAGGCGAAGAAGCCCGGGGATTCGCGAGGCAACGGGTTGGTCGGCTAGGCCAACGAGGCGTTCGCTGGCGGATTGCTGGATGTTATGCAGGCGGCATGAGAGGTTGGGGCCGGAATTCGTCACAGCGACGGTTACATCCGCTGCGTGAGCGCTGCCGAGCGCGGCAATTCCTTCCTGGCGGAGCCACGCGGACGCGTCCCATACGCCGGGGTCGAGGAAGCGCTCCTCGGTATGCATTGCGACGGCACCGTGCAGGATCTGGCCGCAGAAAAGGTTTGGGAATGCGGTGGCAGCGGGCGCATAGAGGGTGAGGCGGAGACCTTCCGGCGAAGGGAGAATTTGGCTGTCGACGGCAGTAACGCGGAGGTCGATTTGCTGACTGTGCTCGTGGCGGACGATGTCGGAATAGGGCGCAAAGCTGTCGATGAGGCGGCGCGGGGCAGTGCGCACGATGCTGCCATCGACAATATGGGTTGTCTCGATGCCAAGGCGGCGTATTGAGGGAGTCGACGTCGGGGTTGCGAACGCGATGCGTTCGAGCGGAGTCGTGCTGGGCGGGCGGGGCTGAACTTCGGCGGCGAAAAATCCAAGGAGCAGGCAGAGGGTTGCGGCGGTGAGGGGGGCTACGCGGGTGGCGCAGAAGGCTGCAGTCACTGTAACGGTGAAGAGCAGAGCCAGAGCGACGAGGAGATGGGCTGGCTGGAGCCAGAGGCGTTGCGCAACCGCGTCCCCGCAGGCGAAACAGACGGCCATAAAGAGGGCTGGGGCGGTGAGGATGCGGAGGGTTGAGTCGTTTGAGCGCAGGGCTTTCGCCGGAGAGGACGTGACGGTGCTTTGCGGAATGGCGGGGGAGGTGGCCATCGCAGGGGCTCGCCTCCGATCAGCTCAGTCCAACGACAGATGGGTCACGGACTCGATGTGATAAGTCTGCGGGAAAAGGTCGAGCAGATGCATCCTTCTGAGGCGATAGCCGGATTCTAGCAACCCAGCGAGGTCGCGGCTGAGCGTGGCGGGGTCGCAGGAAACGTAAGTAATCTTGCGCGGGCGGATTTTTCCGAGGGCGGTAGTGACCTCGCGGAGGAGGCCGGCACGAGGTGGGTCGACGACGACGAGGTCGGGAGCCGGCTGACGGTGCTGGAGGGCCTGACGCAGGAAAGCAGCCGTGTCAGAGGCGACGACGCGGTGTTTGGCTTCGCGAAGGTTTTCGCGGAGATCGCGGACAGCGGAGGGAGACGACTCCACAGCGGTGATTGCGGAGAAGGCCTCGGCCAGAGGGAGCGAGAAGAGTCCGACGCCGGCGTACAGATCCCACGCCGCGCCGCCAGATTCGCCGACGGTGACGAGCTGGACGAGCGGGTCGAGAAGGAAGCGATTGACCTGGAAGAAGGATGCCAGACTGACGCGGTAGCGGTGCGTGCCGGAAAAGTATAGGAGCGACTCTGCACCAGAATGGGCGAGAAGGCGGCCGGTGGTGCGGCCTTTCTCCATGGCGAAGACGCCGATTCCCTGGATTTCGGGGAGAATCTGTCGCAGTTGCGGCGACATTTTATCCAGAATGGACTTTGCCTCGTCGGCAGAATGGCCGGTCCAGAGGGAAACGAGCAGCGAGGATTCGTCTGGAGCACTAAACAGCTCTATTTCGGTTACAAATGTGGCGAGTCCTGGGGCTTGCCCTTCGCGATTGAGGGTTTGGATGGCACGCTGCAGCACCGGCGCGGCGATGGGGCAAGTGGTTACGGGAAGGTTGGTGTGCGATTTGCGGAATTTGTAACAGAGAGCGAACGGATTGGCCTGAACGTGGAGGCGGATGCGATTGCGGTAGCCGAGGGGCTCAGCAGCAACGGCCTCGATGTCCGGGATTTCGCGCATGCGAGCACGCTCGAGGGTTTCGCGCAAGATGGCGAGCTTCATTTCGACCTGGGCTTCGTAGATCGCCTGCTGATAATGGCAGCCTCCACATTGGCCAAAGTACACACATGGAGGTTGGGCGCGCGCTGGACTCGCTTCGAGTACCGACTGAAGCTCCGCGGTGGAAAAACTGCCTTTGTCGCGGACGATTTCCGCTTCGACGGTTTCGCCGGGGAGGGTGAAGGGGACGAAGACGGCTTTGCCATCGACGCGGGCGAGACCTGATCCGCCATAGACGGCTTTGTCGATGAGCAGCTTCATTCCTGCCTCATATAAAACAGGCTGAGGCGCGGGAGGTCGTGTTTTTCGAGCAGGCGTTTGTGGAGAAACTGCTGCTCGATTTGGCGAATCTGAAGAGCCTGCATGCGGCGGCGGTAGGGGGCGAGTTCCTGGGCGCTTTGTTCGCGGAGGGCGGTGAGTTCGGCTTCAGAAGTTGTGACGATGAGAGCGTTGAGGAGTTTCTCTTCGAGGACAGTAAGGTTGCGTTCGAGGTCTTCGAGATTGAGTGGGGATTCAGGGGGTGCAGCGAGGACTGCGAGGCGATCGGCGATTTCCGACGCGGTTTGCGCGGCGAGCCCAGTCAGTGAAGCGGCTTTCAGATCGGATGCGGCTTGGTCGAGATGCGCAGCGATGCGGTCCCATTCGAGGCCAGCTCTGTCGGTTTGGGATTGCGGTTTCGCAACGCCGAGGGAGGCTTCGCGAAGGTCGTCGGCGGCGGTCATTACTTCCTGAGCGCACCAGGCAAGGCCGTTGATACGGCGCGCGGTGCGGTGTTTGCGCGTGTCGTAGCGATCGAAGGCGGTGTCGATGCCGCGGAGAACGGCCTCGATGGGAATGCCCGCTTCGCGCCAGGTTTCGATGAGCGCCCAGTCGAGCGTGGAGAGGAGGAGGATGGAGCCGCGGCGGCGCTGGAAGTGCTCCTCGATTTCAGTGAAGTAGTTGAAGTAGTTTTCCACGGCGTTACGCGCCGGAGGTGCGGGCCGGCTGCGGCTCGGAGTGCGCCGGGCTGCGGGCGGCGCGATTGCGGTCGTAGATGAGGCGCAGGCCTTCGAGGGTGAGGCGGTCGTTGACTTCGGAAATGTATTTCGATTCGCGTGCGATCAGGTGGGCGAGGCCCCCGGTGGCGACGCACTTCGTTTCGGGTCCGAGTTCGGCCATCATGCGCTCGAGGATCGAGTCGACTAATCCGATGTGGCCCCAGAAGAGGCCGATCTGGAGATTGTCGACAGTGTTGGTGCCGATGATTTTTGCGGGGCGGCGAATTTCGACGCGGGGGAGGCGCGCGGCGCGGGAGAAGAGGGCTTCGGCGGAGATGTTAAGGCCGGGGGCGATGGCGCCGCCGAGGAATTCGCCTTTCTTCGAGACGACGTCGAAATTGGTGGCGGTGCCGAAGTCGACGACGATGGTGGGGCCTCCATATTTGTGGAAGGCGCCGACACAGTTGGCGACGCGATCGGCGCCAACTTCGCCGGGATTGTCGGTGAGAATCGGCAGGCCGGTCTTGACGCCGGGTTCGATAAAGAGTGGCTTCTGGGCGAAGGTGCGCTCGCAGAACTGGCGAAGGATCCAATCGATGGGAGGGACGACGGAAGCGATCACGATGCCGCGAATGGCTCCGGTCTCGACGTTTTCGTGCTGAAGAAGACTGCGGATGAGGATGCCGTATTCGTCGGCGGTTTGGCCCTGGCGCGTGCTGATGCGCCATGTGGCGCGCAGGTCGCCGGTACGGCCGTCGGGGGTGAGCGCGTAGAGGGCGATCACGGTGTTGGTGTTGTTAACGTTGAGCACCAGAAGCATGGTTTTGATTTTATGCGCTCGCTTCGCCCGGTTCGATTTTATGTTGGGCCGGTTTCGCGGACCCCGCCGGAAAGGACAGTGCGGACGCCCTGGGGCGTGCGCACCAGGAGAAAGCCGCGGGGGTCCAGGCCTTCGGTAGTTCCGGTGAATCCGTCGCCTTCGTCGACGCGGACGCGTTTGCCACGAATCCAGGTGGAGCTTCGTTCGAGACGGTTGCGGATGTTTTGTGCGGCGGCCTGGAGGTCAGCGGGTGCGGTGAGGGCGGCGAGTTCGCTTTCGAGGGATTGCAGGAGGGCGAGGAGGATTTCCTGGCGAGGCCAGTTGTGACCGGTCTCGAGAAAGAGCGAGGTGGCAAGGGGTCGGAGGTCTTGAGGAAACTGTGGCTGGTGGACATTGATGCCGATGCCGATGACCGCATGGCGGACGCGGGTGACTTCCGCGTTGAGTTCGGTGAGGATGCCGCAAAATTTGCGCGGGCCGAGGAGCAGGTCATTGGGCCAGCGAAGATCGGGCTGGAGAGAGGTGACGGTGCGGATTGCATTGTGCACGGCGAGTCCAGCGGCGAGCGAGAGCCAGAGGATGTCGGCGGGCGGGATAAGGGGACGAAGGAGGATGCTGACGTAGAGCCCGGAGCCGGGAGGCGAGGTCCACGCGTGGGCGCCGCGACCGCGGCCAGAAGTCTGCTCGTCGGCGAAGTAGACGCTGCCATCGGGAACGCCGGCGTCGGATTGCTGCATCGCATGGGTGTTGGTAGAGGGGATGGACGGGAAGAAGTGGAGTTTGCCGGCGAAGCGCGAGCCGGCGAGTGCGGCGTCGAGGGCGGGGAGGTCGAAAAGATCGGCGGGGAAAGCGCCGGCAGTCGGGGCGGGCACCGCTTTAGTAGATCTCCGCGGTGATGCGCATGGAGAGATCGACGGCGGGGGCGGAGTGGGTGAGCGCGCCGACGGAGATGTAGTCGGGGCCGGCGAGGGCGTACTTGTGGATGTTCTCGAGGGTGATGCCGCCGGAGGCTTCGATGGGAATTTCGAAGCCCCGCTCGCGGACGATGGCGACGGATTTTTTAACCTCGGCGGGGGTCATGTTGTCGAGAAGCAGGGACTCGGCGCCGTGGTCAAGAGCGAGCGTGAGCTCGGCGATATTGCGAACTTCGATGTCGATGGTCTGGCCGAGCTTGCGGCGCTCTTTGGCGCGGGCAAGAACTTTCTCGATGCCGCCGCCGAGGGCGATGTGGTTGTTCTTGATGAGAATGCCATCGGAGAGGTCGAGGCGATGGTTTTCGCCGCCGCCACAGCGGACGGCGTATTTGTCGAGGATGCGCAAACCGGGGACGGTCTTGCGGGTGTCGAGAATTTTGACGGAAGTGTCCCGAATCTCGTCGACGTAGCGGCGAGTGAGCGTGGCGATGCCGCTCATGCGCTGCATAAGGTTGAGGATGACGCGTTCGCAGGCCAAAATGACACGGGCATTGTGACGAATCACGGCAGCGGCCTGACCTTTGCGCATGCGGACGCCGTCGAAGATTTCGGGGTGGCTGACCACTTCGTAGCGCCCGCTGGAGCGGCCATCCAGGCGCGCAAAGATATCGAGGAAGCGGGGAATGCAGCCGAGGCCGGAGAGGACACATTCTTCTTTGGCGAGCACGGTGGCAGCGGCGCGGAGGCCGGGCTCGATGGTGAGCGACGTGGTGATGTCGCTGGTGGCTTTATCTTCGACCAGCGCCTGTTCGAGGATGGCCTCGATACGGCGGCTTTTCCATTCCATGATCTATCCGCGGCCCTCCTGTGTGAGGTCTTCGAGGGCTTTGCGGTTTTTTTCGATGAGGAGGCGCGTGTCGGCTTCCATTTTTCTCAGGCCCTCAACGACGTGGGGCGGAGCTTTTTCGAGAAATGCGGGATTGCTGAGCTGGCGTTCCGCGGAGGCGAGGGCCTTCTCCAGTTTGGCGAGTTCTTTGGTCAGGCGTTCACGCTCGGCGGGGATGTCGATGGTCTTTTCGTAGATCACCTCCACGTCGAACTGGGACGTAGAGCGAAAAACGGCGCCTTCGGGCATGGTGCTCACTGATTCGACGCCCGAAACGCGTGCCAGGCGCTGAATGATTTCAAAATTTTCCTCGAACGCCAGTCCGTCGCTGAGAGCACGGATGCGAATGGGGACTGAGGCTCTCTCTTCGACGCCGAGATCTTTGCGGAGTGCGCGGACAGAGACGATGAGTTCCTGGAGAAGAGCAAAGCTCGTTTCGGATCGGTCGTCGCGGTGGGCTGCACCGAGGGGATAGCGGGTGAGAGCGATGGATTTCCCGGGCGGTTCATCATCGTAGAGCGCGTGCCAAAGCTCCTCAGTGATGAACGGCATGAAGGGCGACAGCAGGCGCAGGGCGGATTCGAAGGTCTGGAGGAGCGTAGCGAGCGCGGATTTGGTTGCGGCCGGGGCGGCGGAGTCGGCGAAGTCCAGACGAAGCTTGACGATTTCGAGGTACCAGTCGCAGAAGTCGCCCCAGAAGTACTGATAGACGAAGTTGGCGGCCTCGTCGAATCGATAATTGGCGAGAGCGACATTGACTTCAGCGGCGACGGAGTTGAGGCGGGCAACGATCCAGCGCGCTTCGAGAGGCGCGTCGGCAGAGACAGCCGGAGTTTCGCCGAAGACAGAGGGATCGACCTCGATGCCGGCTTCGCGGGCGCGCTCGACGTTCATAAAAATGAAGCGCGCGGCGTTCCAGATCTTATTGGCGAAGGCGCGGTAGCCTTCGGTGCGCGCTTCGCTGAAGGCGATGTCGGTGCCGGGCGAGGCCATGGAGGCCAGCGTGAACCTGACCGCATCGGTCCCGTATTTTTCGACGATCATCACAGGGTCGACGACGTTGCCCTTGGTCTTGGACATCTTCTGGCGGTCGGCGTCGCGGACGAGAGCGTGGATGTAGACCTCGCGGAAGGGGACGGATTCTTTGAGCGGGGGCCTGGAGCCATTGGGCATGAGGATGTCCTGGCTGAAATAGCAGCCGAGCATGATCATGCGCGCGACCCAGAAGAAGAGAATGTCGAAGCCGGTGACGAGCAGCGACGTCGGGTAGAAGGCGTCGAGATCAGGCGTGGATTGACCCGGCGGCGGAGGCCATCCGAACACGGTGACGGGGAGCAGACCGGAGGAGAACCAGGTATCGAGGACGTCGGTTTCCTGCACGATCTGGTCGGAGCCACAATGAGCGCAGTGGGTCGGGTCCTGGCGGGCAACGGTGATCTGTTTGCAGTTGGCGCAGTGCCACGCGGGAATGCGATGGCCCCACCAGAGCTGGCGCGAGATGCACCAGTCGTAAATGTTGTTCATCCACTCGAGGTAGATTTTTTCGTAATTTTCGGGCGTGAAGCGCAGAGGCTTGCTCTTCGGGTCGCCTGCGCGGGTTTCCTGGACGACTTTCCTGGCCATTTCCGCCATCGAATCGCCGCCCTTGTTCGGCGTCTTGTTAACGGCGACGAACCACTGCGTGGAGAGGCGCGGCTCGACGACCGTCTGGCAGCGGGCGCACTTGCCGATGGCGTTGACGTGATCGCGGACGGCGCCGAGGAGGCCCTGAGAATCGAGATCTTCGAGGACTTTCTGGCGGGCGTCGTAGCGGTCAAGACCGGCGTAGGCGGGGCCGGCTTCGGCGTTCATGTGCGCGGTTTCGTCCATCACAGAAATGGCCGGAAGGTTATGACGCTGGCCGATCGCAAAGTCGTTGGGGTCATGCGCGGGCGTGACTTTGACCGCGCCGGTGCCGAAGTCGGACTTAACCCAGTCATCGGCGACGACGGGAATCTCGCGGTCGGTAAGGGGCAGCCCAAGCATCTTGCCGTGGAGATGCTTATAGCGCTCGTCGAGCGGGTTCACAGCAACGGCAACGTCGCCGAGCATGGTTTCGGGGCGGGTGGTGGCGACGGTGAGGAATTCGCCAGGCGAACCGATGACGGGGTAGCGAATTTCCCAGAGCTTACCCTGCTGCTCCTCGTGCGTGACTTCGAGGTCGCTGATGGCGGTCTGGCAGCGCGGGCACCAGTTCACGATGTAGGCGCCGCGATAGATGAGGCCGTCTTCGTAGAGACGGACGAAAGCCTCACGGACGGCGACGGAAAGGTTCTCGTCCATCGTGTAGTACTCGCGCGACCAGTCGACGGTGTCGCCGATGCGCTTCATGGAGGCGAGGATGGCGCCGCCGTAGTGGCGCCGCCACTCGCGGACGCGTTCAACGAAGGCTTCGCGGCCGAGGGCCTGGCGCGAGGTTCCTTCGCTGACGAGCAGGCGCTCGACGAGCATCTGGGTGGCGATGCCGGCGTGATCGGTGCCCGGGAGCCAGAGCGTTGTTTCGCCGAGCATGCGATGCCAGCGGACGAGGATGTCTGACTCCGTGTGCTCGAACATGTGCCCCATATGGAGATTGCCGGTGACGTTGGGCGGGGGCAGAAGGACGGTGAAGGCGCGGTCGTGCGAGCCGACGGGCGGAGTCTTCACTTCGAAGAGGCGCTGCTCGACCCAGTACGCAGCCCAGCGCTCTTCAATGGCGGCGGGATCGTACGCTTTGGCGAGCTCGCGGCGCGAGTTCGTTGCGGCGTCGCTCTCGAGGGTGGTTTTGGCTTGCTGGGGCATTCCCTTTTCACGATATAACGTTTGAATTTTCGATGCTTGGGGGCGGACGTGGCGGGTGGCAGGTGGCTCGCAGCTCGTAAAGGCGCCAGAACTTCAGACACCAGCAGAAAGGCCGTCCCCCAGGACGGCCCTTCTTAAATTGCACTTGGGATTTTCTAGAACGGATTCACTTTGTCGAGGCCCGTCTTCTTCTTGTGTTTGCTCGAGGACTCGTCCTTCTTGTCGTAGGGCGCCTTCTTTTTCTTGTTGCCTGCCTTGCCGCTGGCATTCGCGCCGGTCTGGACCTGCGCAGGCGTGCCGCCCTGCACCTGGTTGATCTGCTGCGGAGTCTCGGCAGGCTTGTCGATTCCGGGCAGCGGCTGGGCAACGGGTGTGCCCACGGGTTTCACCAGGGGTTCGGCGTTGCTGGGGAGCGCCGCACCGGCGGGAGCGCCTTCAGCCGGCGTAAGGGCGCTCGCGGCTCCAGGCGATCCGCCTGCAGCCGGGGCGTTGTCAGAGGGAACCTCGACAGTGACGGTGCGGCCCGGAGTTCCAGAAGCATCGGGCACCTCCTGGAAGGCCGCCTTTTGCGCGGGTTGCTCGGTGGTAGGCGGCGCGGTGCCGTTCTCGATCGCCGCATTGGCTGCGGTCGTAGCCTCGGGAGCGGCCACTCCCGTAACCGGCTTACCGGCCAGGGCCTGGGCCCACGTTATTGAGCTCTCCTTCACCACGTCTGGCGCCAGAACCGGCGGCGGACTGTTCAGCGAAGGCTCTCCGACGCGCGCGGCTTTGACGGTGTTCGGACCACGGCCCAGCAGCTGGAGGGTCCGCGAGCCGAGCTTTACGTTGACCCGGCTGTCTTCCTCAGCCTGGCTTTCCGCAAGCGCCTGGGGGCTGGGATCGGGAACGGGCTTGCCCATGGCGATCAGCCGATCCTTGGCATCCTCGACGTGCGGGGCGAGGGGATATCGGGTGACGACGCGGGACCAGGACGCCGTGGCGCGGTCATCGAAATAGCGGATCAGTTCGGCTTTGGCCTTAGGCGGAATTTTCGCGCGCGACATGACCTGGGCTTCGTTGGCGTAGGCATCGCCGATGGTGATGAGCGCCTGATCGCTGTGACTGAAAAGCGGATAGCTGTCGGTGATCGTCTCGAGGCGGGCAACGGCAGGGGCCCATTGTTCGCGCGAGGCATAGAATTCGCCAATTTCGAACTGGCGCTGGGCGAGAACTTCCTGCACTTCGCGGAGACGCTGCATGGCGCGCGGGATGAGCGGCGAGTCGGGGAACTGCTCAAGCATGGCGCGGTATTCCTGCTCGGCATGGACGGCATTCTGCGGATCGCGGTCCGGCTTTTCCATCTGCTGGAAATAGATGTCGCCGACCTTCATCTGCGCCTCGGCGGCCTCAGGCGTATTGGGGAAGAAGGTGATGAAGTCCTTGTATTCAGATTCGGCCTGGGTGAGCGCGGCCGAACCACCCTCCTTGAACCAGGTATCGCCGACGAGCAGCTTGGAGCGCATGGCGAACTCGGAATCAGGGTAGGTGTTGAGCAGGGTCTGGAGGTCGAGGCGCGCCACGTCGTACTTGCCATGCTTCATGGCGTTGTAGGCCTTGTCGAAGAGCTCCTTGTCGGGCTGCTTCGAGTTGACGTTCACCAGGGGGTTCGCGGTGAGGTCGACCTCTTTCTTCTTCTTTTGCTTCTTGGCGAAAGCGTTGGGGGATGAAAATGCGATCGCCATACCCAGACAAACTGCCGACATACGGAGGACCAACCGATTCATAACACCTCGTGAACGCAGACGCCCCATACCCTTGCGCCGGAGCGGGATGGTCTGCGATGACCACGCGCCGGTTAGGAGAATTCTATGCAGCGGCTGACCGGGCTGCCCGCTGCGCCGCTTCGAGCAGGCTGCGCGCATCCCGTTCCGCGTGACCCTGGCCGAAAACCGCGTTACCGGCGACCAGCAACTCGGCTCCCGCTTCGACGACGCTGGCGACCGTGTCGTGAGCAATGCCGCCGTCCACTTCAATCCTATAACTGAGGCCCAGTTCCCGTCGAAGTTCTTTCAAACGGCGAATCTTGCCGAGGGAGTAAGGGATGAACTGCTGGCCGCCGAAGCCGGGATCGACGCTCATGACCAGGACGTGATGCACCATACCGAGGATCGGGATGAGCAGGTCGACTTCAGTGTGGGGATTGATGACGACAGCCGGCTGCATCTTGTTCAAGGCAATGTACTCAAGGGTGCGGTGCAGATGGCGGCAGACCTCGTAGTGGACGCTGACCCAGTCGGCGCCCGCGTCGGCGAATGCGGGGATAAATTCGTCGGGATTCTCGATCATCAGGTGGCAGTCGAGCGGCAGTTTGGTGTGCTTGCGCAGCGACTGGACGATGGGCGGCCCGACGGTGATATTGGGGACAAAGTGGCCATCCATGACGTCGACGTGGATCACGGTGCCGCCGCCCCGCTCGGCTGCGGCGATTTCGTCGGCCAGGCGGGCAAAATCGGCGGAAAGTATGGATGGGACGAGCTCGACCACTATGGGAACAGGGTACAGGGTGCAGGGTACAGGGTAAAGAGCGCAGGGTACCGCTTCACTGCGTGCACTCGGCCAGGGGCGCCAGGTTTCGACCCCATTCGCGCAGGGCGGTCTGGAGGCGTGTTTCGGTTTCCGAGAAGCTCGGTTGCGGCTGGAGCTCGCTGGCGAAGGAAATGCGTTTTTCCGCGCCGCAAATGGTCAACGGTTCGAGGGGCGCGCTTCCGGCAAGCTGCCGCATTGGAGCCGGGTCCCCGTAGACGGGCTCGCCTCCGATGATCACCAGCTCGACGTCTTCGGGAGAGGCGTGGTCGAGGGACCACCATGGGTTGGCGGGCGGCTGGCCGGCCTGTCGGCGGAGGACGAGGAGGTCGGCGGCGGCGTTCTTCTCGATGGCGCCGAGGTGGTGGTCGAGGTGAACCAGGGATGCGGCGCTAAGGGTGGCCATGTCGAAAAGCTGGTGGTCGGTGAGGATGGGTTGCGGTGGCGGAGCCGGAGGCGGCGCGGGAGCAGGAAGCTGCGCCGCGACCCAGGTGGCTGCATATTGCAACTCGCCGAGGAGGCCATCGCTGCCGGTCGGGCTCCAGTCAGGAGCGAGGGCGGTGGTGACTCCCGCCCGGAGGGCGGCAACGACGTTGGCGGTTCCGCCATAGAGCTCGATGTTGCTGCGCGGCGACCAGATGAAGCCGACGCTTGCGGATTTCATCTCCTGGAAGTTATCGGGCTTGAGCGCGACGGCGTGGATGAAGGAGACGCCGGGGACAAGAAGGCCGCGGCCCTTGAGCATCATGAATTCGCGGGCGGCGGATGCATCGTTGGGCGCTCCTTCGGCGAGATGGATGAGGAGCGCGCCATGGGCGTCGAGCGCCTTCTTTGCAGCGGCGACCTCGTCCTGGGTCATTTGCAGGGGGAAGACGTTGTAGAGGACGGGACCATGCGCAGCGCCGGTCAGGCCTGGCGCGGAGTTCAGCTCCGATGGGTCATCGAGGTTGCGGGCGAGGCCGCGATTGCATTCCGGGTGAGTGGCGCTGCCGCCAACGACGCTGGTTTCGCCTTCGGTGATGGCCTTCACTTCGGCATAGCGCTCGGCGTCACACTCGAAACCCTCGTCGATAAGAGCCCTGTGGGGCGCGGTCATAAGCACGTTGTAGACGGGTTTCTGTTGCCAGTCGTAGCGGCTGCCGAATTCCTCGATGGGCTTCCAGCGGGGAAAGACGTTCCAGGTGAGGTGGTTGTGCAGGTCGATGAGGCCGGGGGCGATGATGCCGCCGGTATTCATGACGGTTGTGCCGGCGGGAAGGCCGACGTGAGCGCCGACTTCGCGAATAAGGCCATGCTCGATAAGGACAGTGCCGTCAGGAATGACTTCGTCGGGTGTGACGAGCGTGCCGGTGAGCGCGACGGGGTGCTGCTGGGTGTGGGCGCTGAGAGCGAGAAACAGGGCCAGCAGGCAGCCCTGAGGGCGACGACACGAAGGGCGAAGCATGGAAAACCTCCGTGGTTTGGGTGTGGAATGCCTATTGTACCGATTGCGGTTTGGGGGTCCGCGGGAAACGCGGAGAGCCCGGTTTCAGGTCATGATGACTTCGGGGTCGGCGTGGCCGGAGGTGGTAAGCACGAAGGCGGCGGCGATGATGAGCGCTCCACCGATCCACGTGCCGGGACCGAGCCGCTCGCCCAGAACGGCGACACCGAGGATGGAGCCGAGGGCAGGTTCGATGTTGAGGAAGACTCCAGCGCGGGAGGCAGGGACGCGATGGATTCCCCAGTTCCAAAGCAGGGTGGCGGCGGCGGTGCAGAGCAGGCCGCTGGCGGCGACAGCGAACCAGACGTGCCAACCGAGCCCGCGCACGGGAGGGAAACCATCGCGGATCAGGACCCAGGGGAAGAGCATGGCCGATCCGGTGAGGAGGGTCCAGGAGCTGACTGCGGAGGGGGAACAACCCTGGGCCATGAGTCGCTGATTGATGAGGACCCAGCCAAGGGCGATGACCAGCGAAGCAACGACGAGAAGATCGCCCCAGAGGTCGCCCTCGCCGATGGCGCCGTGACTGGCGCTGAAAACAATGAGTACGATCCCGGCGGTGGAGCCGAGGAGAGCGAGCCAGCCTTTGAGGTCGAGCCGCTCGTGGGCAAAGAGGGTGGCGCCGACCGCGAGGATCACGGGCATGGTGCCAACCATGAGCGCGGCGTGGCTGACAGTGGTGAGCCTCAGTCCTTCGAACTGGATTATGAACTGCACAGGGATGCCGAGGAAGGCTCCGATCAGCAGCAGCGTCCATTCGCGGCGTGAGAAGCGCGGGGTTTCAACGATGGGGAGCATGCCGATACAGGCAAAGATGAAGCGATACAGAACGTAGTGGCCAACCCCAAGACGGCTGAAGGCAATCTTGCCGAAGAAGAAGCCGGTTCCCCAGCAGCATCCGGCGAGGGCACACGCGACATAGCCCAGCCGGCGGCCGATGAGGCGGGCGCGCGCGACGGAGGACGCAGGCGGCTGCTGGGGACGCTCTGCTTTCAGCGAGGAGGGCATTTCGTCATTGGATGATGGATCAGGACGATAGTCGCACGGATGGCGACGGGACATCCAGAAGTCCGCGCCACGCGTCGCCGAGGAAGAGGCGGATGGCAGCGATGCCGACCGCGCCGGCCTGCAGGCAGGCGGCGGCATTCTTCTCGGTAATGCCGCCGAGCGCGAGGACCGGGGTCGGTCTGGCGAAATCAACGGCGGCGCGCAGGGCCGCGAGTCCCTGGCCGCGCGTGGTTCCCTGCTCGGTCACTTTCTCGAAGATGGGGGAAAACAAGAGCAACGAAGCACCGGCGGCCTGGCGAATTTCTTCGGGGGAGTGGCAGGCGGCGCTAATAAACGGCTCGCGGCTGACGCGGGCATAGGCTTGCTGCGCGGCGGGAGCGGCAGCGGGTCCCGCGTTGGCGTGCAGGTGCACGCCATCGGCGCCGGCGTCCAGGGCGACCTGCGCAGGACCGTTGACAAGGACGCGCGTGAGTTTGCCCGTGGCGCGGACGGCTGCGACGATGCGCGCGGCGAGGGGCTGGAGCTCGGCGAGGGGAAGATCCTTTTCGCGGACCTGGATGGTGTCGACGCCGCCGCGAGCCCACTCCTCGGCGAGAGACACTAAGCGATCGCGCTTCGCGGTTTCATCGCCCTGGAGGAGGCGGCGGTTGGTTATGGCATAAAGCAGCATCTGACGATTAGTGTAAAAGCGTATTCATACGGCCTGTCATCACTGGATTGTAAGATGGGCACGGAACTCGAGCCGGCTGACTCCGCGGCCCGGGTTTTTCTGATACATGGCGAAATACGATTTGCTGGTCATAGGTTCGGGCCCCTCCGGACAGCGCGCGGCGGTATCCGCGGTGAAGAGGGGCAAGCACGTGGCGCTCGTTGAGATGCGGGGCGTGGTGGGCGGCGTGTGCATCAACACCGGGACCATCCCCAGCAAGACCATGCGCGAGGCGGTCCTGCATCTCTCCGGCTATAACTACCGATCCATTTATGGGATGAATTATCGCGTGAAAGAAAAGATCACGATGGCCGATCTGGCCTTTCGCGTGCAGCATGTGGTGAAGACCGAGATTGACGTGACGGAGGCGCAGCTTTCGCGCAACGGGGTCGAGGTTTTCAACGGCGTGGCGAGTTTCGTGGACGATCACCACGTGCACGTGGAGGGGCCTCGCGGAGCAAATACGTACGAAGCCGACAACATCATCATCGCGGTCGGGACGCGGCCGGCGACATCGCCCAAAGTGCCGGTGAACGGGAAGACAATCGTGAACAGCGATCAGGTTATGGACATGATCGACCTGCCGAAGAGCCTGATTGTGGTGGGCGGCGGCGTGATCGGCGTGGAGTATACGTGCATGTTCGCCGCGCTGGGCGTGCGCGTCACGCTGATTGAGAAGCGGCCGCGGCTGCTGGAGTTCGCGGATCAGGAGATCATCGAGGCCCTCAGTTATCACCTGCGCGACAGCCGCGTGACGATGCGCCTGGGCGAAGAAGTGGAGAGCGTGGAGCAGTTGCCCGACGGAGCAGTGGTCGCCAATCTCGAAAGCAGGAAAAAAATGTCAGGGGATGCGCTGCTGTATGCGGTGGGACGGCAGGGCAACATCGACGAGCTGAACCTGGCGGCGGCGGGCATCGAGGCGGACAATCGCGCGCGCATTCCCGTAGACAAGGATTTCCGGACGAAGGTGCCGCATATCTTCGCGGTGGGGGATGTAATCGGGTTTCCGGCGCTCGCGTCGGTTTCCATGGAGCAGGGGCGGATCGCCGCCGCCCGCGCGTTTGGCGACGATCACATCATTTCGAACCCGAGCTTTTATCCCTATGGCATCTACACCATTCCGGAGATTTCGTTTATCGGCAAGACCGAGGAGCAGCTGACCGAAGAGGACGTGCCCTACGAAGTAGGCGTGGCGTACTATCGGGAAATTGCGCGCGGGCAGATACGCGGCGACACGACGGGGCGGCTGAAGCTGATTTTCAATCGCGAGACGCGCCAGGTACTGGGCGTGCACATCATCGGCGAGGGCGCGGCGGAGCTGGTCCACATCGGCCAGGCGGTGATGATCCTGAACGGCACCGTCGATTACTTCATCGATACGGTGTTCAACTATCCCACCCTGGCCGAATGCTACAAGGCTGCCGCGTTTAACGGCATCAACCGGCTGGCCCGTTTTGAGGGATAGGCCGCGGGGCTGCGGCGGAGGGTCCTATGTCGAAAACGGTGGGCGCGGTGCTGACCACGCGAGTGGTCGCGGGATTCGTCGAAGACCACCAGCTGCGGGGCGAGCTCAGGGAGTTTCCGGAGAACATCGACGACACCAATGGACTGATTGAGGTCCCGGCCGAAAGCCTCTGCGACATGATCTGCGATGCCATCGCAGGTCTGGTTCCCAAAGGAGCAGCGATTGACGCCGCGGGCGTGGCGTTGCCTGGATACGTGCACCAGGGGATCATGCTGGACGCGCCGAATCTCCCTCAGTTGAAGGGCGCGCCGGTTTGCAACTCGATCAGCGCGGGGCTGAAGAAGCGCGGCGTCGACGTGAAGCTGAGCGTGTTTAACGATGCAGACGCGGTGGCGGCCGGGATCGCGGCGACGCGGGGGCTGATGGATCGCCAGGTGCGGGTGTGGACGATCGGGAATGGCATCGGGTTTGGGCGGTATCCAATTACCGAAGGGCCGTGGGAGGGTGGACACACGGTGGTGACGCTCGACGCGAAGGAGAACTACTGCGGCTGCGGCGGGCACGGACACCTGGAAGGAATCATGGGGCACCGCGCGATGCGGCTGCGGTTCCTGGATATGGAGCCGGACGAGGTGTTCGCCGCGGCGAAGAAAGGCGACCGGCGTTGCGCGGAGTTCGTGGAGCTGTGGCATCGCGCGCTGGCGGCGGCGACGGCGTCGATGATTCACCTGGAGGGCGCGGGCCGCTTCTACTACACCGGGCGCGACATCCAGCGGCTGGAGCTGCCGCGGCTGAAGCAATACTTGTGGGAGACCATCAAGATGAGCCCGCTCCAGAACTATACGGCGGAAATACTGCCGGAGGATCCGTCGCTGGCGGTGATCGGCGCGGGCGTGGCGGCGCTGGTTGAGAGCAAGTGCTGAGGCGTGGGGCGCGAGCGAGCCTGATCGCGCAGTCTTTTCTTTATGTCGCCAGCGGGATCAACCACTTCTGGCATCAGAATTTTTACCTGCACATCATGCCGGACCACTATTCGCATCCCCTGGCGCTGGTGGGGCTGAGCGGAGTAGCAGAGGTTTTTGGCGGGCTGGGTCTGCTGCTGCCCGCCACGCGGCGTTTCTCCGCTGTGGGCATCGCGCTCATGCTGGTGGTCTTCTTCGACGTGCATGTTTTCATGCTGCGTCATCCGGCGCGGTTCCCTGAGGCGCCCGTGTGGGTTCTGTGGGTGCGCATTCCGCTGCAGTTTGTGTTGATCGCATGGGCGCTGTACTATGCGCGGCGCGACGCTTCGTCGCTTTAAGATCTCGGTTTGCTGGATGGCCGACGCTTCATTCCCCGAAGTTCAGTCTCAGGCCCACGCGCACGATCCGTGGCGTTCCCAGGGTGAGGAGCGGCGTCTTCCCCACTTCGATGGAGCGGTCGAAGAGGTTTTCGCCTGACGCGAAGGCGACGATGTGGCGGCCGAAGTTGTGTTCGGCGGAGGCGTCCAGGCGGAAATAGCTGTGCAGCAGGTAGGCGTTGGCATCGTCGTCGAACTGCCGGCCGGTGATCTGACCCTGGACGCTGAGAACTCCGAAACGAGCGCGGGTCAAGCGGAGCTGCGACGTTGCCATATTGCGAGCGACCTGGGGGATCCAGTCGCCGATGAGCTGCGGCTCGGGAGCAAATTTTGTCACAGTAGCGTTGGCAAATTGATAGCCGCCCTCGATGCCGATCCATGAAACGGGCTGCATAGCGTAGTCGAGGGAAACGCCGCGGCTTTCGATCTGTCCAAGATTTTCGCGCTGGAGTATTTCGGACGTGGGGGTCACGCTGAGCGTCAGGGCGGTGATGGGGCGGTTGACCTGTGTCCAGAAATAACTGGCGCGAAGGCTGGAGCCATAGCGGCGAATGTCGGCCTGGAAGCCGGTTTCCCAGCCCGTGGCGCGCTCGGAGCGAAGGTTGGGATTGGGTTCGGTGACCTGCTGGCCGACCTGACCGGTGCGGTAGAGCTCGTTTTCGGTAGGCGCGCGGTAGGCGCGGAAGGCGGATGCGTTCCAGGCAAGTGAGGAAGTGAGCCGTCGCACAAGGCCGAGGCGCGGATCGAAGACGGTCTCGCTGAAATCCGGGAGCTGGACCGGCGGCCCCGAACTTGAGAACTGCCGCGCGTTGAAGTTAGAGAAATGGTCCACGCGGGCAGAGCCGCTGAAGATCCAGCTTTTTGGCGTGAGAAGAGCTTCGCCCCAGACGCCGGTTTGGCGCTGGCGCGCGGAGGTCGAGAGAAAGCCGCCAGCACCGGTGAAGAGCTGCTCGCTGTCTTCGGCGCGCACATCGTGCGTGTCGGCGCCGGCGAGAACAAGCGCGTGGCCGCCAATGGGCCGATGCCAGCGCAGGGCAGCGCCCAGTTCGTCAGCGGGATCGAAGGCGAAACGCGTCAGCTTTTCGGAGGCGCGGTCGGCGGCGATGCTGGAAAAGGTCTGGCGGTAGTGCTCGTCGTCGCCGTAGAGGCGCAGAGCGAAGTCGCGCCAGTCAGCCCCCGCTGCGCCGCGCCAGAGGCGGGTCGAATTCCATTGAGCCGGCGTACCGTTGTGGCGGATTTCGTTGAGGACGTTGCTGCGGACAAAAATGCGGCCGTCTCCGGGCAGCCCGCGGTCGACTTCGGCGAGGCCATTCTGTGCATGAACGTTGGACGGCTGATCGATAGGGCCGCGGAGATCGGGCGCGATGAGCGTGTAGCCGTCGGTGGCGATGAGGCCGCCGCTGGCGAGCGCGGACCATGGGCCTTGCTTCGCGGTTGCGAGCGCGCCGTCGTCGAGCGTGCTCTCGGACCCGCCGCTGGTGAGTATCTGAATGCCGGAGGTCTGTGGGCGCGCGGGAATAACGCTCATGACGCCGCCGATGGCGCTGGAGCCATAGAGGTCGGATGCGCCGCCGCGAACGACTTCGACCGAATGGATGGAAAGCTCGGGCAATTCCTCCCAATGGACCCAACCACCGTAGGGATCGTTGAGCGGAATGTCGTCAAGTACGACCAGCGAACGGCTCGCGGCCGTGGAGCCGAGGCCGCGCAGGGATACGCCTTCCGTCGTTGGGTTGGCGACGAGAGAACTGGACCGGCGGAAGAGGGTGAATCCGGGGATTTCGCGCAGTTTTCCGTCGAGCGACGGAGATGCTGCTTGCTGGAGCTGCTGCGTGTCGAGCACGCGGGTGCTGGCCGGACTGTCGGAGCTGCCCAGAGCGGAGCGGTAGGCCGTAACGACGACGGTTTCGAGGGGCTGGCGGAGGACGATGCTCAGGGATTGACCGGGTGTAATGGTCACAACGGCCGTTACGTAATGCGGGGCCGTGACTTCGATTTGGCGCGGAGGATGGGGCAGAGCGAAAGTGCCGTCGGCCCCTGAGACCGCGAGCGTGTTCCCGGCCATGTCAGCGATCGTGACGGAGGGGATTGGGTCTCCATGCGCATTGCGGACGACGCCTCGCGTCTGGGCGCATGCGGTCGCGGCTGCGGCGAGGGCGAGCGCGGCGAGAAGACAAATCCGGCTGGGATAAACCTGCATGAGCCTTTGATTTTAGTGTTGAGTTTGCAGGGACGGTAGCTTTCGCACGGCAGCGGCACGGTTCGGGCCTTCTTCGGGCAGCGCGGCCAGGAGTTCCGCCATGGATTTATCGAGGATCGGATGGCGAAGGTCGGGCGCAATCTCGCACAGAGGCGCGAGGACGAATCGGCGGTCGGCCAACGCGGGATGGGGAAGGGTGAGCCGGGGAGAACTCACCACGAGATCGTCGATAAGGAGCAGGTCCAGGTCGAGGGTGCGCGGGCCGTTAGGAGCACCGCTCGCGCGATCTCGGCCAGAACGCCGCTCGATAGCCAGCAGGAGATCGAGGAGAGCTTCGGGATCGAGATCGGTCGCTAATGTAACAACGGCATTGACAAATGGGGGCTGGTTCGCGACGCCGACCGGCTCCGTGCGGTAGAGCGAAGAGCGGGCGACGATGACCCCCGCGGCGGCGAGGTCGTCGATGGCGGCCGACAGCGTCTGCTCGGGAGGGCCGGACGGCGATGGCAGATTCGCGCCCAGCGCGATGGCGGCAAGGTGGCTCACCAGCCCACACTACCGGAATTTCAAGGGCGATGCCGGTGACGCGCTATGCTCAGAAACAATGAGGATTGGCTTGTTTGGCGGCAGCTTCGATCCGCCGCATCGCGGGCACATCGCGCTGGCGCGGCTCGCCGGCGAGCGCATGGGTCTTGGACGAGTGTTGTTCGCTCCGGTGGGGTTGCAGCCGCTCAAGCGCGATCGGCCGCAGGCGAGCTTCACGGATCGCGTCGCGATGACGCGGCTCGCGCTTTCGGGCGAGAAGGGGATGGAGTTGTCGCTGATCGACGCGCCGCGCGCCGACGGGCGGCCAAATTACACTATCGACGCAGTGCGCACGCTGAAAGCAGGCCTGGCAGCCGGCGACGAGCTGTTCTGCCTGATGGGCGCCGATTCTTTTCTGAGCATCGGCAAGTGGTATCGGTCCAGCGACCTGCTGGTAGCCTGCGATTTTGTGGTGGCCTCGCGCCCAGGATTCGATCTGAGCCGAGTGGCCGCCGCGCTGCCGCCGAATATTTCCGTCGCGTCCAGCGATGCGCCCGAAGGCGACAACCTGGTCCTGTGCCTGCGGAATGCCGGACGCCGTCAGTCGCGGCTGTATTTGTTGCCGGACCTTAGGGAGCCGGCCTCGGCCAGCGGCATCCGCGAGTCGCTGCAACGGGGCGCCGAGGCGCGGGGGGAGCTCGATGCCGCAGTGGCCGCATACATCCGCGAGCACGGCCTGTACAAAGAAGGCCGGGAGCTCTGAGGCATCCGCCGGGACAACTCCCCAACCACAGTGAATTGCCGTACCATCGAAACCAGAGCACTGAAACCACGCATGGCATTGACGGAAACCCGCAAGATGGTGCTGGCCGCGGTTGCGGCCTGCGATGAGAAAAAAGGCGAGGACACACGGGTATTGCAGCTCGATCCCGCTGACTCCGCCTTCACGGATTTCTTCCTGATCACCAGCTCGGCCAACGAGCGGCAGTCCCAGGCGATTGCCGACGAGATTGAGCTGCGCCTCAAACGCGACTTCGGGACTTATCCCAACTCGGTGGAGGGTCGCCGCTTGGGCGAGTGGATTCTCATGGACTACGTGGATTTCGTGGTCCACATCTTCCTGCGCGATCGGCGGGCGTTTTACGACCTCGAGCGGCTGCGCAAGTCGGCGCGGCATGTGGATGTTGAGGAGCTGACCGCCGCTCTGAAGGAAAAGACACTGGCGGCTCGGAAGAAGGCGCCGGTGAAGCGGGCGGCGAAGAAGGCCGTGACGAAGAAGGCGACGGCGAAGAAGGCTGTCCCGAAGAAACCTGAGAAAAAGGCGAAGAAATCCTCCGCAAAACGCGGAGAATAGGCTTGTGCCGAAGGCTGCGTTCAGCTTTGTCGATCTTTTCGCCGGAATCGGCGGGATGCGCATGGGGTTCGAGGCAGCGGGCGGGCGCTGCGTGTTTACGAGCGAGTGGAACGCTTTTGCGCAGAAGACGTATGCCGCGAATTTTGGCGAGCGCGAGCCGATTGCCGGGGATATTCGCGAACAGGGCGACGACCAGATTCCGGACCATGACCTCTTGCTGGCCGGTTTCCCGTGCCAGCCGTTTTCCATTGCCGGCGTAAGCAAGAAAAATGCGCTGGGACGGCCGCATGGATTCGCATGCGCGACGCAGGGAACGCTGTTTTTCGACGTGGCGCGGGTTCTCGCTGCGAAGCGACCGCGAGCGTTTCTGCTGGAAAACGTCAAGAACCTGCTCAGCCACGATCGGGGGCGGACGTTTCGCGTCATTCGTCAGGCGCTGGAAGAGGAACTGGGGTACCACGTCTCCTGGCGGGTGATCGACGCCGCTCATTTTCTGCCGCAGCATCGGGAGCGCATTCTAATCGCGGGGTTTCGCGAGGATACGGGATTTTCCCTGGACGATGTGGCGTTGCCCGGCGCGGGACCCAAGCTGCGGGCCGTGCTGCATCCCGAGGACGGGAGCGAAGCGGCGGAGGAGCCCTACACGCTCGGGCCGCTGAGCGCGGTGAATCCGAAATACACGCTGACGAAGAAGCTTTGGGAGTACCTGCAGGCGTATGCGGCGAAGCATCGCGCCGCGGGGAATGGATTTGGGTTTGGGCTCGTGGGCCGCGACGACATTGCGCGGACGCTGTCGGCGAGGTACTACAAGGACGGTTCGGAAATCCTCGTTAGCCGGGGCGTGGGGGAGAATCCGCGGCGATTGACGCCCCGGGAATGCGCGCGGCTGATGGGATTTCCAAACAGCTTCCGGATACCGGTTTCGGACACGCAGGCATACAAGCAGTTCGGAAACAGCGTGGCCGTGCCCGTGGTGGCGACGGTGGCGCGGGCGATGCGGCCCTATCTGGTGCGCCCAACGATTGCGCACCGAGTTGTCTCGAGGACGGCCCCGGTTCGGCGGGTGCTTCCTTTTGAACGGGCTGCGCTGCGGTCATGACCGACGTTCACACACGCGAGCAGCGGAGCCGCAACATGGCGGCGATCCGGTCGCGGAATACGAAGCCGGAGGTGCGCGTGCGGCGCGTGCTCCATGCGATGGGGTTCCGCTTCCGGCTCCATCGCAAGGATCTGCCAGGGCGGCCGGACATCGTGCTGCCGAAGTACCAGACGGCGATTTTCGTCCACGGATGTTTTTGGCACTGTCACCGTTGCAAATACGGTTCGGTGGTTCCGGCGACGCGCGCGGAGTTCTGGGCGGCGAAGCGAGGCGGCAACGCCGCTCGGGATCGCCGCCATGCCGCGGCGCTCCGCAGGCTGGGCTGGAAAGTCGCCGTGCTGTGGGAGTGCGAGGTGCGAACCGACGAGGCCGCGCGGGCGGCTCTCCGGAAGCTGCGCGTAGGCCGCTGAGGTAGCATCATCTCGAATGAGTGACCTGGCAAATCTTCCCACAGAGGCGCGCAATCCCGCATCGGAGCGGATCGACGAGGTGTCGACGCTCGAGATGCTGCGGATGATGCACGCGGCAGACGAGGAAGCGGTGGCGGCGGTGGAGCGGGAGCTGCCTCGCATTGCCTTGGCGGTGGATGCGATTGCGGCGCGGATCGAAGCAGGCGGTCGGCTGTTCTACCTGGGCGCTGGGACGTCGGGACGGCTGGGGGTGCTGGATGCTTCGGAGTGACCGCCGTCGTACAACACGCCACCGGAGCTGGTGCAGGGGATCATTGCGGGCGGGGACGCGGCACTGCGGCGGTCGATCGAGCAGGCGGAGGACAATCCGTCGCTGGGAGCGCGGGACCTCGAAGAGCACGATTTCGGCGCGGGCGACGTGCTGGTGGGAATTACGGCGAGCGGCCGGACGCCGTATGTGCTGGGCGGACTGGAGCACGCGCGGAAGCTCGGCGCGCTGACCATTGGGCTGACGTGCGTCCCGGCATCGGAGGTCGCGACCGCGGCGGAAATCGCGATTGTGCCGGCGACGGGGCCTGAGGTGGTCACGGGCTCGACGCGGATGAAGGCGGGCACCGCGACCAAGCTGGTGCTGAACATGCTGTCGACCGGAGTGCTGGTGCGGCTGGGGTATGTCTACGGGAACTTGATGGTGAACCTGCAGCCTACGAACACCAAGCTGGCCGATCGCGCGGCGAGGATTATTGCGACCATCACGGGACTGGAATACGACGCGGCTGCACAGTTGCTCGCCCGAGCCGAATCCGTGAAGACGGCCGTGGTGATGAACAAGCTGGGGCTGAGTCGCCGCGATGCGGAAGCGCGCCTGGCCGCGGCCCATGGGCGGCTGAAGGAAGCGCTGCGATGATGACGGCGCTGGACGAGAAAGAGACTGCATGAAAGCGACTCAGTTTGAATTTCGCCTCCGGCTTCTCATCATCCTCCTGATATATACGGTGGGCTTTTGGGCGCCCTGGACGTGGACTAGCGGCCGGTTCGGGCCAGCGGCGACCACCGCATGGCTGGCGCTTTCTACGACGCTGGCGCGGTGGGGCTGGCTGCATCTGGACCATGCGACGCTGCTGGTGACGGGGCTGGCGATTCTGTCCGGGCTTTTGGGGGCGGTGCTGCGGGTGTGGGGCACGGCCTTTCTCGGAGCGTCCATCGTGCACGCGGGGCCGATGCTCGCGGGCAGCGTGATGGCGGCGGGACCGTACCGGTATGTGCGGAATCCACTGTATCTGGGGTCATGGTTTCTGGGGCTGAGCATTGCCATCTTGATGCCGCCCTCGGGCGCGCTGGTGTTTGTGGTGGTGCTGGGGTTGTTCTACTTTCGGCTGATCCTCGGCGAAGAGGATTTTCTCACCCGGCAAATCGGCGAAGCGTATGTGGAGTACCGCAGACAAGTGCCGCGTCTGGTGCCGAGCCTGCGTCCGCGGATTGCGGCGTCGACAGCGCGGCCCCAATGGCTGATGAGCCTGGTGGTGGAGTTTTTGCCAGTGAGCTATCCACTCTGTCTGGCGGTCCTGGCGTGGCGATACGATCCGGTCCTGCTGATCCGCTGCCTGCTGATCTGCTTCGGGCTGTCGCTGGTGATGCGAGCGTTTCTTCCGAAGAAGCCAGCCGCTTAAATGAAGGCTGTGTGACCTCAGTGAGCGGGGGCGGGTATTTTTGTTGTCCCAGTGCGGTTGAGGAAACCTTTCGCCCCAGGGCCGCGTCTGAGGTGGGCAATAACGCACGCATGGATGGGAGAGAACCCCGATGAAGACCCCTTCCGTTTGGCTCGCCCTGGCTTTGTTGTCTGCCTTCACCTCAGCTCCGGCGCTTGCGCAGGATGACGGACTCGGAGTGGGTCCGCGGGGAACCAGCGTTTTCGCTGAATTCTCGGCCGCCCGAGCGGGACAGGGAGCAGGAGTGATCTGGGGCGGAAGCGGCGGCGGGTACATCCAGGGGCATGTTCTCGGATTTGTCGCGCGCGCGACGGCGCTGCCGAGCAACGCCAACCTCCACGCCTACGACGCGGTCATTGGGCCGCGGCTGGCAGTCACCCTGCCCCTCGTCAGGGTCTTCGTGGAGGCCGGGGGTGGCTTGGGCCGGAGCGACTCCTACAGCTCAGCGGGCATTTTCGGCTCCTCATGGGGAGCGGCCTGGCAGGTGGACGCGGGCGTGTCGCATGGCATCGCGCCTCGCCTGGACTGGCGAATCCTCGAGGTGGGCTACGGGCATATCTACGCGGGGCAGGGCATCTCCCCGGTCATTGCGAGCACCGGGCTAACGCTGCACCTCTGGTAGGCCGCCTCCCTTCGCTTCTTCTGCGATTTCTTCAGATCAGGACTTCGCCGCGATGGCGGCGAAGGCCTGTCGGGCCGCCTCGACGGTGTGGCGGATGTCGGCGTCGGTATGCGCCGTGCTGAGGAAAGCCGCCTCGAACTGCGAAGGCGGAAGCCAGACGCCGGCCTGGAGCATGGCGCGGTGGAAGGCAGCGAAGCGGTTCGCGTCGGAACGAGCAGCGGTTGTGAAGTCGGTGACGGGATCGGAAGTGAAAAACCAGGTGAACATAGCGCCGACGCGGTTGGTGGTGAGGGGGATTCCCTGCTGAGTGGCGGCGTGAGCGATACCGTCGGCGACCGCGGCGCTGAGTTTTTCCAGTTTTGGATAAACATTTTTGCGATGGGCGTGCAGATAGCCCACGGTGGCGATTCCGGCAGCCATAGCAAGGGGGTTGCCGCTGAGCGTGCCGGCCTGGTAGACCGGGCCCAGGGGCGCGAGCTGGTCCATGATGCCGGCGGGGCCGCCAAATGCGCCGACGGGCAGGCCACCGCCGAGGATCTTGCCCAGCGTCGTAAGGTCGGGGCGAATGCCGTAGAGTTCCTGAGCCCCGCCAAAGGCCACTCGGAACCCAGTCATAACTTCATCGAAGAGGAGCAGCGCGCCGTGCTGCTCGGTCAGCGTGCGGAGCGCTTCGAGGTAGCCGGGCGCCGGCGCGATGCAGCCGGCGTTGCCAACGATAGGCTCGACGATGACGGCCGCAATTGCGCCGGGGCGGGCGGCGAAAGCCGCTTCGACCGCGGCAACGTCGTTGAAGGGCAGCGCGAGGGTGAAGTGGGCGACTTCTTCGGGAACGCCGGCAGAGCCAGGGATGCCGAAAGTGGCCACCCCGGAGCCGGCTTTAACGAGGAGGCCGTCGGCGTGGCCGTGGTAGCAGCCTTCGAACTTGACGATGTACTTGCGGCCGGTGAAGGCGCGAGCGAGTCGAATCGCCGACATGGTGGCTTCGGTGCCGGAGCTGACGAAGCGCATCTTTTCGATGGAGGGGTACGCGCCACGGACCAGCTCGGCGAGGTCGCCTTCGGCCTGCGTGGACGCGCCGAAGCTGGCGCTGCGGACCGCGGCCTCCTGAATGGCTTCGACCACGGGCGGAAAGGCGTGGCCGAGGATCATGGGACCCCAGGAGCCGAAATAGTCGATGTAGCGATTGCCGTCTGCGTCCCAGAGGTAGGCGCCTTCGCCGCGCTCGACAAACGGAGGCTCACCGCCGACAGCGCGAAAGGCGCGGACGGGCGAGTTGACTCCGCCGGGAAAGAGCTTTTCCGCGCGCCGGCGAAGCGCATCCGATCGGGTAAGAACAAGGGACATGGTTCCAAGTATAGGTGGGAGCGGGATGACGGAATCTGAACGAATAGCGGATACTAAATCTCAATGAAGAGGAAATCCGCCGCAGTTCTCCTGACCTGTTTTGGCCTCATGACAACCACCCCAGCAATGAATCCCGAGGCTGCCGATGCCGGTGCGAGATTCCGCGCCCTGGCCGATCAGTACTTCTCCGACGTGGTATTTCACTTCGGGCCGACGGGCGCGACCCTCTCCGGCTTTCACCAGTACGACACCAGGCTCGAGGACTACAGCCGCGCGGGCGTTCAGGCGGAAATCGCCGCGCTGCGGGGGTACGAGGGGAAATTCGATGCATTCCCCGCGGACGGCCTCGACCAGAGCACCCAGGGCGACCTGGCGATTGTCCGCGACAACATTCGTGGGAACCTGCTCGAGCTGGAGACGATTCGGGCGTGGGAGAAGAATCCGGACAACTACTCGAGCGGGATCACGAACAGCGCGTTTGTGCTGATGGAGCGGGACTTTGCGCCGGTAGATGAGCGGCTGCGGTCGCTGATCGCCCGCGAGAAGCAGATGCCGGCGGTCTTCACGGCGGCCCGGCAAAATTTGAAGAATCCCCCGCGCATTTATACAGAAATTGCGCTCGAGCAGCTGCCGGATCTGATCGGTTTTTTCCAGAACGACGTGCCGGATGCCTTTAAGAGCGCGAAGGATCAGGCGACGATTGCCGAATTCAGGAAAACCAATGCCGCGGTCATTGCGGCTCTCGATAACTACCAGGGCTGGCTGAAAAACGATCTGCTGCCCAGGTCCAATGGGGATTTTCGCATCGGCGCGGATACCTTCAGCAGGAAGCTGCTCTACGACGAGATGGTGGACACGCCGCTGGACCGGCTGCTGCAGATTGGCTACGACGACCTGCACAGGAACCAGGCGGAGTTCACCCGCATGGCGAAGGAAGTGGATCCAGCGAAGACGCCGAAGGAAGTTCTTGCCGAACTGGCCGGCCTTCATCCGCCGCCGGATCAGCTGCTCCAGACCTTTCACAACACGTTCAACAGCCTGATCGCTTTTATTCAGGCGAAGAAGATCATCACCATCCCGTCGACCGTCGAGCCGACGCTGGAAGAGACGCCACCGTTCATGCGCGCAACGACGCAGGCTTCGATGGATACACCTGGGCCGTACGAGCGACATTCCTCGACGGCGTACTTCAACGTGACGCTCCCGGAGAAGGACTGGCCGGCGGCCAAGGTGGCCGACTACATGGCCGCGTTCAACGTCGGCACCGTGATCAGCACCTCCGTTCATGAGGCCTATCCGGGCCACTACGTGCAGTTCCTGTGGGTGAATCACACGCCGATGAGCGCGGTGCGGAAGCTGACCGGCTCGGCAACGAATATCGAGGGCTGGGCTCACTACTGCGAGCAGATGATGCTGGACGAGGGCTACAACCGGCCGGGCGTGGGCGCGAAGGACGAGCGCGAGTCGCGGCTGATCCGGCTGGGGCAGTTGCAGGATGCGCTGCTGCGGGATGCCCGTTTCGTGGTGGGAATCCGCATGCATACCCAGGGCATGACGCTGGAACAGGCACAGGATTTCTTCGTCAACGAGGGCTACCAGTCGCGGGCGATCGCGGATGTGGAGACCAAGCGGGGAACTTCGGACCCGACCTACCTCTACTACACCCTGGGCAAGTTACAGATCATGAAGCTGAGGTCGGACCTCCAGAAAAAAGAGGGAGCCAGTTTCTCGCTGGAGAAGTTTCACGACGACTTTATGCACCAGGGCGGCGCACCCATCAAGGTTGTGCGGAAAGCGCTGCTGGGGGACGATTCGCCAACGTTGTAAGAAGTGGTCGCATCCTGGCCGAGTCTCGCTGTAGAATGCCTGGTTCGCCATAAGAGCCCAGCGGCGCTAGGGAAGGAATCTGAACTCACACAATGTCCACACAGATGAAAGTGCGCAAGGCAATCTTTCCGGCCGCGGGATTCGGCACGCGTTTTTTGCCGGCGACCAAATCGATCCCCAAAGAAATGCTGGCCCTGGTTGACAAGCCGATCATCCAGTACGGCGTGGAGGAAGCGCTGGCCGCGGGCTGCGACCAGATCGTGATCGTGACGGGGCGCGGCAAGTCGGCCATCGAAGACCATTTCGACGTGAGCTACGAACTGGAATGCACGCTGGAGAAGCGCGGCAAGACCGATCTGCTGGCGGTGAGCCGGCAAGTTTCGCACATGGTGCGGCTCTCCTACGTCCGGCAGAAAGAAGCCATGGGCCTGGGGCACGCCGTGCTGATGGCGCGCGACCTGGTGGGCGATGAGCCTTTCGCGGTCATCCTGCCGGACGACGTCATCGATGCCGAGACTCCCTGCCTGAAGCAGATGATGGACGTCTTCGAGAAAGTGCAGTCGTCGATCGTCGCGACTCAGGTCATCGAAGGGGATGCGATTTCCGCGTACGGCGTGCTGGACGGAAAGCCGGTGCCGGACAATCCGAGGTTGTTCGACGTCTCGGGCCTGGTTGAGAAGCCGAAACCGGCGGAAGCGCCGTCGAAGAATGCCATCATCGGCCGTTACATTCTCACGCCGGCGATCTTCGATCTGCTCGAGCACACGCCGCTGGGCGCCGGTGGCGAGCTGCAGCTCACCGACGGCATCAAGGGCCTGCTGGAAACCGAGAAAGTCTACGGGTACAGCTTCGAGGGAGTTCGTCACGACGCCGGCGACAAATTCGGCATGCTGAGAGCGACCGTCGAGTTCGCACTCAAGCGGGAGGATCTGGGGCCGGCGTTTCGCGACTATCTGAAGACGCTCAAGCTTTAGAACCAGGAAGATATCCGGTCAGCGAGCAGGCCCTCTGCCGAGCCCAACCCCTTTCTTTTTCATCAGTTGTCAAAAGGCCTTTTCGTAAGTGATGCGAAATCAATTAGTTGCAGGTTGAGGCCCTCTCGAAGTGCCCTGTATTCATACATTTGCACAAAAAAAGGGTAGGCCTGTTCGTCGATCGCGAGCCGAATGCCACCGCATTTGGCAACGAACCAGGCGCCGGTTTGTCTACTGCTCATCTGAGGCGTATCGTCTGTAGTTGGTTCGGGTGGCATTCTCAGTACGAGGGAGAAGCCGCACTGGAGACAACATGAGCCTCACGCAGTTCCGCAACGATGAGCCGGCATCCACGCCGGTTCCAGTGACCTTCCAGACAATCCAGGAAAAGAAGCAGACGGGCAGGCCGATTACCGCGCTGACCGCCTACGACTACGCAACGGCACGGCTCGTCGACGAGGCTGGGATCGACCTGATCCTCGTCGGCGACTCGCTCGCCATGGTGGTGATGGGCTACGACACAACGCTGCCGGTGACGGTCGACGAGATGCTGCACCATACGCGCGCAGTGCGTCGAGCGGTGCGTCGGGCAATTGTCGCGGCGGATATGCCATGGGGTTCGTACCACCTGAGCGCAGATAACGCGGTCGCCAACGCAGTGCGCTTTGTGAAGGAAGCTGGCGCGCAGGCAGTCAAGATTGAAGGCGGCGCAAGCCGGGCTGAGCTGGTGGAACGGCTGACTTCGGCGGAAATTCCAGTAATCGGGCATTTGGGGCTCACGCCGCAGTCGGTGCATCGGATGGGCGGATACAAGGTGCAGGGGAAATCTGCCGCCGCGATCAACGAGCTGCTGCACGATGCGCACGCGCTGGAGTCCGCAGGCGCAGTGATGCTGGTGCTGGAGGGCATGCCGCGGGAAGTCGCGGCGCGGATCACGGCGGAGGTCGGGATTCCGACGATTGGGATTGGCGCGGGACCGGATTGCGATGGGCAGATTCTGGTCTTCCATGACCTGGTGAATCTCACCTTTTCCCAGCCCGCGAAATTCGTGCGCCAATATGGCGATGCGGCGGCTCTCTTCCGGAACGCGGTGGAAGCCTATCGGCGCGACGTGGAAGAGCGAGCCTTTCCCGCCGACAGCGAGAGCTATCATCTGCCCAAGGACGTGGCGGCGGCGCTGGGAACGCCGGTACTTCGCCAGAAGGCCTGATTCGGCGCGATGCTGATTGCAAAAACCATTGCCGAGGCGCGAGCCGCGGTTGCGCAACTGCGCGCTGAGCGGCGCTGCATCGGACTCGTGCCGACCATGGGTGCGCTGCATGAGGGACATCTCTCTCTGGTGCGCGCGGCCAAAGCGGCCTGTGATGCGGTGGTAGCCACGATCTTCGTCAATCCCACACAGTTCGCGCCCGGAGAGGACTTCTCGAAGTATCCGAGGAGGTTTGAGGCGGATTGCGCTCTGCTCGAAGCCGAAAGGGTGGATGTGTTGTTTGCGCCGGAGGCGTCCGAGATTTATCCAGCGGGAGCCAGCACCGTTGTTGAAGTCGAGGGGATCTCGGATCGGCTGGACGGGTTGTCGAGGCCGGGCCATTTTCGCGGCGTGGCGACAGTGGTGGCGAAACTGTTCAACATCATCCAGCCGAACCATGCGTTCTTCGGGCAGAAGGACGCGGCCCAGTTAGCCGTGCTGCGGCGCATGGTCCGCGATTTGAATTTCAACCTGGAGCTGGTGGTCTGCCCGACGGTTCGCGAGCCAGACGGGCTGGCGATGAGTTCGCGCAATCACTATTTGTCCGCGGAAGAGCGACAGAGTGCGCTGGTGCTGAGCCGGGCTTTGCGCCACATTGAAGCGCGGATTGCCGCCGGTGTGTTCGAATCTGTGCCGCTGATCGATGCTGGGCTGGCCGTTCTGGCCGAAGAGCCGGAGATCCGGCTCGACTATTTGCGCATCGTCGATCCGGAGACGCTGGAAGACCTGGCGGATGTCAGCGCGGGCGCGCTGGTAGCGGTGGCGGCAGTGGTCGGTCCCGCAAGGCTGATCGATAACCTGCTGGTTCCGCCGCCCTGAGCGGATTTATTGCGGCGATCCAGCCCCTTCATCGTCGTCCGACGGGCGATGGCGCGGCTCGGCCGGTGGAACGAAGTGTTCCGGCATGGAGTGGCCGCGATGGCAGGTGCCGCAGGTGACGTGCTTATCCTCCGGCATTGCGTCCGGATCATGGACCTGCGTCATGTATTGCTCATTGATCGTCTGGGTCATCAGGATCATGGTGCGCGCAATCGTCTTGTCATCCTTCGCGTCGGAGGGAAAGTCGAGCCTGTGCGTCTGAGGATTCACGGCGTGGCAGAAGTTGCATTCGACGCTCAGGGAACCGGCGTAGCCGCGCATGATCTTGATCAGGTCCTCACGCGCGATGTCTTTCGGCAGCACTTGCAGGTTCACCGGCTTCGGCTGCGGGCGCCGCGGACGAGCACTGGGCTGAGCCTGTGGTGCGGTTTGACCGGCGGGTGCCGGCGATTGCTGACCGAGGAGCGGCTGCGTGGAGAGAGAGAGCGAAAAGACTGCAGCGACGAACAACTTGCTCTGCATCAATGCGTTTCCTGAAGAGTTGGACTGGAACCTGGAGAAGCTTCGCCTGTAAATCATGGTACACAACACCCACCGACGACCTTTTCCGTCGATCCTGAGGTGACAGAGCATTCATTTTGAGACGAATCGGTTGCCAGCGATAGCAAAACGGAGCGGCCGCTCCGCCGCTTTGCGGATGCCGATTCGAGGGGAGGCGACGATCTCCGGCGTCGCAAAGCCGTCGTCTTCAACATGCAGGCCGGAGCGGGAGCTGGTGACGTCGATGCCGTTGTGCGTCTCCCGCTCGATGTCGAGAGCCTGGCAGAGGCGGCCTGGTCCGGAGGTGAGAAGGCGAGGATTCACGGTGGAAGCGATCCCTCGCAGGCGGGCCATGGTCCGCAGTCCTTCAAGCGGCTCAAGCGCCCGCAGCAGCACACCTCCTGGCTGGCCATCGGGCTCGCAGGAGAAATTCAGGCAGAAGTGCATGCCGTAGATGAAGTAAACGTAGGCGAAACCAGGAGGGCCAAAGAGGACCTCGTTGCGCTCGGTCTTGCCGGCAAAGGTGTGCGCGGCAGGATCTTCGAGGCCAAAGTAGGCCTCCACCTCGACAATGCGGCCAGTGAGGCGCTTCCCCTCATATCGCCGCACCAGGACCTTGCCGAGAAGACCCTGCGCAACGACATCGGGAGGGTCGAGGTAGAACTCGCGCGGCAGGACGGGAAACTTCGCCATTTAGCTGGACGGCAGCCCTTTCACCGCCGCGAGGACCTCCTCGGCATGGCCCTCGGGCTTCACTTTGGGGAAGATTTTGAGCAGGCGCTGGTCAGGGCCGATCAGGAAGGTGGTGCGCTCGATGCCGATGACCGTCTTGCCGTACATATTCTTTTCCTTCAGCACGTCAAACTGTTTGCAAACGGTTTCGTCTACATCAGCAAGGAGGGGATACGGCAGGTCGTACTTTTCGCGGAACTTCTTCTGCGCCGCTGGCGTGTCACGGGAGATGCCGAGGACGATGGCGCCGGTGTTCTGGATCTTTTTGAACTGGTCGCGAAACCCGCAAGCCTCGATGGTGCAGCCAGGGGTATCGGCTTTCGGATAGAAGAAGAGAACGACCGGCTTGCCGGCGAAATCCTTCAGATGGATGGTCTTCTCCGAGTCGTCCTGGAGCGTAAAATCGGCAACTTTGTCGTTGATTTCCATTTTTCCCCTTCAAAAAGCAGGTGCAATGTCCGTGCAGCGGCGGACGATTAAAATTGTCTTGTAGCAGTGAGGATTATGTCACGGGTTCGCACAGGATGTTTTAGGTTGGCTTGGATCGCAGCGGTGGCCGCAGCGTGTGGCCTTCCTGCGTATGCACAGTATCCAGGGCATGTAGATGAGGCGGAGCAGCAGAACGGGACGCACCTTCGCGCCACGGCGATTCTGGAATACACCGGGGATCTCGGCAAAATTAAAGAGAGCCGGCTGGTGCCGATTGTTATTTGGGACGGCATGCAGTACCAGCCGGGCGGGCTCTACCTGGCGCAGCCTGCGCCTCTGGCAGTCCTTTCGGGCACGCAGTATGAGCTGGAAACGGCGGGAAAGCCAAAGGGATTTTTCAACATAAAAGACTCGGAGGATCTCGCCGGGCTGTGGATCGGCGTGGGCAGCTTTGAAGCGCCGCCTGCTCCCAAGCCGAAGGCATCGCCGGCAAAGAGCGGACACACCTATGAGGTGAGGGACGTCGATCCGGACAAGCCGCACTTTGCGCATCGGCCGGCGGACGAGCAGAACCAGGCCGGGACCGAGGCCACCGCCGGCGCGGGTTCCGGGACGGGGACCAGCGCGCAGAATGCGCCTCCGGTCGATCCGGACCGGCCAACGCTGCACCCGCGCCCGAGCGGCGGCGATTCGGGGTCAGGCAGCGCAGGTGCCAGTTCTTCAACCTCGAGCCAGCCGGACGTCGACGCGGATCGGCCAACGTTTCACCGGCGGTCCAATGCGTCCGGAGAAGTGGCCGGCGCACAGCCGGCGATCGATCCAGATCGGCCGCACTTGGGATACACGGCGCCGGTGGATCAGTCGAAGCTGGATAAGCCGACCGCACTGTTCGGGCTGCCTCCGGACATGAACCAGATGGCGGGCATCTCGGACGATCGCGCGGGGGACACGGAGTCCCTGGTGTTCACGTGGTCGAATCCGGACGATGAGAACAAGATGAAGGCGGCACTGGAAACGATCGCGCAGCAGGCGATTGTTCCACCGGCAACCACGGCGGCTACGACTACGAAGACCGCGAGCGCAGCGCATCGCAGGGCGCACGCGCCAGCCGCACCTGCTCCGTCGGCGCTGGCCGATGAGGATTTCCGGTGTTACAGCCTGAGTTTTGGCGGCGGGGCCACCATGGTCCTCACCGCACGCTCGACGGGAGCGCCGGCGAAATACGTGACGATTGTCGCGCAGCCCGATTTCTATGGGCAGCCCAAGGTGCTGCTGAAGCAGGTGACCAGCGACAACGCACTGGATATTGCGCCGCGATATCGCCTGGTGGATGCCGTGGACACCGAGGGCAACGGGCGCGCGGACCTGATCTTCGAGCTGCGCGGGCAGACCTACCGGCAGTTCACCATCTACCGCATTGCCGGCGGCACGGCGACGCAGGTTTTTGAGACGCAGCCGACGGCCAATTAGTTCAGCAACGGTTACAGTTTGGGGAGCTGGGTCGTGTCCCAGCCGCCACCCAGAGCACGGACAAGCTGCACGCTGGCGACAAACTGGCGCGTCGCGATGTCCGCCAGAGTTCGCTGATCGGAGAGTTGCGCGGTCTGCGCAGTCAGCACTTCGAGGTAGGTGGTGACGCCCCCTTTGTAGCGGTTGGTGCTGATGGCCAGCGAACGCTCGGCGGCTGCGACGGCCAAATTTTGCTGCGCAGATTCCTGATCGAGGGTGCGAATGGCCGCAAGATTGTCTTCCACATCCTGGAAGGCGGCGAGCACGGTCTGGCGGTAATTGGCAACCTGCTGCTCGTACGCATCGCGCGCCTGCTGGGTAACGGCGTGGCGGCGGCCGGCATCGAAGAGCAGCTCCACGGCGGAAGCGCCGAGTGACCACATTTCGCTCGGGCCTTGAATCCATGTGCCGGGGTTGCCGCTTTCAAAGCCGCCTGTACCAGTGAGCGAAATGTTGGGGTAATACGCGGCGATCGCGACGCCAATCTGGGCATTGGCCGCGTCCGCCTGGCGCTCGGCGGCGGCGATGTCGGGCCGGCGCTCGAGCAGTTGCGAGGGGACACCGATCGGGATGGGCGGAATCTGCTCGCCCAGAGGCGTCCCGGGAAGGCTGAAGACCGATGCAGGAGTCCCGGCCAGCGTAGCGATGGCGTGTTCATATTGAGCGCGAGCAACGCCGACATCGATATCCTGGGCGCGCGTGGTTTCGAGCTGGGTCTGGGCCTGGGCCACATCGGACTCAGTGGCCACGCCGCCCTTAAAGCGTATCTGTGTCAGTTGCAAATAATCTTCATACGACTTGACCGTGTTATCGAGCAGCTGCCTCTGCGCATCGAGGCCGCGCAGCTGGAAATAGTCGACGGCGAGCTCCGCGCGCAGACTGAGATCCACGTTGGCCAGCATCGCAGCGGATGCCTGAGCGTTGGCGCGCGTCTCTTCGACCGTGCGGCGGACCTGGCCCCACAGGTCCGGCTCCCATTGCGCCTGGCCGGCGACGGAGAAGGTGTTGAACTGGTAGTCGGTGAGTCCTTTTGTCGTGTTGGGCTGGTTGTACGACTCACGAGTGCGCCCGATCGACGGCCCTGCGGAGAGGGTCGGGAAATATTGCGAACGCGCAACCCGCACCTGCTCGCGCGCCTGAAAATACTGCTCCATGGCCGCGCGCAGAGTCTGGTTGGAGACAGCGACCTTGGCCTCCAGGACACTCAGTTGTGGATCGCCGTAGAGATCCCACCATTGACCGCGCAGCGTTCCATCGCTGGGCTCGGCCTGCTTCCAGGTGCCGTCGGGAGGATTGGGCGGCGGCACGGAGTTCTCCTTCCACGCGGGAGCCGTAGCCGCATCGGGACGATGGTAGTTGGGCCCTACAGTGCAGCCAGCGAGCAGGAGCACCGTTGCGGAGGACGCAAACGCCGTTATGAGCAGCCCAGGGCGAATGCGGATCATTCATCGCCCTCCGGGCTCTGGTTGCCCTGGTTTGGGTTCGCCTCCGACGGTGGCGCTCCAGGAACGCCGCCGTTGCTGGGCGTGACGACGCGGACCTGTTCCCCGTCCACGATGGAGTCGGGAGGATTCTGGACGACTTCATCGTCGGGGGTCAGGCCCTCGATGACCTGCACTACGCGGCCGTCATCCTGCCCGATGGTGATGGGCACGAGCCTCGCTGTGTCGCCATTGCTCCCGTGGAGCACAGTGACCACGCGCAGACCTTCCTGCCGGAAGAGCAGCGTAGAGACCGGGAGAATCAGGGTCTGCCTGGTGACCTTCAACTGGAAATGGACTTCGGTATAAGCGCCGGGGACGAGCGTGCCGTCATGATTGGGCACATCGACTTCGACGAGCAAGGTTCGCGAGGCGGGGTCGATGGCGCGCGCGGTGCGCACGAACTGGCCGTGGAAGCGGCGGCCCGGATATTCCTCCAGGGTCAGGTCGGCGGGAGTTCCCGGCGTGCAGGAAGGCGAATCGACCTGCGGAACATTCACGTAGACGCGCATGATGTGCTCGTCATCCATATGGAACATCTCGCGTCCGCTGGAAGTACCGGATCCGGAGTTGATCAGCGTACCGATATCCACGCCGCGCGCGGTGACGATGCCGTCGAAGGGCGCATAGACGCTTTCAAAGCCGGTGAGCTGCTCGAGCCGCTGGACGTTGGCCTGGGCCGACTTCACCTGCGTGGTCGTGGAAGCCGCCTGAGTGACGAAGTTCTCCGTATCCTGCTTCGCGACGGCATTGCTGGCCAGCAGATCGGTGTAACGGCTGGCCTGCCGCTTCGCGTAGCCGGCATTGGCTTCCGCTGTGGCCAGGTCGGCTTCGGCCTGAGCGAGCTGCTGATCGACTTCGGGGCTGGCGATGGTGGCGAGCAATTGTCCCTTGCGCACATGCGCGCCGATGTCGAAGTACCATTTCTCGAGATATCCATCGGTGCGCGCATAGATGGGCGAGTCGACATAAGCAAACATGTTGCCGGGCAGAACGATTTCCTGGCTGGGCTCGCCGAGTTTGGGTTTGTCGACGAGGACGTTGGCCAGAGCGAGGTCACTGGTGCGCGTCTTCAGCGTCTTTTCCGCGCGCAGGCGTGGGATGAGCTCCGCAACAGCCACAATCGCAGCCACAACGAGCACGACGGTCAGCACCAGAATCGCCTTGCGTCCTGAAATCGGCGGACGGTCGTCTTCATCACCGTGGCTTGCGGGACCGTGATGGTTCGGGGTCGGGTTTGAGTGGGGCTGTTCAGGTTCGGTCATGGGTTAGCTCCCGGTCACAAGCTGTTTTTTGTGGGCGTGGCGACGCGATTCGCGTTCGTTGTGGCGGCGCTCGAGTCGTCCGTGCAGCACGCTGAAGATGGTTGGTACGAAAAACAGGGTCGATACGGTGGCGAAGAGCAGGCCGCCAATGACGGCGCGTCCGAGGGGCGCATTCTGCTCGCCGCCGGACCCGAGGCCGAGGGACATGGGAATCATGCCGAGGATCATGGCCAGCGCGGTCATGAGCACCGGCCGGAAGCGGACGAAACCGGCGTTCAGCGCGGAGAGCGAGGCATCGCCGACGGTTTCTTCCAGCTGCTCGCGGGCGAAGGTGATGACGAGAATCGAGTTCGAGGTTGCTACGCCCATGCACATGATCGCGCCCGTGAGCGCAGGGACGCTGAGGCGGGTGTGAGTGATGAACAGGAACCAGACAATACCGGAGATGGCGGCGGGCAGGGCGCAGACGATGATGAAGGGATCGAGCCACGACTGGAAGTTGACGACGATGAGCAAATAGACGAGAAGAATCGAGAAGATGAGGCCACCGAGCAGGCCCTCAAACGAAGTGCGCATCGTCTGGACCTGGCCGCGCACGACAATGCGCGAGCCGCGCGGGAGATGCGACTGCTGCTGGTCGACGATTTTCTGGATGCCCTTGCTGACGCTGGCCAGGTCGGTGCCCACGACGTTGCCGTAAATATCGATGACCGGAGTGATGTTGTAATGCGTAACCGTCGCTGGTTCCTGTCCGGGCTCGATGCCGGCAACGTTGCCGAGAATCTGAATGGGCTGGCCGCCGACGGGGCCGGAGGAAGGCGGTGCACCCGCGCCATTGGAGCCACTGTTGGGGACCATAGAGCCACCGGTGCCTGCGCCGCTGCCCGCCGTAACGGCGATATTGCGCAGATCCTGCATCGTGTCCAGCCCATATTGGGGCGCCTGGACGGCGATGCTGTATTCGACCCCGTTTCGCGGGTCGAGGTAGTAGGTGGGCGAAGTCTGGAAGCTGCCGCTGGCGGCGACGAGGAGGCTCTGGGCAACATCGCGCTGCGCGAGGCCGGCGCCTTGCGCCATGGTGCGGTTCACATTGATCTGCAGTCGGGGGTTGTCGAAGGGCTGCTGGATGCGCATGTCGGCGGTGCCGGGAACATACTTGATCCGGTTGAGCAGATTTTGCGCAAACTCAAGGTTGCCCTGCTGGTTCGGCCCAACGATCTGAATGTCGATGGGCGCAGGCAAGCCGAAGTTGAGGATCTGCGTCACCATGTCGACGGGCAGCGTGTAAAACTCGGTGCCGGGAAAACGCCGCGGCAGTTCTTCGCGCAACCGCGCCACGTAATCGTCAGTCGGATGGTGCTTCTCGGCGAGCGAGACCTGGATGTCGGCGTCGCCGGGGCCCACCGGAGCTGAGTTTGAGTACGACAGGTTGATGCTGGAGTAGGGCAGACCGATGTTGTCGATGATCGTGACCAGTTCGTTCTTCGGAATGATCTGGCGGATGGAGTTGTCGATCCGGTCGCAGAGCGCAGCTGTGTCTTCAATGCGCGTGCCAGTTCTGGCGCGGATGTGAAGCTTGAATTGGCCGCTGTCGACCGTGGGGAAAAAGTCTTCGCCGAGGAAGGGGTAGAGCAGGGCAGCAGAGCCCATGCTGAGGACGAAGAACAGGATGATGAAGACGCCGGCGTGGTGAATGCAGAGCTCGAGGATGCGGCGGTAGCCATGCCGAAATTTTTCGAAGCGGCTTTCGAAAGCGAGCTGAAAACGGGTGAAGGGGTTCAGGGTCTGCCGCTTCCGTTCGCCCTCCTGGGGGTCATGCTCGCGCAGAAGGTATTTCGCCATGGTGGGAACCACGGTGCGCGAGAGCAGGTAGGAGGCGAGCATGGCGAAGCAGACCGCTTCGGCGAGGGGCACAAACAGGTACTTTGCCACGCCGCTGAGTAAGAACATCGGCACAAAGACGATGCAGATGGAGATGGTGGCGACGAGGGCGGGAACGGCGATCTGGGCAGCGCCGTCGAGAATCGCCTGCTCAATGGCTTTGCCCTGCTCGAGGTTGCGGTTGATGTTCTCGACTTCGACGGTGGCGTCGTCGACGAGAATGCCGACGGCCAGGGCGAGGCCGCCGAGCGTCATGATGTTGATGGTCTCGCCCAGCGCGCTCAGCGTGAGCAGCGACGTGAGGATCGACAATGGAATGGAAACGGCGACGATGAGCGTGCTGCGCCAGCTGCCGAGAAAGATGAGGATCATGACCGCTGTAAGGCAAGCGGCGATGATGCCTTCGTGCACGACGCCGTCGATGGAGGCGCGCACGAAGATGGACTGATCGGCGAGGGGGGTGATCCTGAACTGCGGAGGGAGCTGGGATTTCAGGCCGTCAGCCTTGGCGATAATACCTTTCACGATGTTGAGCGTGGAGGCATTCCCAGTCTTGATGACGGAGAGCAGCGCAGCACGCTGGCCGTCCACGCGGACGATGTTGGTCTGAGGAGGAAAGCCGTTGCGGACGTGAGCGACGTCATGGATGTAGACCATTGCGCCGTTCACCTGACGAATAGGCAGATCGTTCAGTCCCGGAATGGTGCTTGGGGCGCTGTTGGTCTCAAGCTGATATTCGAACGGCCCGATCTTCATGGTTCCGGCGGGGAGGATGAGATTCTGCGCGCCGATCGTGTTGACCACATCGGCAGGCGAGAGACCTTTGGATTGCAGCGCGGAGAGGTTCAGGTCGACCTGGACCTGGCGCTGCTTGCCGCCGTAGGGATAGGGAATACCGGCGCCGGGCACGGTGACGAGCTGGGTGCGGATAAAGTTGAGGCCGTAGTCGTTGAGCTGCATTTCCGAGAGACCCTGCCCGGAAAGTCCAAGCTGAACGATGGGGACGCTGGAGGCGTTGTACTGGATGACCAGCGGCGGCGTGGTTCCGGGGGGCAGTTGGCGAAGCTGGGCTTGCGCGCCCGCGGTAACCTGAGCCACGGCATTACCGATATTGACGCCGGGCTGGAAAAAGATTTTGACGACCGCGATGCCATTCAGCGAATTCGACTCGGTGTGCTCGATGTCGTTAACGGTGGTGGTGAGGGAGCGCTCGCTGAGCGTGACGATGCGGCTCGCCATCTGTTCCGGCGAAAAGCCCGCGTAGTTCCAGAGCATGGTGACGACGGGAATGTCGATGTTGGGGAAGATATCCACCGGCATATTGACGACAGCCAGCGGCCCGAGAACCATCAACAGGAGCGCGACCACGGCAAACGTGTACGGCCGTCGCAGCGCGAGGCGGACTATCCACATAACGGTTCAGCGTCTCCTGCGGTGAGCGGCTTTCGCGGTGACCGAGATACTGCGGTGAAAAATGCGAAATGCCGGAGAATCGTCAGTTCTGACGGTTGGGGGACACAAATCTCGCTGACAACAGTATCCATCCTTTGCCTGTTGGTAAGGAATTTGAAGCGTGACAACGGCTGTACGTTTGTGAAGACGACTGGACCTACGAAAAAGACCTCGGAGGCAGCGTATCAGCTTACTGAATAGATGTTGTCGAAGGAGTACCCGATGCAGATTTCGGCCGCCATTAGCACGCCCGGCTACATATTCATCTTCTTGAAAATGCGCCTGGGGATGTTGCGAACCACCAGCATGATCAGGGCCCAGAAAGGCGGGACATAGGCCACGTCTTTGCGCTTTTCGATGGCCCGGACGATATGCTTTGCGACCTGGGCCGGCTCGGCAAAGAGCGCGTTCTTCGGGAGGTGCGCGGTCATCGGCGTGGCCACGAATCCCGGCTTGATGGTGAGAACGTGCACGCCGGCGCGGTCGATGCGGTTGCGCACGCCGTCGAGGAAGATGTCGAGGCCGCCCTTGGAGGCGCCGTAGACGTAATTGCTCTTGCGGCCACGATCACCAGCCACCGAGGAGATGACAGCGATGGCGCCGCGGCGTTCCGTCTCAAAGTAGTTGGCGAGCCAGGTCACCAGCGAAACGGCTGACAGAAAGTTGGTGCGCAGGATCGCTTCGGCAGCGGCATAGCTTTTTTCCGCTTCAGACTGATCGCCGAGCACACCGTGAGCGAGGAAGGCCAGGTCAATTCCTCCCAGCGCCGTGGCCGCGTGCGCCAGCATGGCGGGGTGGGCGGCGGTGCTATCGAGATCGGCGGTGAAGGTGGTGGCCCCGGTCGCGCCTCGGGTGAGCAGGTCGTTGCGCACAGCTGCCAGCCTTTGTGAATTGCGGCCGACGAGAAAGAACGTGGCGTGCTGCTCAGCCAGCAGGCGGAGTGTGGCCTCGGCGATGGCGGAGGTAGCGCCGAGCGCGAGGACCCGCCTTGAGGATGCGACGGCGGATCGATCAGCCATCGAGAGGCCTCCGTCCGGTGACGCGTTGCCAGAAGGCGGAGTCGAAGCCTGGATCGACATAACGAGCGAAGTCCTGCCACTGCGGATAGAAGGCCTGGAACTGGGCGGCGGTCATACGCGCGTCCTTGGCGGAATACATACGGCCGCCGTGCTCGAGGGTGATGCGCGCCAGCCGGTCGACAAGGTCGAAAGTAACGTGGCGGCGAATGGGAAAATCGAGGGCCAGCATCACGCCGGGCACCGGGAAGGACATGGCGCCGACAGAAGGAACGTCTCCGAAGAACTTAATCACGGCTAGAAACGAGGCGAGTCCGGATTGGGTGATGGCCCTAAGGATTTCGAGCATGCCCTCGCGGCCGCTTTCGTGGGGAAGGACGTTTTGGAACTGGACCAGGCCATTTTTCCCGTACATGCGATTCCAATGCAGGACCGCATCGAGGGGATAGAAGAATGGTTCGTAATCGACTGGGCCGACCTTTTGTCGACCCAGCTGCTTGTGGAAGTACAGGGAGTTGAAGGCTGCCATCGAAAAGCGGTTGAGCGCGAACTCGGGCAGGTCGAAAGGAAACGTGAGTTTTGGCTCCTTGCTTCTGGTGAGGGGTCCCGGAGTTTCGGAGTGATCGCCCTGCATGAAAATGCCGCGCGCGAAGTTGCGGCCCGTGGAAACGCAGTCGATCCAGGCCACCGTGTATTCGCTGGACGCCGCCTGGGAGAGCGCGAAGAACTCGTCGATACCGTGAAACTTGTCGCCGCGATAATCGATCCGGCGGGAAACGATGGGGCGGAGGTGAATTTCGGCCCAGGTCATAAGTCCGGTGAGCCCCATGCCGCCGATGGTGGCGGCAAACCACTCGGGATTTTCAATGGGGCTGCAGACGAAGCGGGTGCCGTCGGAGCGCACTAGCTCGAAACGCAGGACATGCCGGCCAAAAGTGCCGGCGACATGATGGTTCTTGCCGTGAATGTCGTTGGCGATGGCACCGCCCACCGTTACATATTTCGTTCCGGGCGTGACCGGCAGAAAAAAGCCGCGGGGAACCGCAAAGTCAAGAATCTGTTGGAGCGTGGCACCCGCCTCGCAGCGCAGCATGCCGGTCGCCTGATCGAAATGAAGGAGCCGGTCCATTCCCGCGGTCTGCAGCAGGAGGCCATTCTCCAGCAGACAGACGTCGCCGTAGCTGCGGCCCAGCCCGACGGGCAATTGCGGTGTGCCCGGGGGTGGCTTTAGGGGAAAGTCGGTGGCCCAGTGAAGTGGAACAACATCGGCGTGGAACTGCGGATAGCGACCCCAGGATTCGAATTGTGGGGTTTGTTCCGCTTTGCTGTCTGACTTACCCATGAATCGTCACTTTCTTGAGCGCTACAGGGCTGCAAGGGCTGCAATCGCCGCAACCGCGAGGCCGGTCAGCAGGCTCAGAGGATCGGTAACGGCAAAAATGACGGGGTCTTCGTCGAGCTCGCCGCGCGAGGCCAGGAGCCACACCCGGCTCAGCCAGAAAATCATGAGCGGCGCGATAAGCCACAGCCGGTTGGAGTGAATGTAGAGACTGCTGACTTCCTGAGCGTGGATATAAAACAGGAAGACTGCGATGGCGGTGTAGGCGCTGGAAGTTCCGAAACTCCGCAGCTGTTCGATGTCTCCGAGGAGATAACCTCGGCCGTTGGCGAGGGCCTGCCCGCGTGCGCGCGCGTTCTGCAACTCGCTGAAGCGCTTGACCATGGCGAGGCTGAGGAACAGGAAGACGGAAAAAGCTGCCAGCCACGGGGATATGTCGACCCTGGTGGCAGAAGCGCCGGCGAGCATCCGGACCGTATATAGACCGGCCAGCATGATCACGTCGACCAGCACGATCCGCTTGAGGACCAGCGAATAGGAGAGCGTCGCCACCAGATAGAGAAACATCCACAGCAGGAAGCCGCGGGGAAGAAATGCGGCGGCGATCGCGACCCCTCCCGCCAGGAAAGCGACGCTGAGGAGCACGCCGGTCATCACGGACAAATCGCCAGAGGCAAAAGGCCGGGCGCGCTTGGTGGGGTGACGCCGGTCCGATTCAATGTCGAGCAGATCGTTGGCGATGTAAGTGGACGAGGCGCAGAGGCTGAAACTGACAAAAGCAATGGCCGCATCCCCGAAGACGCTGGTGCGGAGAACGTGCGCGAGCAGCATGGGCAGAAAGATCAGCACATTCTTCGCCCACTGATGCAGCCGAATCGCTTTCAAGGCAGCCTTCGCGGGCGCGATGCGATCCCGGAATTCCCGGTCGACGGCGACGCCGCGCGAGCGCAGGCGAGCGCGCAGCGCGGGGGCCGGATTGGCGATCATCGCCGCTCCCGCATGTTGCAGCAGGGGAAGGTCGGGCCCCGCGTTGCCGATGTAGTCGTAGCCCTCATCGCCAAAGGTTTTGCGCAGGCCGTCGAGCTTGTTGCCGGCCGTCAGATTCGTTTTTCCGTCGCTGGCAAGTACGCCGTCGAACAATCCCAGATGGTCCGCAATGCGGGCTGCCAGCTGCTGATCCGCGCCGGTAGCCAGATACAGCTTGCGACCCTCGCCACGCTCGATTTCGAGGTATTCGATGACGGAGCGGTTGTAGGGCAGATGGCGCACGTCAAGGGAGACGCGAGCGCCGACTTCGGCCTTGAAGGCGGCTTTGCCGCGGAGGACCCAGAACGGAAGCTGCAGCGCCGCCAGGGGGCGGCTGCGCACCAAAAGCAGCAGAGAGTCCATCAACGTGTCGCTTTTGACCAGGGTTCCATCCAGATCGACGCAGAGCGGCCGCCGGGAGACTTCCGGCGCCACCTGCTGCACGGATGACTGGTTCAAAGGAATCTCTCCCATGGTTCCGGATGCAAAACCGAGTGAACAGAGCCGCAAAGGCACTGTTTGCGGCCCGTCAACACTGTTGTGGACGAGATTGCAGAATTTCAGCGCAAGTATAGCATCGCAGATTTGCATGCCGCGACGAAGGAATCAGCGTCGGCCCACGTTACCGCAGGCGCGTCGAACCCTCTCGACGCGCCTGACAGATTCCTATCCGGCGACGGTCTTCTCGAGATCAGGCTCAGGCGATTCGGAGATCTTCTCCACGCGCCGCTCCGGGAAGTAAGCATTGATGACGTACTGTTCCAGCATGCGTTGCGTATTGAAGAAGGATCCGTTGAGGGCAATCGTGGACCGCATGATGCGCCGCCACTGTCCTGTGTCTTTGCAGAACAGCGGAAGGATCAGCTTCTCCAGGTGCTCATAAAGGGACAGGGCTTCTCCGGGCTCGTCGTCGTGGTCGTCGATGGCCCAGCCGGTGACCCCTTCGATCCAGCCTTCAATCCACCATCCGTCGAGAATGCTGAGGCTGGGCACGCCGTTGAGCGCGGCTTTCATCCCGCTGGTTCCGGAGGCCTCATAGGGGCGTCGCGGGGTATTGAGCCACAGGTCGACGCCGCCGGTGAGCAGCGCGCCGAGCTTCCACTCGTAATTCTCGAGGTAGACGATGCTGAGAGGCGTGTCGCGCAGTTCCTTGGCCAGTTCGATCACGCGACGAATTTTCGCCTTGCCTGGCTCGTCGGCAGGGTGAGCCTTGCCCGCGTAGACGAGCTGCATGCCGCCGAATTTCTCCGCCATGCGCACCAGGCGCTCAGGATCGGTGAGCAGCAAATCGGCGCGTTTGTAGGTCGCGGCGCGACGGGCAAAGCCGATGGTGAAGACTTCGGGCCGCATCTCCACGCCGGTGGCCGCCTTCACGGCATCGATGAGCGCCTGCTTGGAAGCGGCATGGGCCTCGACGATTTCATTTTCGGGAATGTCGATGGCGTAGCGCAGCGTGACATTGTCCTGCCGCCAGCGCGGTAGATGCCGGTCGAAGATCGCCTGGACGGAAGGCGCAGTCCAGGTGCCGGCGTGGACGCCGTTGGTGATGGCGTCGATGGTGTACTCCGGGAACATCTGCCGGGACACTTTGCCATGCTGCATAGCCACGCCGTTGACGAATCGCGAGAAGCGCAGGGCAACGTAGGTCATGTTGAGCAGTCCGTCGTGGAAACAGCCGAAATGCTCCAGCATGCCCGCGCGTTCCGTGCCAAGGATGCGATAGGCCTGATCGCCGGAGAAGCGATCGTGCCCCGCTGGCACGGGCGTGTGCGTGGTGAAAACGCAGCGGCGGCGCACGGCTTCAATGTTGCGCTCGGTGGCCGTCTGCAGACCGGCGCCGTGCAGTTCCTGCTCCAGTACAGGGATGGTGAGCAGAGCGGCGTGACCCTCGTTCATGTGGTAAACCGAGGGCTCGTATTCGAGAGCGCGCAGCAGGCGCGCGCCGCCGATGCCGAGGATTGCCTCCTGGCGCAGGCGGTAGTCCGCGTCGCCGCCGTAGAGGTGATCGGTCAGAGTGCGATCGGTTGGGTCGTTCTGTTCCAGATTGGTATCAAGAAAATAAACAGGAATACGGTGCCCGGTGACGCCTTCCATGTCGTAGCGCCATGCGCGGACCGCGACCGGGCGGCCTTCGATGGTGACGCTGACGACCGGTTCTTCCGCCGCCAGAATGGTTTCCGGACTCCACGGCTGGGGCTCCTCAGTTTGAACGCCGGTGGCATCCAGTTGCTGGCGGAAGTAGCCTTTGCGATGGGCCAGAGTGACGGCGGCCAAGGGCAAGCCCATGTCGGCGGCGGCGCGAAGCGTATCCCCGGCCAGCACGCCGAGGCCCCCGCTGTACGTCGGGAACTCCGGCATCACCGCGATTTCCATGGAGAAATAGGCGACCATGCCACCTTCGCCTGGTTCCTCTGGGGATAGGTACTGGGAACGATTGATAAAACGCATCGCTAAAACGTTTTCTCCGGCCTGCCCAGGTGCAACTGTCCTTTCAGGATATGACATCTTCCGTCAGGCACGAAGTCCCCGCCAGCCCGTTGTGATTGTTACATCGGCGCCAGAGGTGTCGGTATGACCCTTCTGTGGAATACTTGCGCCCTGTCGAAAAGCAGATTCGGCTAAGCGGGACCGTCGACGACAGCGACCCCGAGCGCGTGCGCAGCGGCCGAGGCATGACAGCGGTAGATTTCAGCGTCGATCCCGGTTCGGGCGCGATATTCATCATAAAGGCGCGCGGCAAAGTCCTGGGCCAGGTCCGCTTGCACGAGATTGACCGTGCATCCGCCGAATCCGCCTCCGGTAAGACGCGCCCCGACGAGCCCGGGCAACCGCTGCGCCGCTTCGACCATAATGTCGGCTTCCTCGCAGCTGGCTTCAAAGTCGTCGCGATAACTGGCATGAGCCGCTGCCATCAGATCGCCCAGCTTCTTCAGGTTTCCCGCGGCAAGAGCGTCGGCTGCAGCCACAGTGCGCAGATTCTCGGTAATGATGTGACGGCAGCGGCGGAGCACATTCCCGGGCATCTCGTCGCCCCACTGCTCCAGATCCCTGGTCGTCGCATCGCGGAGCAGCTGAATCTCAGGACGATGACTGCGGAGGATCGCAGTTCCCTCCTCAACCTCGGCGCGGCGGATGCCGTATTCGCCGCCGGCAATGGCGTGCTTCACCATTGTGTTCGCGATGACCAGACTGATCGTCTCAGGAATGGGTGCGAGGCGATATTCCAGAGAGCGGCAGTCGAGGAGCAGCGCATGATTCTCCGCGCCGCGGCAGGCGATGAACTGGTCCATGATGCCGCAGGATGCGCCGACGTAGACATTCTCCGCACGCTGGCAGAGCCTTGCGATCTCCTCACGCGCGGGATCTGCCTTCGTCAGACTGAGAGCGGCCAGCGCAGTCGCAACTTCAATGGAGGCCGAGGAGCTGAGTCCAGCACCCAGCGGTACGTCGCCCTGGACGGTCAGGCTGAGGCATGGGACCGGGAAGCCGGCGTCGCGCAGGATCTTTACCACGCCCAATGGATAGCCGGACCAGTGGCCACCGCCATTCTTGGGCAGCCCGTCGATCTGGTGGCTAACCTGCTCCTGGAAGTTCTCTGACCAGATCACGACACGACCGTCGTTGCGCGGGCTTATAGCTGCCAGGGTGCCGAAATCGATGGCTGCAGGCATGACAAATCCGCCTGCGTAGTCAGTGTGCTCGCCGATGAGGTTGACCCGCCCAGGAGCGACAAAGATCGCGGGCTCGGCCCCAAATCGCTCCACGTGCTTTCGTTTAATACCGTTTACATCGAGCATGCAGGACCCATTTTCCTCCGTAAAAAAGACCGGAAAACCCGATATTTGTCTTTACGGTAAGAATAGACGCGCCGCCCGAATTCGCAACGGCCCAAGGCTGGATTCGGCGGAGATGTTTGCAGTCATAGGGCATTCCGCAGGCGCAGGCCGATTTCGTCGACCCATGCGAGATGCTCGGGTTTCATCAGGACCGAGCGCAGGCAGGTGACGGTGCTCGGTTGGTTTTCGCCCGTCCAGCCCGCTTCCGGAAATAGGCGTGGCGGCATCTGCGCCAACGCCAGGTGCAGATTGTGCTTCGCAGCCCGGTCGAACACCTCCTGCGCCCGCCGTGACGACTCGGCGGGCGTCGCCGCACGCACCGCCCAAACCACAATGTCGAGGTCGGGCGCCGGCCCCGGCACAAACGAGGCATCTGCTGCGACGATGTTGCGGAACTGCAGAGCCGCCTCGCGGCATCTCTCCAGGCCCTTCGCGAATTCACCGCCTCGCACCAGCGGCAACAGCCGTTGTGTCGTCCACAGCGCGACGGCCGACGCCCCTGCGCGGGAGCATTCGAGGCTGATTTCCCCAAGATGCAGAGAGCCCTCGGCAAACAGCTCAGCCGCGAACGACCCAACTGCACAACTGGCTCCCGCCTTCGGGAGCCCATCGTGAATGTGCAGTTCCTGCGAAGTGAAATAGGTGCAGGGCGAGTCGTGCTTGTACCACCTTCCCATCGCCGGATCGCGAAACAGCACGCAGCCACAGCCATAGGGTTGCAGCCCGTGCTTGTGCGGATCGACCACAATCGAGTCCGCCTCCGTGATGCGCTCGAAGGCGCCCGCCGCGTGGTCGGCCAGGTTCGAAGCCAACCGAAAATAGCCGCCGTAGGCGGCGTCCACGTGCAGCCGGAAGCGGTATTTTTCCCGCAAATCCAGAATTGCGGGCAGCGGATCGACTGCACCGGCCCCAGTCGTTCCCAGAGTTGCGACGACCGTTCCCACCTCGCCCGACGCCAGCGCTGCCTCCAGATGGGCGAGGTCCATCCGACCGTTCTCATCGCAGGCAATGGACGCGAATGGCAGCCGCAGCACCGCCGTGATTCTCTCGTGCGTATAGTGGGCCTGCTCCGACGCCACAATCTTCTTTCCCGGCATCATCTGCCCGGCGACCCACAACGCTTCCAGGTTTGCGAGCGTGCCGCCGCCGGTCAGGTGGCCGATGAATTCGCTCCAGCCGAACATGGCGGCGATCTCACGTACCGCTTCCCATTCCATCCGCGAACTGGCCCGCCCGCCATCCAGGGCATGGTTGTTGGGGTTGAGCCACATGGCCATGGCATAGGCAGCCCGCGCCACAGGATGCGGCGGCTTGAGCATCTGGCCGGCATACAGAGGATGGAAATAAGGGAAGTTGTCGCCCATGCGGTGGGCGGCTTCCGCGAGCACGGAGGTCATTCGGGCCTCGCCTGGAACGTCGGGCGCGTATCGAGGAAGAGAGCCGAACTGACGCTCGAGGAGATCGAGGGCCTCGCCCAGCAGTTCCGTATCGCGCATCAGGTCCTGAGTCATCGAACCCACCAGCATACCCGCTTTGCGGCCAAACGGCGGTGCCGGGTGATTCGGTCAGATTTGCACCACTCAGAAAAAAAATTGCGCATCCTTTCTTCGCATCCGTTCTCAAACGGGCCAGAGAGTTGAGGTAAGAAAAGAAGCTGAAGAAAAGGAGGCACCCCATGAAAACACGGACGCGGTTTGCGATGCGGTTTTTGGTGGTTCTGGCGATGTTGCCCCTGACTTGCGGCGCTGCGAACGCCGAGAGCCTGAAAGGAATGCTGGGACAACAGGCAAAGACATTGGTCCAGCAGGCGCAGGGCGCCACATCCGGCGTCGGCACAGTGGATCTGACCCATCCGAAGCAGATTCCCGGTCAGCTGGTCTCGAACGCCAAAACCGCGGCACTGACGGCTCAGTTGCAGGCAGAGGAGACGGCGCTCCAGGACGAACAGGCCGCTGTGGCAGCGACGGAAGCGCAGATCGCTGCGTTGCAGGCCCAGATTTCCCAGAACTAAGCGCAGGTCGAGCACCGCACCCTGCTGGATTTGGCGAGTGTGTGAACCGGAGCAAGCGTTTCAGCGTTCAGCGGAACAAAGCCCTTCCCCCTTACGTTTTTGTTAAGTGTTTGATTCCAGGCACCTTGGTTATCTCCTCCTGAGGGCCTTTGGTTGCAAGTAATTGAAAAGAAGTTAGTTGCGAGAGGCCCTCAAAAGCAGGCAGTAGCCAGTGGCCGGTAGCCGGTAGCCGATAAAAGGACCCCCCCTCCCCCCCCAGGGGGGACTGTGGCATGTTGTTGCGGTGACACGGGTTCTGGAGGGGTCGTTTTGGGCTGTGGCAAGTGGCTGAAAATGGGGCCCTTGCGGAGGCGTTTTGGCTGCCTGGGTGGGGGGCAAGGGGTATCGCAGGGCGTCGAGCGTGCACAGAAGCTTGCCATTCCTCACCTCCGGAAAAGGAAAAGGCCGCGCTGGGCGGCCTTGTTTTGTTCGATCTGATGGGGGAAATTTTTTCTTTGCCCCTTATTATCAGGATACCAAGTCCAGCACCAAAATCGGCCAAATATCTTTGAGAGTATTGTGGTGGAAGTGGCTTGGAATGTGGGACAACACTTTGGTACCGTGCGCGAAAAGCTTGACAAATTTTCCACATTTTGGGGTTTTCGCGGAGATCGAGGGAAAAGCAGGGCCCTGGGCGCAATCCCGGGTCTCAAAATCGAGACCCGGGCCAGCCTGCCTAATGGAGCTTATGGAGCTATTTGCCAGGTAGCGTCGGGGGTGCCGGGGCTTCCGCTGCTCGTCAACGCCGTTCCGTTCATCAGCCAGATATAGACCTGCTCGGTGGTGCTGTTGCGCCAGAGGATGCCGGCTCGACCGCTGCCGTCGTAGTCGCCAACACCCTGAATAACCCAGTCGGAGGAGACGTAACTGACGCTGCCAGTGCTCGTAGTCGCGGTTCCGTTCACGAGCCAGAGGTAGACCTGCCCGTCGGTATCGCGCCAAAGGATGTCACTCTTGCCGTCGCCGTCGAAATCGCCTACGCCCCGAATGCTCCAGTCGGCAGTGACGTAGCCTAGGCTCCCGCTGGTCGTCAGCGTGGCCCCGTTCATCAGCCAGATGTAGACCTCTCCGGTCGTGCTGTTGCGCCACAGGATGTCGGCTTTGCCGTCGCCATTGAAAGCACCAATGCCCTGAATGACCCAGTCCGAGGTGACGTAGCTGACGCTCGCCCCGCTGGTCATCGTGGTTCCGTTCATCAGCCAGAGGTAGACCTGTCCGGTGGTGCTGTTGCGCCACAGGATGTCGGCTTTGCCGTCGTCATTGAAATCGCCAATGCCGACGATGCTCCAGTCCGAAGA